>DASUCM010000013.1:0-5723 GCA_036276035.1 Candidatus Limnocylindria bacterium | reverse complement strand
GCGGAAGGCGGCGAGGGCGCGACGATCGTCACGCTCTAGGCGAGGCGGAACATCCGGGCACCGAGCGCGAGCAGGTCGGCGGCCATCGCGAGCGGATCGTCCTCGCGAAGGCGCGCGTCGAACAGCTGGCGCCGCATCGCGGGATGCAGGCCGGCCTCGTTCGGGTCGAGCCAGCGCACCTGGCTGCCGGCTTCGGCCTTCGGATCGCCGAGCGCGGTCCCCTCGTACATGAAGAGCACGATGTCGAAGGCGCCGCGAGGCTCGCTCATCACCTCGTAGACCGCGACGAGCCGCGGATCCTCGAGCGCAAGACCGGTCTCTTCGAGGAGCTCGCGCCGCGCGCCGCCGCCGACCGTCTCGTCGCGCTCGACGGCCCCGCCGGGGAGCAGCCAGTGCCCCGCGAAGGGTCCGCTCGCCTGCATCACGACGAGGACGCGACCTTCGCGCTGGGTGACGACGATCGCGCCGACGCTCGGGCCGCGATGGCTGCCGGGGTCGCTCAGCGGATCAGGGCGGGGTCGGCGATACCGACGGCCGCGGCACGCCCGAGGGCCATGGCGGAAGGGTGACAGTCGGCAGCGGCGTCGGCGTGCGCTGGCCCGGGGGCAGCGAACGCGTCGGCGACGGCGGGCCGCTCGGCGACGGCGTCGGCGACGGCGTCGCGGACGGGCTCGGGCATGGCTCGTCGGTGACGACGTTCCAGGTGTATCGGCCGTACGAGTGCCGGCCGGCGTTCGCGTCGCGCGCCCAGCGGTCGCGGTAGCCCTTCCACACCGCGGGCCCGCCCTCGTTCAGCTTGATCCCGACGCGCGCGGACCCGTCGGGCGCAGGGCAGCCGCGGGTGTACCAGTCGTCCTGCTTGCGCGGCTCGGTGCCCTTCACGAAGATCTCGCTCGACTGGAACGGGCTCACGGCGGAAGGCAGCAGGCCCGAGCCGTAGCCGCCGAAGGCGCCCGGAGAGACGACGACGTTCGCGTTCACGATGTTCGCCGGGCGCTTCCAATCGAGCTTCTCGAATCCTTCGAAGATGGTCCGCATGTAGCGCTGCCAGAGCTGTCCGGGGCCGATCGCGCTCGAGAAGTCGCGCGCGCTCATGAGGTCCCCGTTGCTGTTGCCCATCCACACGCCGGTCACGAGCGTCGGCGTGGCGCCGACCGCGTAGACGTCCTTCAGGTTGTCCGTGGTCCCGGTCTTCAGGAGCGCCGGACGGTCGATGTTCGTGAACGAGCCGAAGATCGGGCTCCGCGCCGGCTGTGTGGTGTCCTTCAGGATGTCGACCATCACGTAGGCGGTCGCCTCGTCGATGACGCGCTTCTGCTCGTAGTCCTTGTGCTCCCACACGACACGGCCGCGCGGGTCCTCGACCTTCAGGATGTACGTCGGCGCGACGCGCACGCCGAGGTTCGCGAGCGTGCCGTACGCGCCCACCATGTCGACGAGCTTCACTTCCTGCGAGCCGAGCGTGAAGGAGAGCCCGATCTTCGACGGATCCATGTTCGCGGTGATGCCCAGGTCCCTCGCGGTCCTGATCGTGTCCTCGATCCCCGCGTACTGCTGCAGGAACTTCACCGCAGGCACGTTGCGCGACTCGCGCACCGCCTGCCGCATGGTCACCGGCCCGTGGTACTGGAGGTCCGCGTTCTCCGGGCAGTAGCCGCAGGTCTGCGGGCTCAGCACGCCGTTCGGGTTGGCCCTCCCGTCGAAGTCCGTCCGCGCGTCGACGACGACCGTCGCGGCCGTCGCGCCCTTCTTCAGCGCGGTGAGATACGTGAACATCTTGAAGGCCGAGCCGGGCTGGCGGACGCCGATGCCGGCAACGTCGAACTGCCCCTGGACGCGCGGGTCCTCCCTGTTGTTGTAGTCGACGGACCCGACGTACGCGAGGATCTCGCCGCTGCGCGCGTCCATCGAGACCATCGCCGCGTTCCACACGTTGCTCCGGTGCAGCCCCTCCACGCTCTCCCGCACGTGCTGCTCCGCGATCTGCTGGAGGCGCCAGTCGAGGCTCGTCGTCACGCGGAACCCGCCGCGCGTCACCGCCGACTCGTCGCCCCCGAGGATCTGGGCGAGCTGGTTGCGCACCTGGAACACGAAGTGCGGAGCCTTGATGACGGAGACCGGCGGGCCGACGACCTTGATCTCGGCGGCCTCCGCCGCCTGCCGCTCGCTCTCCGTGATCGCGCCGGTGTCCACCATCTGCTGCAGGACATAGGAGCGGCGATCCTTCGCGCCCTCGACGTTCTGCGCCTGGGTCGGGTCGAGGACGGACGGCGCCTGCGGCAGGCCAGCGAGGAGCGCGGCCTCGGGCAGCGTGAGCGCGTGCAGGTCCGCCTTCCCGAAGTAGGCGACCGACGCCGCCTTGATCCCGTAGGCCTGGTTCCCGTAGAAGATCTGGTTGAAGTAGAGCTCGAGGATCTCCTCCTTCGAGTACGTGCGCGTCACCTGGATCGCGAGGATGGCCTCGCGGATCTTGCGCTTGATGGAGACCTCGTTGCCGACGATGCGCTGCTTCACGAGCTGCTGCGTGATCGTCGAGCCGCCGACGCGCGTCTCCTGGCGCGTGAGCTCGGAGTAGACGGCGCGCGCCACGCCGGCGAGATCGACGCCGGGGTTGTCCCAGAAGCTCTTGTCCTCGGCCGCGATCGTCGCGTCGATGAGCACCTTCGGGATCTCCGAGAGCTTCACGACCTCGCGCCGCTCGACCTCGAACTGGAAGAGGAGCTCCTTGCCGTCCCGGTCGTACACCTTGGTGGACTGCGAGAGCGGGTCCTTCGCGAAGTCGGTCGCGTCAGGCAGGTCTGCGGCGAAGAACGCGAAGGCGCTCGCGACGCCGACGACCGGCAACGCCACCAGGGCGATGAGCAGCGCGAGCAGGGCGGGGGACATCATGCCGAGGCGCCCGCCGAGCCCTCCACCGCGGCGGGCCTTCGGCTTGTACGGGCCCCTGCGCAGCGCGTGATCGCGGGTCGTGTTGCGCTTCACCTTCTTAGACTAACCATCGATGCCCACCCGTCCGAGCGAGCCCGAGCTCCAGGAGTTCCTCACCCGCGGCGTCTCCGAGGTATTCGTGCGCGAGGACCTCGAGCGCCTGCTGCGGTCGGGCGAGCGAGCGCTTCGTGTGAAGCAGGGCTTCGATCCGACCAAGCCGAACCTCCACATCGGCCACTCCGTACCGCTGCGGAAGCTGCGCACGTTCGCGCGCTGGGGCCACGAGGTCGTGATCATCGTCGGCGACTGGACGACGCAGATCGGCGACCCGACGGACAAGGACGAATCCCGGCCGATGCGCACGCACGAGGAAGTACTGCAGAACGCGAAGACGTACCTCGATCAGTTCCACCGCATCGTCCCGCGCGAGAACACCCGCATCGTCCTGCAGTCGGAGTGGTTCAAGTCCTTCGGGCTGCGCGACGTCATCGAGCTCGCCTCGCGGTTCACCGCGCAGCAGCTGCTCGCCCGCGAGGAGTTCAAGAAGCGCCAGGCCGCCGGCGTGCCCATCCCGCTGAAGGACCTCCTTTACCCGCTGCTCCAGGCCTACGACTCCGTGGCGATCGAGGCCGACGTCGAGGTCGGCGGCACCGATCAGCAGTTCAACGTGCTCGGGGGCCGTCAGTTACAGGAGAAGATCGGCCAGCGCCCCCAGAACGTATTCATCACACATCTGCTCGAGGGTCTCGATGGGAAGCAGATGAGCAAGTCGAAGCCCGAGACGGCCATCTGGCTGCTCGACCCGCCGGCCGAGATGTACGGGAAGGTCATGTCGATCCATGACGACCTCATGCCGCACTACTTCGAGTGGGCCACCGACCTGCCCCTCGCGGAGGTCCGCGAGCTCCTCGACGCGCTCGGGCGCCGCACGCTGCACCCGCGCGACGCGAAGCAGCGTCTCGCGAAGCAGATCGTCACCGAGCTGCACTCCGCCGCCGATGCCGAGGCGGCGGCGGAGTCGTTCACCCGCACGTTCCGCGAGGGCGGCCGCCCGCCCGAGATCCCGACCCGGGCGGCGAAGGCGCTGCCCGACCCGACGATCGAGCGGGTCCTCGTGCACGTCGGCCTCGCGAAGAGCCACGGCGAGGCGAAGCGCAACGTCGCGCAGGGCGGCGTGACGGTCAATGACGTCAAGGCGACGCCCGGGATGCTCGTCGACGTGTCGCGCGAGACGCTCCTGCAGGTCGGTCCCCGGCGGTTCCTTCGCGTCACATGGGAAGCGGCCTAGCCCGTCCCGTCGTCGCCGTCGTGCCCTTCGGCGCGCGCGGCGCCGACGGGACCTCGGGGGTCATCGCCCGGCAGCTCGCGCGGCGGATCGTGGACCGCCTCGAGGCGGAGGCCGCCCTCGAGCTCCGGCCGGTGTTCCTCGTGAGCGTCCCCGAAGGCTCCGACCAGGCCGGCTACGTCGTCATCGGCTCGACCCCGGATGCCGACCTCGCCGCGCAATACGGGGCCTCGCTCGGCTCCACGCACGCGCTCACCGGCACCTTCCGCGACGAGGGAGCGCGCTCGCTCGAGGTGAGCCTCGTCGATGTGAGCGCGAAGCGCGTCCTTCGGGAGGGCACGCTCGAAGCCGCGCCGGGCGAGCTCGCGGCGATCGAGCCCGCGCTCGCCGCGTGGCTCGGGCATGCGCTCGGGGTCGAGCTCGCCGACCGGGGCGCGCCCGCTGCGGCGAGCGAGGCCGCGTACCGGTCGCTGCTGGAAGGGATGGACGCGGAGCTCAGCGGGACGCTGCTCGCGACCGGCAACACCGCAGCGGCACGTGCCGCGCGCACGACCGCGCTCGACCGCTACGTGGCGGCCCTCGCCGCCGACCCGGAGTGCGCGCCGGCGGAGGCGCGTCTGCTCATGATGGCCGCGGAGTCGCTCGGCGGCGAGCTGCAGGACGCCCACGAGCGGGCGCTCGAGTCCCTCATCGAAGCGCGCCCGCGCTCCTGGAAGGTCCACTACCTGCTCGGCGAGCTGCGGCGCGCGCGCGCCGATGTCCCCGGCGCGATCGTCGCGCTCGAGCACGCGCACGCGCTCCGCCCGCTCCGCGACGCGGACGCGATCCGCCTTGCGGAGCTCTACCTCGAGGCCGGCGCGACGGGCCCCGCGCAGTCTCATCTCCGCCGCGTGCGGAAGGCCCTCCCGCCCGACGCACCCGCGCGCGTCCGCGTGCTGCTCGCGCACGCCCTCATCCGTGTCGGCCGGGCACCGGAGGCGGCCGAGGAGCTCGAGCGCGTCCTGCACGCCGAAGCGACGGGAGAGCACGCCGCGCGCGCCCGGCGGCTGCGGCTCGGCCTTCGCGACCCCGGGCTCGAGCGCGAGCTCGAGCACGCCGGCCGGCTCGCGATCGAGGCGCCCGAGGATGCGCTCGAGGAGGCACGCACCGCGTTCGAGCGCGTGCGGCGCGCGGACCCGTCGCTCTGGGAGGCGGAGTTCGGGCTCGGTCTCATCGCGCGGAGGCGGGGCGACACCGCGGCCGCGGAGCGCGCGTTCCGCCGCGCGCTCGAGCTCTGGCCCGGCCAGCCGGACGCGCTCCACGAGCTCGGCGTGTCGCTGCTCATGGGCAGCGGGGCAAGCGAGGCCGTCACGCTCCTCGACGAGGCCTCGCGCCTTCGGCCGGACGACGCGGGCTACCTCGCCGACGCCGGCTTCGCGCAGCTGCGCGCCGGCCGCCTCGCGGAGGCCCGCGAGCGCCTGCAGCGCGCCTCGACGCTCGACGGCGGCGACCCGATCACGCGGGCGTACCT
>DASUCM010000012.1:0-26489 GCA_036276035.1 Candidatus Limnocylindria bacterium | reverse complement strand
CTGACCGGGTCCGGACGTTCAGGTACGGTTAGGTCGTGACAGTCGCTCCGCGCCGCCGCACGACCGCGCAGCTCCTCCACGAGGTGGAGCCCGTCGTCGCCAAGCTCCTCGACCGCCACGTCTCCGTGGCGAAAGAGTGGTTCCCGCACGAGTACATCCCGTACAGCCTGGGCCGCGACTACGACAAGGAGCCCTGGACGCCCGACCAGCCGCGCCTGACCGGCGTCGCGCAGACCGCCTTCGAGGTGAACCTCCTCACCGAGGACAACCTGCCCTCGTACCACCGGCTCATCGCCAAGGTCTTCGAGGAGGGCGACGGTGCGTGGAAGAACTGGGTGCACCGCTGGACGGCCGAGGAGGGTCGCCACTCGATCGTGATCCGGGACTACCTCGTCGTCACCCGCAACATCGACCCGATCGCGCTCGAGCGCGGCCGCATGCAGAACGTGCTGGCGGGATATGACGCGCAGCTCGATGTGATGAACGGCCTCGCGTACACGGCCTTCCAGGAGCTCGCGACCCGCGTCTCGCACCTGAACACCGGCAAGTACTCCGACGATCCGGTCGCCGATCGGATCATGACGCGGGTGGCGACGGACGAGAACCTCCACATGGTCTTCTACCGCGACTCGCTCGCGGCGATGTTCGAGGTCGATCCGACAGCCGTCATGAAGGCCATCGCGGAGCAGGTCATCACCTTCTCGATGCCGGGCTCCACCATCACCGGCTTCACCCGGAAGGCGGCGAAGATCGCGGAGGCCGGCATCTACGACCTCCGGATCCACCACGACGACATCATCTGGCCGCTGCTCCGGTACTGGAAGGTCTTCGAGCGGACCGGCCTCGACGCCGAGGCAGAGCAGGCGCGCCAGCGCCTCGCGCAGTTCCTCGAGAAGCTCGATGCGCAGGCGCGCCGGTACGAGGAGAAGCGCGCGGCACGCCGCGAGGCGAACACCGCGAGCGCCGACTAGCGACCAGCCTCCGCGTCCTCGCCGGCGCCGGCATCGCGGCCCTCGCCGTTTCCGTCGCAGCGTGCGCGTCCGAGCCCCCTCCGCCGCGGGCTGTCATCGAGACGGCTTCCGGGCGCGCCATCTTCCGCATCGAGATCGCTGACACCGACGAGGCGCGCTCGCGCGGGCTCATCGGCCGCGAGCGTCTCACCGAGGACGCGGGCATGGCGTTCCTCTGGACCGAGGACACGACCACCGGGTTCCACATGAAGGACACGCTCATCCCGCTCACCGTCGCGTTCTTCGACGTCGACGGGCGCATCCTCCGGATCCTCGAGATGGTCCCCTGCCGCGCCGACCCGTGCCCGGCCTACGACCCCGGCGTCCGATATCGCGGCGCGCTCGAGGTGAACGCCGGCGCGCTCGAGCGCAAGGGCGTACGACCTGGGGACCGCGTGCGCATCGAGCGGTAGGCCGGCCGCGGGTCGGGCGGCGGTGCCTGGTCGCTCGTATCGTGACGTCATCACGCGGGGAGGTATCCAGATGAAGCTTCCGAGAAGGTCCGTCGCCGCATCCCTCGCGGCCGCGCTCCTTGCCGCCGCCTGCGGCGGGGGCACTACCGGCGCAGGCGCGCCGGCGACCGCCGCGGGCACCGCGAAGGCCGCGTCCGACTATCCGACGAAGCCGGTCGACGTCATGGCACCGGCGAATCCCGGCGGTGGATTCGACCTGACGGCGCGTCTCTTTGCGAAGGCCCTCACGGACGAGAAGCTCGTGACGCAGAACGTCACCGTCTCCAACAAGCCGGGAGCCGGCGGGACCGTCGGCATGGCCGAGCTCATCAAGAACAACGCTGGCGATCCGCACAAGCTCATCGTCGTCGGCCGGGTGACGGTCGGCTCGCAGATCACGGGCAAGACCGAGGCGAAGGTGAGCCAGCTCACGCCGATCGCGCGGCTGATGGCGGAGACGGAGGTCATCGTCGCGCCGGCGAACTCGCCATTCAACTCGATCAAGGACGTGATGGACGCGCTGAAGCGCGACGCGAAGGCCGTGAAGATCGCCGGCGGGTCGGCCGGCGGCATCGATCACGAGCTCGCGGCGCTCCTCGTCAAGGAGGCGGGCAAGGACGTGAAGGACCTCGCCTACGTCCCGTTCGCCGGTGGCGGCGAGGCGGCAGCTGCCATCATCGGCGGCCAGGTCCAGCTCGGGATCTCCGGCTACAGCGAATTCAAGGGCCAGATCGAAGGCAAGCAGATGAAGGCGATCGCGATCTCGGCCGACACGAAGCTCGCAGGCGTCAGCATCCCGACCCTGAAGGAGGGCGGGGTGAACCTCTCGCTGACGAACTGGCGTCTCCTCGCCGCGCCCCCCGGCGTATCGGAGGCGGACGTCGCGAAGCTCAAGGAGCTCGCGAAGAAGGTCCACCAGGGGAAGACCTGGCAGGACGCCATCAAGGCGAACGCCTGGGCGGACACCTTCACGACCGAGGGTCTCCTCACCTTCGTCGCGACCGAGCAGAACAGCCTCACCGCCACGCTCACGGCACTTGGGCTGGTGAAGTGATCGCGTGAGCTGGAGGCACTCCGATGCGGTCGGTGGCCTCCTGGCCATCGCCCTCGGTGTCGTCGTCCTCGCCGGCGCGCTGACGACCCCGGACGTGGCGTTCGGGGTCGTCGGCCCGGCGGTCCTTCCCTCGATCTTCGGTTCCCTCGTGATCCTCTCGGGGCTGTGGCTCGTCGTCGCCTCGCGGTGGACGTCCGCACCGGCAGCCGTGACGCTGGACGTCCGACCTCTCGCGCTCTCCGCCGTCGCGATCGCCGCGTACTTCGCAGCGTTCGTCCCGCTCGGCTTCGTCCTCTCGAGCATCGCGCTCTTCGTCGGCATGGCGCGGATCCTCGGCAGCCGCGCGAGCGCGCGTGACCTCCTCGCCGGGACCGCCTTCGTGGTCGCCCTCTACGCGCTGTTCCAGATGCTCCTCACGGTGGATCTGCCGCAGGGCGTGCTGCCCGTCTAGGTGGAGATCCTCGGCTCCCTCGCGGGGGGCTTCGCGACGGCGCTGGCGCCGCAGAACCTGCTCTACGCATTTGTCGGCGTGGTCCTCGGGACCGCGATCGGCGTGCTCCCGGGGATCGGGCCCGCCCTCACGATCTCCCTGCTGCTGCCGGTGACGTTCGGGCTCGACCCGGTCCCCGCGTTCATCATGTTCGGCGGCATCTACTACGGCGCGATGTACGGCGGCTCCACGACCTCGATCCTCGTGAACACGCCGGGCGAGTCGTCGTCCGTCGTCACCGCGATCGACGGCTACCAGATGGCGAAGAAGGGGCGCGCCGGCGCCGCGCTCGCGACGAGCGCGATCGGGTCTTTCGTCGCCGGCACGATCGCGACGCTCGGTCTCATGGTCGGCGCGGTGGCGCTCGTCGGCCTCGCCGTGCGCATCGGGCCGCCCGAGTACTTCGCGATCATGATCCTGGCGCTCCTCTCGGTCACCGGCCTGTCCGGAACGTCCGTGCCGAAGGCGCTCTTCGCGACCGCGTTCGGGCTCGCGCTCGGGCTCGTGGGCATGGACAACCAGACGGGTCAGCTGCGCATGACGTTCGGCATCAGCGAGCTCGAGGACGGTGTCGACGTCGTCCTCGGCGCGATCGGGCTCTTCGCGGTCGGCGAGGTGTTCTGGGTCGCGTCGACCTGGCTCGCGCAGCAGGCGGAAGAGCGGCAGACGCTCCGTGGACCCGCGCGCATGACACGCGAAGAGTTCGGGCGCTCCGTGGCACCGTGGCTCCGCGGGTCGGTCGTCGGCTTCATCATCGGGGTGCTTCCCGGCGCCGGCGCCGCGATCTCGTCCTTCATGTCCTACGCCATCGAGAAGCGCGCCTCCAAGCATCCGGAGGAGTTCGGGAAGGGAGCGATCGAGGGCGTCGCCGGTCCGGAGGCATCGAACAACGCGGCCGCCGGCGGGAATCTGGTGCCCCTGCTCGGCCTCGGCATCCCGGGATCCGGGACGACGGCCGTGATGATCGCCGCGTTCCAGATCTACGGGCTCCAGCCGGGACCGCTCCTCTTCACGCAGCGTCCGGATCTGGTCTGGGGCCTCATCGCGAGCCTGTACATCGCGAACGTCGCTCTGCTCGTGCTGAACCTGCCGCTCGTCGGCCTGTGGGTGAAGCTGCTCGATATCCCGAAGCCGCTGCTCTACGCCGGGATCCTCGTGGTGTCCGCCGTTGGCGTGTATTCGATCGACCGCCGGGCGTCGGACCTCGTCGTGGTCTTCGCGCTCGGCGTCCTCGGATTCCTCATGCGCCGCTACGACTACCCGATCGCCCCACTGCTGCTCGGTCTCGTCCTCGGTCCGCTCATCGACCTCAACTTCCGGCGCGGGATGATCATGACCGACGGGGATGTGCTCGCGCTCATCACGCGGCCGGGCGCGGCGGCGATCCTCGGCCTCGGCCTCCTTCTTGTCCTCGCCCCCCAGGTCGTCCGGCTGTACGGCCGCATGTCAGGGAAGCGCGATCTCGCGCGGCTCGGAGAGAGCGACGGCTGAGCCACGGTGGCGCCTGTCCCTCGAGGAGGCCGCCGAGCTCATCCGGACACGCGCAGTCTCGCCCGTCGAGCTCGCGGAGTCGTGCCTCGCGCGGATCTCGGACCTCGAGCCGGAGCTGAACGCGTTCGTCACCGTCACGGCCGACCGCGCGCTCGCGGAGGCGCGGGAGGCGGAGCGGGAGATCGCGGCCGGGAACCACCGCGGCCCGCTGCACGGCATCCCCGTCAGCGTGAAGGATCTCTTCGACGCGGCCGGGGTGCCGACGACCGCGGGAAGCGCGTTCCCGGCCCCGCCCGCGGCGACCGACAGCGCCGTCGTCGAGCGCCTCCGCGCGGCCGGCGCCGTCCTCCTCGGGAAGACGGGCCTGCACGAGCTCGCGTTCGGCGTGACGAGCCAGAACCCGCACTTCGGCGGCATCGCGAATCCGTGGGCGCTCGACCGGATCCCCGGCGGCTCGAGCGGCGGGAGCGCGGCGGCGGTCGCGACCGGTGGCGGCTTCGGCTCCATCGGAAGTGACACGGGCGGCTCGATCCGGATCCCCGCCGCGCTCTGCGGTGTCGTCGGGCTGAAGCCGACGCGCGGGCGGGTGAGCCTCCGCGGCGCGGTGCCGCTGGCGTGGACGCTCGACCACGCGGGGCCGCTCGCGAGAACGGTCCGCGACGCGGCGATCCTCTACGGCGCCATCGCGGGTCACGACGCGCGCGATCCCGGCTCGCGGCCCGCGCCATACGACGACGCGCTCGCGGAGATCGACGGAGGAGCCGCGCGTCTGCGCATCGGCGTCTGGCGCGCGGCGATGACCTCCGCGGATCAGGGCGTGCGCGCCATCGTGGACGGCGCGATCCGCGCACTCGCGGCCCAGGGTGCGCGCGTCGATGACATCGAGCTCCCGCGTTCGGACGAGCTCATGGCCCGCCAGCTCGTCGTCATCGGGACGGAGGCCTACGCCTATCACCGGGAGCGCGTCGAGCGCGAGCCCGAACGGATCGGTCCCGACGTCCTCGCCCGGCTCCAGCGCGGAAAGGCCAACGGCGGCGCGGACTACGCGAGCGCACGACGTGCGCGGAGCGAGATCCGCACGGCGTTCGATGCGCTCTTCGCGTCCTACGACGCCGTCGCGATGCCGACCACGGTGACCACCGCGCCACTGCGCGAGGGCGAGGACGCGGTCGCCACGGCCGCGCGGCTCACCGCGCTCACCTCGCCGTTCAACCTCACCGGCCTCCCCGCGATCTCGGTGCCCTGCGGCCTCGCGGACGGCCTGCCCGTCGGGCTGCAGCTCGTCGGGCGCCGCTGGCGCGAGGCGCGCCTACTGCGCGTGGCGCGCGCGTACGAACAGGACCGCGGTCCGTTCCGCTGGCCCGACGTCAGCGGTCAAGGTGTGAGCCGCGCCGGCGATCGCCGCTAGGGCGCCTCGACCGGATCGCCGCTGTCGAAGCTGCCGCGGACGAGCAGGACGAGGAAGCCGACGATGAGCGCGACGACGGTCGCGCAGCCGCAGCCGGTCACCACCGCAGGCTAGCCGAGTCCGAGCCCGTAGCCGCTTCGCGGCTAGCATCGCGCGCATGGACCGCGGCGCGGCGTGGGCGCTCCTGTGCGAGCACACCAAGACCGAGCACCTGCGCAAGCACGCGCTCGCGGTCGAGGCCGTCATGCGCCATCTCGCGCCGCGGTACGGCGGCGATCCCGACACCTGGGGCGTCGTGGGCCTCCTGCACGACTTCGACTACGAGCGCGATCCGGAGGGGCACCCGCAGAACGGCCGCCGGATCCTCGAGCAGGCGGGGCTCGAGCCCGATCTCGTCCACGCGATCCAGACGCACGGCGACCACCTCGGCATCCCGCGCACGACGCCGCTCGAGAAGGCGCTCTACGCGGTCGACGAGCTGTCCGGCTTCGTCATCGCGGTCGCGCTGGTGCGTCCGACGAAGCGCGTCGCGGAGGTCGAGCCGGCGTCCGTGCGGAAGAAGATGAAGGACAAGGCGTTCGCGCGGCCGGTCCATCGCGATGCCCTGCTCGCCGGCGCGGCCGATCTCGGCGTCGAGTTCGACGACCTCGTGCGCGAGACCGTCGTCGCGCTGACGGGGGCCGCGGATCGCCTGGGCCTCGAGGGCACCGCGCCGGCCTGAGCGATCCGCGCGACGGCGGCGGTGCGGTTCGGCGCGCCGAGCGCGCGACACGAGCGTCTCACGTGCGTGCGGATCGTCGAGGGACGCACGCCCTCGCGGATCGCGATCTCTTTCGTCGTGTAGCCGCGCGCGACCTCGCGCATGACGTGGAGCTGACGCTCGGTGAGCGGGAGCGGACGCGCGGGCAGCGACGCGCGCGCCATGAGCCAGCCGGCGATGAGACCGAGAGCGACGCGCACGGCGCTGCCGGGATCCACGCCCTACCGAACGGCCGGCGCTTGCGCCCGCGACGGGCGCGGCAGCCTTAGCTCGCCCGGCGGAGGGAGCGCTCGCGCGCGCGCACGACCTCGTGGCCGTACTTCTCGAGGAAGAGCTGGCCGCCGCAGCGCGGGCACGTCGGCTGGCCGGCGTCGTCCCAGACGGGCGCGATCGGCTCGGCCACGGCCGCATATGCGACGCGCAGCTGCTCGGGCGTCGGCTTGCGGGCGCGGGTCGGGACGAGGACGTCCCCACAGCCGTGGCCGCAGAAGTAGCAGTAGAGCTCAGCGCGAAGTGGCATGGTCTGCGCCTCCAGTTCCACCCATCCGAACGACGGAGGGGGCCACCCTGTTCCGCCTCTTACTACCTTCTTAGGCGGCCGGATGTTCCGTATCACCAGATACGGACGGGAAGGCGGCTCGGACGCTCCGCGCGGCGGGCCGGCGCTAGCCGGTGGCGACGTCCAGGGAGACGAGGGAGTCCTCGCGCTCGGTGAGCACGGTGAGCTGGCGGATGACCCCTCTCGGGATGATGTGGAAGTCGTTGTGGCGGTAGTCCTTGCCGGCGTTCGTGAGGTCGTAGTCGCCGACGACGACGACGTAGTCCTCGGTCTCCTTCCAGAGGATCCCGCAGGTCAGCTTGCGCAGCCGGTAGCTCTCGAAGTCCTCCGGGATCGCGGTGCGGGAGTACGCCGTGATGTCCTCCCACTCGACGGCGACGAGCGGGCGGCTCGCGAGCATCTCGTCCAACGCTTTCCCTTCCCTCGAGCGACCGAGCGGTGTCCGCTCGACGGTACAACGGGAGACCTGGTGGATCTCCCTGCGTACAAGGGTGGAATCTAGGTCGGGCCTGCGCGGTGTCAATGGAAATGGCGTGCGCGCGCCGCTGTGGAACCTGACTGAAACGACGGCGGGCAGACCGGCCCCGGTCGCCCGCCCGCTCTCGTCGCTCGAGAGGTGGGTCGTCAACTCGCTTGACGGCCGCGCGCGATGAGCTCGGCGACCTTCTGGCCGCCCTTCTTCCCGATCTCCTCGAAGTGCTCGTGTCCGTACTTCTCGGAGACGGCGTCGCCGCCGATCTTCCCGATCTTGCCGTAGAAGCGCGGGCCGTACAGCTCTTTCACCTTCTGCCCGCCCTGCTTGCCGATCTGCTCGTAGAAGTCCGACCCGTGACGCTGCGCGGTCGTGCGACCGCCCTTCTTGCCGATCTGCTCGTAGAACTCCGGGCCGTGCCGCTGGGCCGTCGTGGCGCCACCGCGCCGTCCCGCCTCAGCGACCGTCATCGCGCCTTTGCTCCGTGTCATGGCACTCTCCCGATCTCGAGTCGCTGCGCAGCGCTCTCTGCAGGGAATCTCTTGCTCGCCCGGCGTGCAAGTTCCGTACCGACGCTCGGCCGCCTGCTGACCGGACGGGCAATCTCCGGACAGTCGCCTAGCGGATCTGCATCCGGACCGGACAGAGGTCGGTGCACGCGAGAGCCGCGCGGGTCGCGTTGGAGAGGTCGAGCGTCCGCCCGGCGATGAACGGACCGCGGTCGATCACCGGCACCGTCACGACGCGGCCGCGGAACTCGAGCTCGAGCATCGTCCCGCACGGCAGCGTCCGGTGCGCGACGCCGACGATCTCCGGTGTGTACAGCTGCCCGCACGCGGTGCGGTTGCCATAGAAGCCCGGGCCGTACCAGGACGCGATCACGGTGCCGCCCGCCGGTGCTGCGGCCGCGGGTGCCGGGATCGCCACAACGGCTGCTGGTGCCTGGACCGTCCCCAGCACGGCGACCGGCGCCGCCTTTGGCGCGGTCGGCGAGGCCGGCAGCATCGCGACCTGCAGCGGGATATGCAGCGCGGAGGTCCCGTCGACGAACCCGGTCGACGTCGACCCCGGATCGACCCGGCTGCGCGCATCTGACCGCACCGGGATCGTGAGCGCGAGCGAGAAGACGAGGACGCCCATCGCGGCGAGTGCCGCAGACACACGCGACATTGGTGCCACCCCCCCGAAAGCCTTGCGGGAGCGGTGGGGCAAGGCCGGTTCCAGCGCGTGTCTGCCTGGCCGACACGGACGGCAGCGGACGGACACGCCGAGCACGGGAAGGGCTTGCTTCCCTGCCGCTCTTTCCCGCGATACGGGACCGTTACATGTACATCAGGTCTTCGGCAGCGCGACGACGACGAAGCGCGGGTCCTGCGGGTTCGGCCCCGTCGAGGTCTGCAGCGTGAGCCGCTCCGTCGGCGTCGGGAGCACCCACGACGTCTCGTTGTACGGGACGCGGGTGTGGACCTCGCGCACGACGTAGACCAGCGTCTTCCCGCCGGGCGCGACGATGATCACCTCGTCGCCCTCCTTCGCGTCCCAGAGCGAGAGGAACATGCCGGTGCGCGCGTGCGCGTAGATGTACGAGTTGCTCCCCTCTCCGGGGATCGCCGTCCGCGGAAGGTGGAAGGCCGCGTGCTCCGGCGTCTGCTGGTCGTCGATGTCGCGCGCGAGATCGCCCTCCTTGATCGGCAGGTCGATGCGCAGACGCGGGACCTGCACGCGGTAGCCGTCCGGGATCGCGCGCGGGCCGGGTGTCGCGGTGGCGACCTCCGTCGTCGGCGGCCGCGACGTCGCGAAGCCCGAGGGGGTCGGCGGCGCTGTCGGCTGGACCGCCACGAGCGGCCCGCCGCCGACCATCACCCACACCCCGATGGCGATGAGGGCGAGCGCGAGCACCGTCGTCAGCCGCAGACGCATGGCGTCCTACGATGCAGGCGGGATGCCCGGCACGTCGGAGACGCGGTACCAGCGCAGGCGCGAGCGCGCGATCGCGGCGTTCGGGGAGCGCGGCATCGGAGCGCTCGTCGTCGGACCCGGGTCCGACCTCGCGTATCTCGCGGGATACCGCATCGGCACGAGCGAGCGGCTCACCGCGCTCGTGCTCACGGCGGACGGCGGGTCCACGCTCGTCGTCCCGGGCCTCGAAGCGCCGCGGGCGCGCGTGGCGGCGCCCGGGCTCCCGCTCCGGGAGTGGCAGGAGACCGACGATCCCCACGCGCTCGTCGCGGGGCTCATCGGACCCGCGCGGACGCCGGAAGCGCGTGTGGTCGTGATCGGCGACCAGCTCTGGGCGGCATTCCTGCTTCGGCTGCAGGAGCTCCTTCCCGGACAGCGGTTCCGGCCGGCGTCCGAGATCACCCGCGGGCTCCGCGCGCGAAAGGATCCGGATGAGCTCGCCGCCCTCCGCGAGGTCGGGGCATCCGCGGACCGCGCGTACGCCCGTGTGCGCGACCTCGAGTTCGCGGGGCGCCGCGAGGATGAGGTCGGCGCGGACATCGCGCGGATCCTCCGCGAGGAAGGGCACGAGGAGGTGACGTTCACGATCGTCGCCTCGGGCGCGAACGGCGCCTCGCCGCATCACCACACCGGGACGCGCACGATCGGGAAGGGCGATGCGGTCGTCCTCGACTTCGGCGGCACGCGGGGCTGGTACTGCTCCGACATCACGCGCACCGTCGTCGTCGGCGAGCCGGACGCTGAGCTCGTCCGTGTGCACGACCTCGTGCGGCGCGCGCAGGAGGCCGGCTACGAGGCGGCGCGCGAGGGAGCGGCCGCGCGCGACGTCGATGCCGCCGCTCGCGCCGTGATCAGCGAGGGCGGGTATGGCGAGCGCTTCATCCACCGGCTCGGACACGGCATCGGGCTCGACGGCCACGAGCACCCATATCTCGTGTCGAGCAACGACGAGCGGCTCGAGCGCGGGATGGCGTTCTCGATCGAGCCGGGGATCTACCTGCCCGGGCGGTTCGGCGTGCGCATCGAGGACATCGCGGCGATCGGGGCGGACGGGCGGGCACAACCGTTCAACGTCGCGGATCACGCTCTCGCGCGCGTGCGCTGATGCGCTTCGCGCTGGCCGTCCTCGCCGCGGCGTGCGCGCAGGCCTACGCCTTCACCATCCTGACGAGCCCCCGCGGCATCTCGGGCGGCGCGCTCGTGGTCATGATGCTCGCCGCCTTCGGCGCCGGGTTCTTCGCGGCCCGCCGAGGGGCGGTCGCCGGTGTCGCGTCGCTCTACGCGGGGGCGCTGATCTACGCGGGCATCGCGTATCTGACCGGACCGACGCTCGTCGACGACGCGCCCCGTACCCCGCTCGATCTCGTCGGCTGGGCGATCCGCCTCGCCGTCGCGATCGTGCCGTACGGCATCGGGGCCGCGATCACCGGCTGGGCCGGCAGCGCCGCACGGGGGAGGCTGCTCGCGTGGCGATGACGCGGCTCCTGGCCGCGGTCGTCGCGACGACGACCGGGCTCGCCTTCTGGTGGGGGCTCACCGAGCCGCTGCCGGTGCCGCCGCCGATCCTCCTCGGCGTTCCGGCCGCGATCCTCGTCTGCAGCGGCGTCATCGCGGGGCGGCTCGGCGCCGTCGCGGCGCCGTGCGCGCTCTTGTTCTCGCTCCTGCTCGGCAGCATCCTCGCGACGCAGCTGCACCAGGCGTTCACGCCGTCGTTCCCACCGGTCTCGCGCTTCGGCGGCTGGCTCTCGCTCGAGCTGCCGGCGCTCCTCGCGCCGCTCGCGGCCGCGGGGGTCCTCGGCGCGCTCGGGGGGCTCGCCGGCGAGCGCCTCCTGCCTACGCCCCGTGCGTGACGCGAGCCTGCTCAGGCGAGCGAGGGCTTTGCCCGAGCGAGCCGCAGGGCCCCCGCGAGCCCGAGCAGACGGAGTCAGCGAGGGTCGCGGGGATCAGGGGATCAGCGGATGACGAGCGGGGCGGCAGCCTGGAGCGCCCAGGCGTACAGGCCGTCGGGCAGCACGCCGAACACGACGACGGCGACCGCGGACAGTCCGAGCGAGATGCCGAGCATGCGCTCGGGGATGATCGGGACGGCGCGCTCCTGGCTGTCGTACATGTACATGTGCACCACGACGCGCAGGTAATAGAACGCGGCGAGCACCGCGTTCAGGGCGAGGATCACCGCGAGCCAGGTCAGCCCGGCGTCGAGGACCGGCTGGATGACGAAGACCTTCGCGATGAAGCCGACCGTCGGCGGGATGCCGGTGAGCGAGATGAGGAACACGGCGAACGCGAGCGCGCCGGCAGGCTGCCGGCGCGCGAAGCCGTTCAGCTCGTCGAGCGTCGCGCCGCGCGTCCCGTCGAGGTCGAGGAAGATGAGGCAGGCGAACGCCCCGAGGTTCATGATCCCGTACGCGAGCACGTAGAAGAGGACCGCCGCGTTCGCGGAGTCTCCGGCCTTGTACGCCGCCACCGCGGCGAGGATGTACCCGGTGTGGGCGATGCTCGAGTACGCGAGCATCCGCTTCACGTTCGTCTGCACGAGCGCGACGACGTTGCCGAGGGTCATCGTGAGCGCGGCGAGCAGCGCGAACGCGATGCTCCAGTCGACGTTGAGCGGGCCGAGCCCGCCGACCATGAGCCGCAGGATCGCCGCGAACGCCGCGGCCTTCGGCGCGACCGACATGAACGCCGTCGCGGGCGTCGGCGCGCCGTCGTAGGCGTCGGGCGTCCACTGGTGGAACGGGACCACCGCGGCCTTGAAGCCGAGCCCGGCCGTGATGAGCGCGAGCGACACGAGCGTCGGGCCGTCCCCGAGGCCGGTGCGCGCGAGCGTCGCGGCGATCGGCGCGAACTCCGTCGTGCCGGTGACGCCGTACAGCCAGGCGAACCCGTACAGCAGGAGCGAGGAGCTGAACGCGCCGAGCAGGAAGTACTTGAGAGATGCCTCGTTCGAGTAGCGGTCGTGCCGCTGCATGCCCGCGAGGACGTACACGGGGATGGACATGAGCTCGATGCCGACGAACAGCGTGATGAGGTCGTTCGAGAGCGCGATCGTCATGGCGCCGACGGTCGAGAACAGCAGCGTCGCGTAGTACTCGCCGGCGGGGATGCCGCGGCGGGCGAGGTAGCCCGGTGCGACGAGCGCGCCGAAGATCGCGAGCACGATGAACACGGCCCGGCAGAACGTCGTGAACGTGTCGATCTGCACGAACCCGCCGAACGCGGTGCCTGGCGGGGTCGCCAGCGGGCCGCTCGCGAGCGCGACGACGAGGCCGGCGACGACGAAGAGCGCAAGCCAACCGCGCTCGGCGCGGCGGGGCAGCACGGCGTCGATGAGCAGCACGAGGATCGCGACCACGGTGACGACCACCTCGGGCATGACCGCCACGACGTCGCTCATCCCGCCCGTCATCTGGTCGCCAGCGTGCCGCCGGTCGCGAGCGCGAGCACGCGCTCGATCGACGGCTCGATGATCGCGATGAACGGCTGCGGGAAGACGCCCATCACGACCGTGAGGATGAGGAGCGGCGTCGCGCAGGCGACCTCGAGCGGAGAGAGGTCCGGCAGCGCGCGGTACGCCTCCCGGATCGTCCCGAACATGACGCGCTGGAACATCCAGAGCAGGTAGACCGCGGCGAGGATCACGCCCGTCGCGGCGACCGGGCCCCAGAACAGCCCGCCCGGCCCGGTCGGCGGGTTGAAGCGGAAGGCGCCGAGCAGGACGAGGAACTCCCCGATGAAGCCGTTCAGGCCGGGCAGGCCGAGCGACGCGAGCATGAACACGCCGAAGAACGTCGTGTAGAGCGGCCAGCGGTTCGCGAGGCCGCCGAGATCGGCGATGAGCCGGCGGTGCGTCTTCTCGTACTGGATGCCGACGAAGAGGAACAGCGCGCCGGTCACGATGCCGTGGTTCAGCATCTGGAGCGTCGCGCCGACCGCGCCCTGCAGGTTCAGGACGAAGATGCCGAGCGTCACGAAGCCCATGTGCGCGACGGACGAGTACGCGACGAGCTTCTTCAGGTCCTTCTGCACGGCGGAGACGATCGCGCCGTACACGATGGCGACGACCGACAGGAAGATGAGCGCCGGGATCCAGAACTGCGTGCCGTACGGGAAGAGCGGGAGTCCGAACCGGATGAAGCCATAGCCACCCGCCTTCAGGAGGACGCCGGCGAGGATGATCGAGCCCGCGGTCGGCGCCTCGACGTGGGCGTCCGGGAGCCAGGTGTGGAACGGGACCATCGGCATCTTGATCGCGAACGCGAGCGCGAACGCGAGGAAGACCCAGACCTGGAACTCGAGCGCGAACGCCGCCCGGCGCTCGATGAGGACCGGCAGGGAGAGCGTGCGGTCGCCGGGCTCGCCGCTCGCGAGGTACACCGCGATGATGCCGACGAGCATGAGCAGCGATCCGGCGAGCGTGAAGATGACGAACTTCAGCGTCGCGTAGACGCGCCGCTGCCCGCCCCAGATCCCGATGATCAGGTACATCGGCACGAGCATCAGCTCGAAGAAGACATAGAAGAGGAAGAGGTCGAGCGCGAGGAAGACGCCGACCATGCCGACCTCGAGCAGGAGGAACGCGGCCATGAACTCGGGCACGCGCTCCTTGATCGCGCCACCGCTCGAGTACACGACCGAGATGAGCGTCAGGAGCGTCGTCATGACGACGAGCAGCACCGAGATGCCGTCGACGCCCAGCTCGTAGCGGATCCCGAAGCTCGGGAGCCACGGCGCGGACTCGACGAGCTGGAACCCGGCCTCCCCCACCTTGAAGCGGGCGAGCATCACGAGGGAGACGGCGAACTCGATCGCGGTCGTCAGGATCGCGACCTGCTTCGCCGCGCGCGCGTCCCGCCAGAAGACGAGCAGCGGGATGAGCCCGAGGAGCGGGATGACGACGAGCAGCGTGAGGATGTTGTCGAAGGTCATCGCCGGATGATCCCGATCGCGTAGCCGCCATAGAGCGCGAGGATCGCGAGCACGCCGGCCATGATCGAGAGCGCGTAGTTGCCGACGATGCCGGTCTGGAGCCGCCGCAGGCCCGCGCCGGTGAGCCCGAAGGCCCAGCCGATGCGGTTCACGATGCCGTCGATGATGTGCGCGTCGAAGGCCCACGCGGCGCCGGCGAAGGCACGCGAGAGGTCGACGAAGCGGCGGTCGAGAAGCTCGTCGACGTAGTACTTGTTCGCGAGGATGCGGTGGACCGGCCCGGCCGCGCGGCGGACCGCGTTCGGATCCGGCCGGCGGCGCGCGTACATCGAGAGCCCGATGGCGATGCCGACGAGCCCCGCGAACACGCTCGCCGCGGCGAGACCCGCGATGACCGCGAGCTCGGGATGGTGGGCCTCGTGGCCGTGGACGTAGATCGCGGGCGGCAGGAATCGGTGGATGAAACCGTCCTCCGGCGGGAACCCGATGAACCCCGCGAGCACGCTGCCCACGGCGAGCACGAGGAGCGGCACCGTCATGACCCGAGGCGACTCGTGCGCGTGGTCGTAGAGGTGGTGGTCGCGCGGCTCGCCGTGGAAGGTGAGCCAGAGCGCGCGGGTCACGTAGAACGCGGTGAGCCCGCCGGTGAAGACGCCGACGCCCCAGAGGAGCGGGTACCCGTTGAGGAACGCCGCGCCGACGATCTCGTCCTTCGACCAGAACCCGGCGAGCGGCGGGAGCGCGGCAAGCGCGGCGCCGGCGATGAGCATCGTCCAGTACGTGATGGGGAGCTTCGCGCGCAGGCCGCCCATCTTGCGCATGTCCTGCTCGCCGCCCATCGCGTGGATGACCGAGCCGGAGCCGAGGAAGAGGAGCGCCTTGAAGAACGCATGCGTCGCGAGGTGGAAGATCGCGGCGATCGGCGCGCCGACCCCGAGCGCGAGGAACATGTAGCCGAGCTGGCTCACCGTCGAGTACGCCATCACGCGCTTGATGTCCGTCTGCACGAGCGCGATGGTCGCCGCGAAGATCGCGGTGAGCGCGCCGACGACCGCGACGATCTGGAGCACCGACCCCGCGGCCTCGAAGAGCGGCGTCGACCGCGCGACGAGATAGACGCCGGCGGTGACCATCGTCGCCGCGTGGATGAGCGCGGACACGGGCGTCGGTCCTTCCATCGCGTCCGGCAGCCACGAGTAGAGCGGCAGCTGCGCGGACTTCCCGGTCGCGCCGAGGAAGAACGCGATGCAGATGAGCGAGAGCACGCCCTGCTCCGCGATGTCGACGTGCTCGAAGACCTCCGTGAAGGAGAGCGAACCGAACACGAGGAACGTGACGATCATCCCGATCGTGAAGCCCCAGTCGCCGATCCGGTTCATCACGAAGGCCTTCTTCGCCGCGTACGCGGGCTCGGGCCGCTCGAACCAGAACCCGATGAGCAGGTACGAGCACAGGCCCACCCCCTCCCAGCCGACGAACATGAGGAGGTAGTTGTCGGCGAGGACGAGGATGAGCATCGCGAACACGAAGAGCGGGAGCCACGCGAAGAAGCGGTAGAAGCCGTGGTCGTGCGACATGTACCCGATCGAGTACACGTGGACGAGGAACGACACGATCGTGACGACGAGGAGCATCACGCTCGAGAGCGGGTCCACGAGCGCGGCGATGTCGACGTGGAAGTCGCCGACGCCGATCCAGCGGTACAGCGTGACGGTCGTCCCGTGGCCGTCGCTCCGCAGGACGTCGAAGAAGATGCCGATCGACAGCAGCGCCGAGGCGCCGATCGCCGCCGAGGCGATCCAACCGGTCGCGTGACCGAGCCAGCGCTTCCCGAAGAGCCCGTTGATGAGGAAGGCCGCGAGTGGGAAGGCGGGGACGAGCCAGACGAGCCGGATGAATTCGCCGGCCACCTGCGATCCCTCTGCGGCGTTCATCGCTACCCGCGCATCGCGCGCGCCTCGTCGACGTCGACGACCGGGCGCGTCCGGTAGGCGGAGAGGACGATCGCGAGGCCGACCGCGACCTCAGCGGCGGCGACGACGAACACGAACGTGACGAACACGCTGCCCCGCTCGTCGACCGAGCCGTAGCGGCGGGAGAACGCGACGAGCGCGAGGTTCGCCGCGTTCAGCATGAGCTCGACGCACATGAGGATGACGACCGCGTTGCGCCGCATGAGCACCCCCGCGCAGCCGATGAAGAACAGCGCGGCGGAGACGGCGATGTACGCGCCGAGCGGGACGCCCCCTTCCATCAGGCGTCCTCCTCCTCGTCGCGCTTCACGAGGACGATGGCGCCGACGAGCGCGGCGAGCAGGAGCACGGACGCGACCTCGAACGGGAAGGCGAAGTCGCCGAAGAGGCTCGTCGCGAGGGGGACGAGGTCGCCGCCGCGCGGGAGCGGCCGGCCGTCGCGGAACTGGAACGCGAAGAGCAGGACGGGAAGCGCGACGAGGCCGACGAAGACGGCGGCCCAGGGCGTCTGCTTCTGGAAGAAGAGCGCGTACTCGCGCGCGCTCTGCGGCGTGAACATGACGCCGTACAGGATCAGGACCGTGATCGCTCCGACGTAGATGAGGACCTGGAACGCGGCGAGCGTCTCGGCGCCGAGCAGCACGAACATGCCGGCGACGGCGAGGAACGTCATCGCCATGAACAGCGCGGCCGACGTGATCCGGCCGAGCAGCACGACCATCGCGCCGCCGCCGATCACGGCGACGGCGAGGACCGCGAAGATGGCGTACTCGAGGAAGTCGAAGGTCACGCGGCGCTCAGGCGGGCGCGCTCGCGGAACGCGCGGAGGCGGCGCTTCTGGATCGCGGGCAGGCCGAACACCAGGCCGGCGACGAGGAGCCAGTTCACGATCGCGATCGGCCAGAGGTTCCCGGGGAACGCCAGGATGAGGACGGCGGTCGCCATGATGTTGACGAGCGCCATCGGGATGAGCACCTTCCAGCAGAAGTCCATGAGCTGGTCGATGCGCATGCGGGGCAGCGTCGCGCGCACCCACATGAAGATGAGCACGAACGCGTAGACCTTCATCGTGAACCAGAGGATGCCGAGCAGCGGGAAGGCGTCGACGCCGGGCCCCTGCCAGCCGCCGAACCAGAGCGTCGTCATGATCGAGCACACGACGGTCACCTCGCCGTACTCGGTGAGCGCGAGGAAGGTGCCCCAGCGCATCCCGGAGTACTCGGTGAGGTAGCCGGCGACGAGCTCCGACTCGGCCTCGGGAAGGTCGAAGGGGGTCCGGTTCGTCTCCGCCAGCGCGGCGATGAAGTAGCCGACGAACGCGAACGGCAGTACGAGGAAGTGCACGAACGGCCCGCTCTGCGAGCGCGTGATGTCGACCATCGAGAGCGAGCCGACGACGAGCACCACCGTGACGAGCGAGAGGATCTGCGGCACCTCGTACGAGATGAGCTGACCCGCGGAGCGCAGGCCGCCGATGAGCGAGTACTTGTTGTTCGAGGCCCACCCGGCGATGACGATCCCGAGGACCGCCATCGAGCCGAGCGTCGTGAGATAGAGGATGCCGATGTTCAGGTCGGCGCCCATGAAGTCGGGCGCGAACGGCAGGACGACGAAGGAGGCGACCATCGGCGAGAACACGATCGTCGGGGCCGCGAGGAAGAACGCCTTGTCGGTCGCCTTCGCTCGGACGTCCTCCTTCGAGAGGAGCTTGATCGCGTCGGCGAAGGTCTGGAGCAGGCCGAACGGTCCGACGTGATGCGGCCCGACGCGGTCCTGGATGATCGCCTGGATCTTCCGCTCGAGATAGATCATCAGCAGCGCGCCGTTCAGCACGAGGAACAGCGCGAGGCCGACGGCGATCGCGAGGCGCAGGACCGCCCAGATCGCGGGATCGATCCCGAACGGGCCTACCGGCACGGCGTCACCTGCACGGCCGCGCGCTCATCCACCGCGCGCGTCGCTTCGCGGCGGCAGGAACGCCTTGCGCAGCGGGTGTCCCGGGAAGGACTCTTCGAGGAAGATGCGGCGCAGGTCCGGGTGGCCGTCGAACTCGATGCCGAACATGTCGTAGGTCTCGCGCTCGCACCAGTTCGCGCCCTCCCACACCTGCGACAGCGTCGGGACGTGCGGGTCCTCGACGGTGCAGGCCGTGCGGAGCATCACGAAGACGTGCGTCGTCGTACCGCGCACGAAGGTGACCGAGCGGAGCTCGCCGGTGCCCGTGTCCACGCCCGCGTTCACCGAGTACAGATCGCAGCGCGTCGCGGGGTCATCGCGCACGAGACGGGCGATGTCGACGAGGTGCTCGCGCGCAACGTCGACGACGATCATGTCGTGCAACAGGCCCACGGTCGCACGCCCCGCGGCCGCGGTGCGCAGGCGGTCGGCGGCGGCGGAGAGGTCGACCGTCGGACGTGGCGAGCTCAGTACCAATTGAGCGCCTTCTTCCGCCACGCGTAGAAGAGGCCGGCCACGAGGATCGCGATGAAGATCGCCATCTCGATGAGGCCGTACCAGCCGAGGCCGCGGAAGAGCACGGCCCACGGGAAGAGGAAGATCACCTCGACGTCGAACACGACGAACAGGAGCGCGAAGACGTAGAAGTGCGTCGGATAGCGGCCCCACGCCTGCCCGACCGGTTCCTCCCCCGACTCATACGTGCGCAGCTTCTCGACCGTCGCCTTGCGCGGCGCGATGAGCCTCGCGAGCGAGAGCAGGATGAACACGAAGGTCGCGGCGACCGCGAAGAACGCAAGGACATAGAAATAGGACAGGTTGTAGTCGGGCACGGAGTCCCTAGCGTAAGAACGGCCCTCGGCAGGGGCAAACGCGCCCATATGTGGACGGTCTGCGCCGCTTCGTAACGCCGCGATCACGTCGCTCGGTCGCCCACCCCCCGTACGAAGGTGGGATGACCCGGGGGATATTCGGTATCGAGGCGGTCATCAGCCCGTTGCGCGGTTGACACGTTCCGAGGACGGCCCGTATGGTGACCCTGTCCTCGGCCACCGCGTACGGAATACGTACAGGCCACTCGTGGGGAGAAGGGAAGGGTGCTCGTGAGAGCGCCTTTCAGCGCAGAAACGAGCTTGGGGAGGCGTCATTTTGGCAGTTGTCGCAGTGCAGTCATCCGCTCGGGCCCGTGCCCACGCCACACGGTCCACCCGCCGGATGTCCCAGCGCTGGGCAGCGACCACCTCACGCAAGCTCCGCCGCTCGCGCGCTGAGATCGCAGAGCAGCTCGCCGACATCCGCGACGGCCTGAGCCCCCGCCGGCTCCGCTCCTTCGCCGCGACCACCGGCCTCCGCTGGGTCGTGAACCTCGGTGTCGCCGCCCTCGTGCTCTCGCTCCCGGTCGCCGCATCCGCCGCGTCGGCGAGCGCGCCGGTAGGCGCCCCGTCGACGCTCCTCGCCGTCGCGGACGCACCGCGCGCCCAGTCTGCCGCCCGGGGTATGACGATCACCGCGGGCCGGGCGCCGGTCACCGTGAACGCCGACGGCGTTCGGCCGATCCGCGAGTACAGGATGGGCGCGGCCGACACGCTCGGCAGCATGTCGAACTTCTTCGGGGTCTCGCCGGAGGCGATCGCGTACGCGAACGGCATCACCGACCCGCTGAACCTCGAGGTCGGCCGCTCGATCCGCATCCCTCCGGGCAACGGCGCGCTCTACACGGTCGCCGAGGGCGACACCATCGAGTCGGTCGCCGCGCGCTTCAAGGTCGAGACCGCCGTCATCAAGGACTACAACCGCCTGCACTTCGAGCCGGAGCACTTCGCGGTCGGCAAGCTCGTCTTCGTGCCGGGCGCCGAGCTCCCCGCGCTCGTGTACCAGACCGTCGATCCGGAGCCCTCGCGTCCGACGCTCATCGCCCGCGCCGCGGCACCCGCCGCCGCGCCGGCGCAGGGCCCGGGCGGCCTGTGGCCGACGGCCGGCGTCATCACGCAGTACATGTGGGGCGGCCACACCGGCGTGGACCTCGCCGCGCCGTACGGGACCACCCTCGTCGCCGTGACGTCGGGCGTCGTCAGCTCGACGGGCTGGGTCCCGGTCGGCGGCCTCAGCGTCTGCGTCCGCGACGGAGCCGTGGAGAACTGCTACTACCACACGGGTGCCGTGTTCGTGAGCCCCGGCCAGGCCGTCGAGCGCGGCCAGCCCGTCGCCTCGATCGGGATGACCGGCGTGACCACCGGCCCTCACGTGCACTGGGAGACCAAGATCAACGGACGGTTCGTCAACCCGCTCGGGCAGTAGCCGCTCCGCGGGCCCCTGATCGCGAAGCAGCCGGAGGCAGCGCAGCGATTAGGGTTTGAAGGTGTTCTCCGCCGTCCACTCCGACCGCTCCGGCCGCGTGTACGTGTCCGCGGACTGGGCCGCCTGCGCCTTCGACGGCTCGCGGACGGTCGAGCTCGACACGGCCATCCCGCTCCCCGAAGGCGCGACGCTCGTGCCGCTCGCGCGCGAGGCCGAGGGCCTCGACCGTCAGGGCCGCGCGCGGCCCATCGGCGCATCACGCTGGGCGCTCGGCGCGGTCCTCCCGGCCGGATACACGCGCACCCTCCACCCCGCCTATCGCGACGAGGGTCTCCGCGAATCGCCGCTCGCACCGCTCCCGACGGCGGCGGTGTGCGCGGATGACTCGGGCGCGCTGTATGTGGCCGCGGTGCCGACGGCGCCCGACCTCCACCAGCGCAACGGGGGGCCGACGGAGGCCGGGACCGCCCAGGGCACGCAGGGCCTGCAGGCGCGCCCGGGCAACCGCCTCGCGCGCCAGCTCGCGCGGTGCGCGCGTGATCACGCCTGCGCCGGCGCGCGCAGCGCGATCCGCGGTGAGGGCGTCGCGGCCCTGCCGGTGAGCGCGCGAGCGAACGAGTCGCCGCCAGCGGTCGTCGCGCCCCGCGCACGGCCCGACGCGTCGCCAAAGGAGGGCGCGGCGTTCCGGCCGAGCGCGGCCGAGATCGCCGAGATCGCGCTCGCGCACTTCGCCGCGGGCGGCGAGGCGGTGTCGTTCGGGCGCGCGTGCGAGGGAGAGCCGCTGACCGCCGTCCGTCTCCTCGAGGACGCGATCGCGCGGATCCGGCACGCGCTGCCGAGCGCGCGGGTGCATCTCGAGACGAACGGCTCGTCTGCGTCCGCGCTGCGCCGCCTCATCGAGGCCGGGCTCGGCGAGGTCACCATCCGCCTCTGCAGCGCGCGGACGGACACCTACGACGCGCTCCACGGCCCGATCCGCTACCGCTATACCGACGTCCGCGCCTCGATCGGCATGGCGCGCGAGGCGGGCGCGCGCGTCACGCTCTGCGTGCTCGCCCTGCCGGGGCTCACCGATCGCGCGAGCGAGCTCGACGCGCTCGCGGCGCTCGCCGGCGACGCCGGTGCCAGCGTGGTCCTGCGCGACCTCGGTGCGGACGCGCGCCGCGCGATCGCGCTCGCCCCGAAGGCGGACGCACCGGTCGGCATGGATGCCGCGATCGCGCGCCTGCTCGAGGCCGCCTGATGTTCCTCGACCGCGCGCGTGTCACCGTCCGCGGGGGCGATGGCGGCAAGGGCGTCATCTCCTTCCGCCGCGAGGCGCACGTGCCGCGCGGCGGTCCCGACGGCGGCGACGGCGGCCGTGGCGGCGACGTCGTGCTCCGCGTCGACGACAGCACGAGCACGCTGTCCGAGCTGCGCTTCGTGCGGACGGTCGCGGCGACGCGCGGTGGCGACGGCGCGGGGAAGAAGCGCAGCGGGAAGGCGGGGAAGGACGTCGTCGTGCGCGTGCCGCCCGGGACCGTCGTCCGCGACATCGGCACAGGCGAGGCCGTCGCGGATCTCGTCTCGCCTGGCGAGGAGCTCGTCATCGCGCGCGGTGGGCGCGGGGGAAAGGGGAACGCCCGGTTCGTCTCGAGCGTGCGGCAGGTGCCTCGCATCGCGGAGGACGGGCAGCCCGGCGAGGCGCGCGAGATCGAGCTGGAGCTGAAGCTCATCGCGGACGTCGGGCTCGTCGGCCTGCCGAACGCCGGGAAGTCGACCCTCCTCGCCGCGCTCACGCGAGCGCAGCCGAAGATCGCCGCCTACGCCTTCACGACGCTCACCCCGAACCTCGGGGTCGCGCGCCTCGACGAGCGCGAGCTCGTCGTCGCGGACCTGCCGGGACTCATCGAGGGCGCGCACGCCGGCGCCGGGCTCGGCGAGGAGTTCCTTCGCCACGTCGAGCGCACGCGCTTCCTCGTGCACGTCGTGGACGCCTCGCGCGAGGACCCGCTCGCCGACGTGCGGGTCGTCGAGGCCGAGCTCGAGGCCTACGGCCGCGGCGTCCCCGAGCTGCCGCGGCTCTACGCCCTGAACAAGACGGACCTTCCGGACGCGCGCGAGAAGATCGCGGAGCTGACCCGGTCGCTCGCGCCCGCCGTGCCGATGTCCGCCGCGAGCGGCGACGGCGTCGACGCGCTCAACAAGGAGCTCTTCTCGCGCGTGCCCGAGCGTGCCCCCGCCGCGCCCGCTGCCGCAGCGGAGCGACGCATCGCGTTCAAGGGCTCGGGACGCGAGTGGGCCGTCGAGAAGCTGCCGGAGGGGTTCCGCGTGACGGGCGAGCGCGTCGAGCGGCTCGCCGGCGGGATCGACTGGACGAGCCCCGAGGCGAGCGCGTACTTCCACCGGATGCTCGCGCGCACCGGTGTGGAGCGCGAGCTGCGCAAGCAGGGCGTGAAGGAAGGCGACACCGTGCGGATCGGCGGGCTCGAGCTCGAGTGGAAGGACGCGGGGCTGTGACGAAGGTCGGGGTCTTCGGCGGGACGTTCGATCCGATCCACGTCGGCCACCTCTCGATCGCGCAGGCGGCGCTCGAGTGCGTCCCGCTCGACCGCGTGATCTTCGTCCCCGCGCGCCGGTCGCCGCTGAAGGACCGCGGACCGTTCGCGTCCGAGCAGGACCGGCTCACGATGCTGCGGCTCGCCACGCAGGACGAGCCGCGCTTCACGGTCTCGACGATCGAGCTCGACCGCGAGGGGACGTCGTACACGGTCGACACCCTCGAACGCCTCCGGGACGAAGGCGAGCTCTACCTCGTGATGGGCGCCGACGCGGTGAGCGAGTTCCACCGCTGGCGCTCGCCCGAGCGGATCCGCGAGCTCGCGGTGCTGCTGGTCGCCTCGCGTCCGGGTGCCCCCGACCCCACCGGTGACGAGCGGCTCATGGTGTTCGACGCGCCGTGCCTCGACATCAGCTCGCGCGAGCTGCGCGCGAGGGCGGCCCGCGGGCGGTCGCTCAGGTACCTTGTTCCGGACGACGCCCGGCGACACCTCGAGCGCAGAGGCCTGTATCGAACGACGGAGGACCTGCCGCGAAAGACGACCTGAAGCCACGCGAGCTCGCCGACCTCGTGGTCGAGGCGGCCGGGGACAAGAAGGCCGAGGACATCCTCGTGATGAACGTCTCCGAGGTGACGTCGATCGCGGACCTCTTCGTCATCTGCAGCGGCCGCGGCGAGCGGCAGGTGCAGGCGATCGCCGACGGCATCGTGGAGAAGTCCAAGGAGAGAGGGCGGCAGCCCGTGGGTATCGAGGGCTACGCCGCGGGCCGCTGGGTGCTCATCGACCTCGGCGACGTCATCGTCCACGTCTTCGTGCCCGAGGAGCGGGCCCTCTATCGCCTCGAGCGCCTCTGGGGCGACGCGCCGGTGGTGCTGCGGGTCGAGTGACGCGCGGGGGCCGGTACCCGCGCGAGCGAGGCGTCGCGGTGCGAGGTTCCTGTACCCTTCTCATGCCAACGGCTGTTCCCGCGGCTTCGCCGCGGGGGGCTGTGTCCGAAGATGCCGAAGGCCTTTTCGGGGCTGTAGCTCAGTTGGGAGAGCGCTTGAATCGCACTCAAGAGGTCAGGGGTTCGACTCCCCTCAGCTCCACAGACGACGCCGATGACGCGAGGGTCCCCCGCTAGGCGCGCTCGCGCGCCGCGTCCGCGATAACCTTCGCTCCGTGAGCTTCTTCGACTCCTCCGACCCCGACCGCCAGGCGAACATCGCCTTCCTGCTCATCTTCCTCGGCATCGTCGCGGTCGGCGGGCTCACGATCTGGCTCTTCTACGGGGGCGCCATCCAGTGACCCTCGAGCTGCGGAACTACATCGGGGGCGAGTGGGTCGAGTCGCAGAGCGGCAAGAGCTTCGACGTCTTCAATCCGGCGAACGGCGAGGTCATCGCGAAGGGCACGGCCTCCACCAAGGCCGATGTCGATCGCGCCGTGCAGGCCGCGCGGTCCGCGTACGAGCGGTGGCGGCTCTACCCGGCGCCGAAGCGCGGCGAGATCCTCTACAAGGCCGGCGAGATCATGGTCCGCCGCAAGGAGGAGCTCGCGCGCGAGATGACGCGCGAGATGGGCAAGGTCGTCGCAGAGGCGCGTGGCGATGTCCAGGAGGGCATCGACATGGTCTATTACACGGCCGGCGAGGGGCGCCGCCAGTTCGGCGACGTCGTCCCCGCCGAGCTGCCGAACAAGTGGGCGATGAGCATGCGGCACCCGCTCGGCGTGGTCGCGGCGATCACGCCGTGGAACTTCCCGTTCGCGATCCCGACCTGGAAGATCATGCCGGCGCTCATCCTCGGCAACACCGTCGTCTTCAAGCCCGCCTCGTACACGCCGATCCTCGCGACGCGGCTCGTCGAGATCATGGAGGAGGCCGGGCTGCCGAAGGGCGTGCTGAACCTCGTCCTCGGCTCCGGCGCGGAGATCGGCGACGCGCTCGTCATGCACCCGGGCGTCGATCTCGTGTCGTTCACCGGCTCTTCGGACACGGGATCGCGCATCGGCGAGCTCGGCGGAAAGCTGCTGAAGCGCGTGTCCTGCGAGCTCGGCGGCAAGAACGCGATCGTCGTCCTCGACGACGCCGACGTCGACCTCGCGATCGACGGCATCGTGTGGAGCGCATTCGGCACCTCAGGGCAGCGCTGCACCGCCGCGTCGCGCGTCATCGCGAACCGCGCGATCGCGAGCGACCTCGTCGGCAAGCTCGTCTCGCGCGCGAAGAAGCTGCGGCTGGGCGACGGGCTCGAGACGACGACCGACGTCGGACCGGTCGTCTCCGACACCGCCCTCGAGAAGATCCACTCGTACATCCCGATCGCCGAGCAGGAAGGCGCCACCGTCGCCGCCGGCGGGCACACGTTCAGCGAGGGCCCGCTCTCGAAGGGCTACTTCCACGAGCCGACCGTCCTCATCGACGTGAAGGCGAACATGCGCGTCGCGCAGGAGGAGATCTTCGGCCCGGTCACGGCGGTCATCGAGGTGAGCGACACCGACGAGGCGATCAAGGTCCTGAACGGGACGAAGTACGGGCTCTCGTGCTCGGTCTACACGCGTGACGTGAACCGCGCCTTCCGCTTCATGCGGGATGCCGAGACCGGCCTTGTGTACGTGAACGCCGGGACGATCGGCGCGGAGATCCAGCTCCCGTTCGGCGGGATGAAGGCGACGGGCAACGGCCACCGCGAGGCCGGGCGCGCCGCGCTCGACGTGTACTCGGAGTGGAAGTCGATCTACGTCGACTACTCAGGGAAGCTGCAGCGAGCCCAGATCGACCCGTGACCCCCGGGAGCGTCGACCTCGCGTTCGTCCTCATCGCGCTCATCGCGGCCGCGGCGATCCTGCTGCTCGTGTCGTCGAGGCGCGGGACACGCGGCTCGCCGAGCGAGCTGGCGTTGGGGGCCTTCGTCGTCGCAGGCGCGATCCTCTTTCCGCAGGCAGCGACCGTCGTGCTGCTCGCGTTCATCTATCGGGAGCTCAGGAAGAACGGCCCGCCCGCCTGACCCTCGCTACTTGACGGTGACGAACCAGAACACGCCGTAGTCCTCGAGCCATTGCGCGCCCTCGATGAGCGGGCGGATGGCGAGGCGGTAGGTGCCAGGGGCGCTCGGGGCCTGGACGTCGAACTGGAACCAGGCGACCTGACCCGGACCGA
>DASUCM010000011.1:0-28662 GCA_036276035.1 Candidatus Limnocylindria bacterium | reverse complement strand
ACGCTCGCGGCCATCCTCTGGAGGGCCTCTGCGAGGGGCATCGGCGGGCCGGCGCCGCGCTTCGCCGGGATCCAGCGAACGGGATTGCAGCGCGCGACGACGAGCGTGCGCAGGTACGGGCTCTTGAACCCGCGCTCCTGCAACGCCGCGACGTGCTTCGCGACGCGGTCGTCGATGTCCATGAGCCGCGTCGCCCACTGGTCCCGCTGGCGCAGCGCCTTCGGCAGCGGGTCGTCGAGGAACACGTCGACGCGGCGGAGCATCGGCTGGTACGACGAGCCGGCGAAGCGCGAGCGCTTGTCGTACGCGGCGCCGAGCGTGAGCAGCATCGGCGTCTCGAAGGCGATCGCGTGCTCGCTCTCCTTCGACTTCGGCCGCTCCTTCGCGAGCGACCGCGCCATGCGGATGACCTCCATGCTCCGGTCGCGCAGGTTGTGCGCTTTCTCCGTGTTCAGCGGGAGGATCCGGTAGACAAGGTCCGCGTCCGGGACGATGAGCGCCGTCACGCTGCGGAGGCCGAGCTGCTTCGCGGCGGCGAGCCGGTGGCGACCGTTCGGCGAGTGGAAGCCGTCGCCGCCGGCGACCGCCACGATCGGATCGAGGAACACGCCGGCGTCGCCGATCGCGGTGCCCAGGCGCTGCGCGTGCGTGCGCGAGAGGTCGCGCTGGAACGCGGTGGGCTCGACAGCCTTCAGCGGAAGGCTCGCGAGCAGCAGCGGCTTGCCCGCATACGGATCGCGGAACGCCGCGAGGACCGCTCCCCCGCTCTTCTCGACCTGCGCGCGGAGCGTCGCGAGCCCGGGATCGTCCCCCGCGATGGCTGACTCGCGCGGCAGCGGCCCGCGCGGCTCGGCCGGCCCGCGCTTCTTCCGCGGCGCGGCGGCCTTCTTCTTCGCGGTCAGATGTCGAGCTCCAGCCCTTCGCTGGCAGCGACCACCTCGAGGCCGGCGCGCATCTTGTGCGCGCGCTCCTGGGCCTCGAGCTCGATCTGATCCAGCGCGTCGTCGGACCGGTCGGGGTCGTGGTGGTAGAGGACGAGCCGGCTGACGCCGGCCTCGACCGCGACCTCGATGGCCTTGTCGACCGTGGAATGGCCCCAGGTCTTCTTGAAGTCGTTGTCGAGGTACTGCGCGTCGTGGATGAGCGTGTGCGCGCCCTTCGCGAGCGGGATGACCGGGTTCGGCTTGCCCGAGAAGGGATCCTCCGTGTCCGTCGCATACACGAGCGTCCGGCCACCGGCCTCGATGCGGTACGCGAGCGCGGGCGCGGGATGGAAGATGCCGACCGACCGGACCGTGAACGGGCCGACGGACCGCTCGTCGCCGGTGGCCACGTCGATGATCGAGAGCTTGATCGGCAGCCCGTCGAGGTCGACGGGGAAGAACGGATCGTCCATGCCGAGCCCGAGCAGGTCCTTCAGCGAGCGCGACTGCTTCGGCCCGTAGATCCGCAGCTCGCTCTTCGCGTCGTATGCCGGGCGGAAGAAGGGGATGCCCTGGATGTGGTCCCAGTGCAGGTGCGAGAGGAGCAGGTCGATGCTCATCGGCCCCGTGCCGTTCAGCGAGAGGCCGAGCTCCCGCAGGCCTGTCCCGGCGTCGAGGATGAGGAGCGCCCCCGAGTCGTCGCGGACCTCGACGCACGCGGTGTTGCCGCCATAGCGCACGGTGCGCTGGCCCGGCGTCGGGATGGAGCCGCGCGTCCCCCAGAACGTGATCTTCACGACGCCTTCTGTCCTCCGACTGCGGGCCGGTCGCGCTCGGACAGACCGGCCCCCGCATCCTGGAGGCTAGCCATCCCGTCGTCACCGGGCTTCGGCCAAGTTTCCTTCAACCGCTCCACGGTCGCTTCCAGGGCGGGCAGGCAGCGGTGGACGGCGGTCATCACCTCACGGTCGAGGTGGTCCCCGGCCATGCCGTCCATGATCTCGAGCGTCTTGTCGAGGGGGTACGCGGGCTTGTAGTAGCGCGGCGAGGTGAGCGCGTCGAACACGTCGGCGCAGGCGACGATGCGGGCGCCGAGCAGGATGTCGGGTCCGGGGAGGCCGCGAGGGTAGCCCTTCCCGTCCATCCGCTCGTGGTGCTGCGAGGCGATGAGCGGCACGTCGCGCATGTCACGCGGGAACTCGAGGTGAGCGAGGAACTCCCCGGTCTTCTCCGCGTGCGCCTTCATGTACGCGAACTCGCGGTCGTCGAGCTTGCCGGGCTTCTGCAGAACGCCGTCCCGCACGGCGATCTTCCCGTAGTCGTGGAGCAGGGCCGCTGCGCGCAGCTTCTCGAGCTCGTTGCCGGCGAGGCCCATCTCGCGTCCGATGACCTCCGCATACCGCGTCACGCGCTGGCTGTGGCCGGCGGTCTGCTGATCCCGTGCGTCGATCGTCACCGCGAGCGTCTCGATGAGCGTCTTCCAGAGCTGGCGCTGCTCGCTCACCAGCTGCGCGTTCTCCACCGCGACCGCCGCCGAGGCCGCGAGCGAGGAGAGCGTGTCCTCATCGTCGTGGGTGAATGGCCCGCCCTTCTTGTTCACGGCCTGGAAGACCCCGATGACGCGGGCGTCGTGGCCCTTCATCGGGTACGTCAGCAGCGAGCGGGTGCGGTAGCCACTGCGCTTGTCGGGCTCGGGGTTGAAGCGCTCGTCGGCGTACGCATCCGGGATGTTCACGATCTCGCCCGTCGCGGCCACCTGACCGGCGATGCCCGTCCCGAGCGGGAAGCGGATCTCCCCGACGCCGAGACCGAGCGCGACCTTCGACCAGAGCTCGCCGCGGTCGGGGTCGACGAGGAAGATGGTCGCGCGATCGGCGTCGAGCAGCTCGGTCGTCGCCTCGGCGATGAGGCGCAGGAGCGCGTCGAGATCGGTGACCGACATGAGCCGCCGCGTGATGTCGAGGATGACCTCGAGGCGTTCCGCGTGAGAGGGCGCGCTCAACGGGACCCCGCGGGGAGCATCTGCTCGAGCGAGCCGCTGACACCGTCGGCGATCCGCTCGAGGTACATCTGGTCACCGCGCTCGAAGGACCCGATCCGCTTGTTCAGGACCTGAAGCACGCCGATGACACGATCCCCGTCGGTCGACCAAACGGGGACGACGAGCATGTTCCGGGTGCGATAGCCGCTGCGCTTGTCCGTGCCCGGGTCGAAGCGCGGGTCCGCGTAGGCGTCCATGACATTCACCGTCTCGCCGGTCTGGGCGACGGCGCCCGCGATGCCCTGACCGATCGGCAGCCGGATCTCGCCCTGGATGCGCTGCGCGACCCGCGCATACAGCTCGCCCTTCTGCCGGTCGACGAGGTAGACGGTCGCGCGTTCGGCGTCCACGGCCTGCGCGCAGAGCTCCACGAGCCCCTTCAGGTACTCGTCGCGGTCCCGCTGCACCGCAAGGTGGCCGAGCTTCACGAGGATCATCGCGACCTTCTCGTCGAGCATCTACGCCATCACCGCTAGTGGTACCCCGCGACGGCCGCCTGGCCGATCGGGCGCTCGGGCGCGGGAGCCGGGTTCGGCGACGCGACGGTGCCGAGGCGGTCGATCTGGTAGCAGGCGACCGGCTCCGCCCGGCCCTTCACCGAGATCGCGCCGAGGTCCACCGCCTTCACGTCGTCGCCGAGCTCCGCGAGCGTGGCACCGCTGACCGCGACCTGGTCGCGGCGCGCGATGTCGGACGAGGTGAGGCGCGACGCGACGTTCGCCGTGTCACCGATGACGGTGTACTCCATCCGCCCCTTCGCGCCGAGGAACCCCGCGACCACCGGTCCGGTGTTGATGCCGAAGCCGAACGAGACCTCGGGCCCGCCCTTCGCGCGCTCGGCGACGATGAAGCGCTGCAGCTCGAGCGCGCACTCGACCGCTTTGCGCGCCTGGTCTTTCACGTCGAGCGGCGCGCCGAAGATGACCATGATGTTGTCGCCGTTGTACTTGTTCACCGTGCCCTCGTAACGGTTCACGATGTCGACCATGCCGTCGAAGTACTGGTTCAGCGTGTTCAGCAGCGTCCCCGGCCCCATGCCCTCGGACATCGTCGTGAAGCCGCGGATGTCGCCGAAGAGCACAGTGACGCGCTTCTCCTCGCCGCCGAGCGCGAGCCGGCCGGTCTCCTCGCGCTCCATGATCGTGCGCGCCACGGACGGCGTGACGAAGCGACCGAACGTCGTCTGCGTGCGCGCGAGCGCGAGCTGCTCCTCGACGAGGATGTAGCCGAGCGCGATGACCCACCAGAAGACCGCGGGGAAGAGATAGCCGAGCGAGGCAACGGGGACCGGCCCGCTCCCGACGCTCCCGCTGACCTGGACGCTGAACCAGAGGTACTGGGCGATGGAGTACAGGACCAGCAGCCCGAGCGCCCCGAGGAAGCCGAAGAGCCGGAAGCGGGCCACGAGCACGACGCCGCCGACGATCACGAGCGCCGCCTGGATCAGCGTCAGCAGCGTGCCCTGGTCTTTCACGGGATAGCGGTTCGTGAGGATCGACGCCGCCGTGTTCGCCCAGATCTCGACGCCGTACATCTTGCGCGCGGCGCTGTTCGGGACGGGGTAGTCGTCGGGGACGCTCGAGATCGAGTGCGCGCCGATGAGGATGAGCCGGTTCTGGAGAAGGCTCGCCGGGACCGTGCCCTCGACCACCCCCTTCAGCGACACGACGCAGAACTCGCCCGGCACCGAGCATGGCGAGGACACCTGCGCGACGTTCGTCGCCGGGGGCGCCGCGTAGTACACCGCCGTTCCTCCGCCCGGATCGAGCGGGATCACGCGCGACGTGATCGGTGCCGGTACGACGAGGCGGTCCCCCTCGAACTGCGCCCTCCCGAGATCGGCGCGCACGTGGCGCGCGGCCGCGACCAGCGGGAGCGCGTACTGCCGGCCCGAGGGTGTGTCGATCATGAGCTGCGCCGTCCGGACACGGCCGTCGTCGTCGGGAAGGATGTTCACCGAGGCGACCGACAGCGCGACCTCGCGGAACAGCTGGAGCGGGAGCTCGGCGTCGCTGAACTGTGTCGTGCCGCCGCCGGGCACCGCCGAGCCCTTGCCCTGCATCGCCAGGACGACGTTGCCGGCATCCTTGATCGCCTCGGCCAGAGCCTGATCGTCGGCGGGCCGGTCGGAGCGGTCGAAGAAGGAGACGTCGAACCCGATGACCGAGGGCCGCAGCGGCTTCAGGGCCTTCAGCAGATCGGCGTAGGCCTGGCGAGGCAGCGGCCAGCGGCCGTACTGCTTGATCGTGGCGTCGTCGATGGCGACGATCGTGATCTGGTTGGAGAGCCTGCCCGGGTTGTTCGTGATGAAGGTGTCGTACACGGCCGCCTGGAGATTCGCGTCGAAGGCCTTGGCCACCGTGAGGAGCCCGGTCAGCGCGATGGCGAGCGCGCACAGCGCCGTGATGACGGCCCGCTGGCGGAACTGCCGGCGCGCGAACATGCCGCTTCCCTCCCTCGACCCCCGCGGGGCCGGGTCATGGTATCGCCGCGAGGCGTGAGAGGACCGTCTTCAGGACGGCGATCGATCTGTCGTATTCGACGAGCGAGAGGCGCTCCATCGGCGTGTGGTCGTAGCTCGAGTCCCCAGGTCCGTAGGCGACCATCGGGCAGCGCCACGCCGGCGCGAGGATGTTCATGTCGCTCGTGCCGCTCTTCGCCTTGAAGACGACCGCGCCGCCCTCCGCGGCGATCGCGCGAGCGAAGGCCTGCGCGAGCGGCGAGCTGCGCGGCGTCCGGACGGGCTCCTCCGCTCCCGTCCGGATGACCGTGACCGTCGCGTCGCCCGCACGTTCGGGTGTGATGCCCCTCACGTCGCGTTCGAGCTCGTCGACCGAAAGACCCGGCGGGATCCGGTAGCCCACCGTGAGCTCGGCGCGCTCCGCCAGACCGCCCGCGGGTCCGCCGCTCATGCCCTCGAGGCGGCAGTCGAGCCGCTCCGGACCCGCGCCGGCCCGCGCCTCCGCTGCGCTGCGCAGCGCGGACCAGATCGCGAGCGCTTCCTCGCTGACCGTCGGACCCGGCGCGGCGCCGTGACGCGCGGTGCGCTCGAGCGCGATGCGCATGACGAGCCGGCCCTTGTAGCCGACCGTCACGCCATCCCAGCCCGACGGCTCGCCGACGACGCACCAGTCCGGCGCCGGGAGCGTCGCGCGGTAGCGGGCGCCGGCGCTCGTCGGCGACTCCTCCTCGACCGCGCCGACGACGGTGACGCGGAGCCCCGGCGGGGGCGCTGTCGCTGCGCAGACGAACGCGGCGAGCGGCCCCTTCGCGTCGACCGCCCCGCGGCCCACGAGCTCGCCGTCCTCGATGCGGACCGCGATCTCGCCGGGCACGGTGTCGATGTGCCCGAGGAGCACGAGGTGCCGCGTGCCCGAGCCGATCTCGCCGACCGCGTTGCCCGCGTCGTCGACGCTCGCGCGGAATCCGCGTTCGGCCATGCGCGCGACGAGCCACTCGACCGCTTCGCCTTCCTGCCGCGAGAGGCTCGGGATCCCGACGAGACCGTGCACCAGCGCCACGTCGGCGTCCATCAGGCGAGCGCTCTGGCGGTCGCCTCGATGACGCGGTCGACCTGCTGCTCGGTGATCACGAGCGGCGGCAGGTAGCGCACGACGGTCGGCCCCGCGCCGAGCGCGAGAACGCCCTGCTCCTGCAGGGCGCGGAGCGTCGGCCCGGCGTTCTCCTTGAGCTCGATGCCCGCGAGGAGACCGAGCCCGCGGACCTCGCGCACCTTCGTCGAGCCGATGTGCGCGAGCCCCTCGAGGAGCTGGCGGCCGCGCGTCTCGGCGTTGCGCGCGAGGCCGAGCCGCTCCATCTCCCCGATCGCCGCGACGGCGGCCGCGCACGCGAGCGGGTTGCCGCCGAAGGTGGACGAGTGCGCGCGCTTCGGCAGCTCGCCCACGGACCGGCCGAAGGCGATGGCGCCCATCGGGACGCCGCCGGCGATCGACTTCGCGAGGCAGAGGAGATCGGGCACCAGGCCGAACCGCTCGATCGCGAAGAACGTCCCGGTGCGGCAGAAGCCGGTCTGCACCTCGTCGACGACGAGCATCGCGCCGCGCTCCCCGCAGAGCCGCGCCGCCTCGCGCGCGAACTCGAGGGTCACCGGACGAACGCCGCCCTCGCCCTGCACGAGCTCGAGCACGAACGCCGCGGTGTCGCGCGTGATCGCAGCGTCGAGCGCCTCCGGCTTGTTGAACGGCACGTGCGAGAAGCCCTCGAGGAGCGGGCCGAACAGCTCGCGGTACTCGGGCCCCCAGGTCGCCGAGAGCGCGCCCATGGTCTTGCCGTGGAAGCCGCGCATCGTCGCGACGACGCCGCGTCGCTTCGTCGCGATGAAGGCGAACTTCAGCGCGCCCTCGACGGCCTCCGTGCCGCTGTTGCAGAGGAAGATCCGGTCGAGCTCCTTCGGGAGGTGCCGCGCGAGGGCCTCGTAGGCCTCGGCGCGGCGGTCGTTGTAGAAGAGCTCGGTGCAGGTCGCGAGGATCCGCGCCTGCGCGGCGATCGCCTCGGCGACGGCCACGTTGCCGTGCCCGAGGTTCGCCGAGCCCTGGCCGCCGACGCAGTCGATGTACTCACGGCCTTCCGAGTCCCAGACGAGCGCGTCCTTCCCGTGGACGATCGCGAGGTCACGCTTCTGGTAGAGGCCGGAGGTGTGCGCCGACTCGCGCGCGATGAAGTCGCTCAAGCGACGATGACCGTGCCCTCGCCCGCGTCGCGCGCGGCCGAGCGGATGCGGACGCACGGTACGCCACCCGACAGCGCCTCCTTCGCGGCGAGGACCTTCTTCTTCATCCGGCCGCCCGCGAGCGCCTCCGCCTCGGAAACGGTGGCGCGCGCGACGACGCTCGCCGGGTCCGCGACGTCGCGCAGCAGACCCGGCACGTTCGTGAGGATGAGCAGCTCACCCGCCCCGAGGGCCGCCGCGATGCGGGCGGCCGCGCGGTCGCCGTCGACGTTCAGCGCCCCGCCGTCTGCACCGATCGCGAGCGGGGCCACGACCGGAACGCGCCCTCCGGCGAGCACGCTCTCGAGCAACGCGGTCGCGACGGCGTCGATGGAGCCTGTGTGGTCGTCGCGCAGGATGATCGTCTTCCCGTTCTCGACGGCACGGATGTCCTTGCGCGTCCCGGTGAGGACGCGACCGGACGGACCGGAGAGCGAGATCGCGTCGATGCCCCGCGCCTGGAGCTTCTCGAGATACAGGAAGCTCTCGCGCCCGAGCGCCGCCATCGCGAAGAGCTCGAGCGTCTGCCGGTCCGTGCGCCTGCTCTGGTGGCCGGACGGCGACACGATCGTCCGCGCGGGATGCCCGAGCGCCGCCGAGAGGCGATCCGTCTCCGCCGACGCGCCGTGCACGAGCACGACCTCGCCCTCCTGCGCGCGCGCCGCGACGAGGTCGGCGACCGCATCGCGATCGACACCGGCCGAGCCACCGGCCTTGATCACGGTCCTCACGGATGCAGGCCGGTGAAGCCGAGGCCGGCGTCCTCGGGCAGCCCGAGCGCGACGTTCATCGCCTGCACCCCGTTGCCGGCGGCACCCTTCACGAGGTTGTCGATCGCGCAGAGCGCGACCACGCGGTCCCCGCGGGGGTCGAGGGCGAAGCCGACGTCCGCGAAGTTCGTGCCGGCAAGGAGCTTCGGCTCGGGGAAGCGGAAGATCCCCGAGCGCTCCTTCACGACCCGGACGAACGGCTCCTGCTGGTAGCACGCGCGGTACGCGCGCCACAGGTCCTTCTCCTCGAGCCCGGGGCCGACGGGAACGTGCGCGGTGGCGAGGACGCCGCGCACGAGCTCGACGCTCGTGACCGAGAGCTGCACGCGGACCCCGGGCAGCTCCTGCTCGACCTCCGCGGTGTGCCGGTGGCCGACCGGCTTGAACGAGCGCACGACGCCCGAGCGCTCCGGGTGATGCGAGTCGTCGCTGGACTCGCGTCCGCCCTCGCTCGAGCCGACCTTGCACTCCACGACGACCGGGCGGGAGCGGTCGATGAGCCCCGCGCGGTGGAGCGGCAGCAGCGCGAGCAGCGTCGCGGTCGCGTTGCATCCCGCGCCGGTGACGAGCGAGGCCCCTCTGATCCGCTCGCGGTGGAGCTCCGGGATCCCGTAGACCGCGCCGGCGAGGCGCTCCGGATGCGGGTGCGGCTCGCCGTACCACTCGACGTACGCGTCGGGGCTGCGCAGCCGGTGGTCGCTCGAGAGGTCCACCACGAGCGGTGCCCGGTCGGCGAACTCGTGCAGGCGGTGCGCGCCGTTCGGGAGCGATAGGAAGAGGACGTCGCAGGGTCCGGTGTCCTCGTAGCGCGTGAACGTGAGATCGGTGCGCTTGCGCAGCGTCGGGTGCGCGACGGTCACCGGCTTCCCTGCCTGCGACGAGGACGCGGGCACGACCTCGGACACGGACGGATGGCCGAGCAGCAGGCGCAGGAGCTCGCCGCCGGCATAACCGGCGGCCCCGATGATCCCGACCCTCACGAGCGTCAGCCTAGCCGGAGACGGAGCGCGCGCGTCAGTCGGGAAGCTCCGTCCCGACGTGAAGGATGCCGCTGACCCGGCCGGTCTGGTCGCGGATCGGCTGGAAGATGAGATTCAGACGCGTGTCGCGGTACGTGCCGTCGTCATGCGTGAAGCGGGCCGGCGCGTTCGCGGTCCCCCACGGCCTGCCGCTGCGGTAGACCTCGTCGAGCGCGCCGATGAACTGCGGATCGATGTCGGGGTAGACCTCCGCCACCGTCCGGCCGACAAGGGCGGCCGCGGGCCGGCCGGCCACCTGGCTCGCGAGCCCGTTCACGAAGAGGTAGCGGTGCTGCGGCCCGGCGGTGGCAGCCGCCATGAACGGAGCGTTCTCGTACGCCGCGAACTCCGAGGCCGGTCCGGCCTGCTCGACGAGGACGGCGGCGATGAGGCCGGCGCGATTCGGGACGCCGTAGCGTCGGAAGAGCCGGGAGAGCACGGCCGTGACGGCCCGCTCGCTCACCCCGAGCAGGCGCGCGATCTCCTTCGTCGCCCTGCCCGCCGCGACATGGGCGATGACCTCTGACTGCCGCTCGGTGAGGCGCGCGCCGCCCGGCATCGTCCCGTCCCTCCGCTGCCCTCAGCGCGAGGATACGGGCAGCGCGCCGGCCGTACGCCTAGGCGGGCTCTCCCCCGATGGCGGCGAGGATCATGTCGAGGTCGAACGGTTTCGGGATGAGCGCGTCGGCGCCGAGGGCGCTCGCGCCGAGCCGGACCGCGGACGGCTGCCCGGTCACGAGGACCACGCGCCGCGCGACCTTGCGCACTTCGCAGATCCAACTGCGCGCGTCCGCCTCGTCGTCGACGTGGGGGAGGCGCAGGTCGGTGAACGCGAGGTCGAAGGGTCCCGCCCCACGATCGAGCGTCTCAGGCTCGAACGCACCGATCAGGTGCGCCGCATCCTCCGAGAGCAGCGTCGTCAGGAGGCGGCGGAGGTCCGGGTCGTCCTCGATCACAGCGATCCGCACCGCTCGAGTCTGCGGGGGACGGCCCGGCCTTCCTAGGTACCGGAATCCGAATGCCCTACTTCCTGGCCGCGACCTCGAGGACGTGGTCGACGACCTTCGCCGGGATGTCCACTCCGGTCGTGTCGATGGAATTGCGGAACTCCATCGTGTAGTTCACCTCGTTGACGAGGAGGCCGTCGCCGCTCTCCAGGACGTCGATCGCGACGACGCCGCCGCCGACCGCCTTCGCCGCGCGGACGCAGAGGTCGTCCAGCTCCGGCGTGACGGGGCAGTTGGTGGCCTGCCCCCCGCGTGCGGTGTTCGTGATCCAGTGCGGCGACGCGCGGTAGATGGCGGCGATGGTCTCGTCGCCGACGACGAACGCGCGGATGTCGCGCCCCGGCTTGTGGACGTACTCCTGGACGTAATAGATGGAGTGCATGTAGGTCCCGAGGACGTCCTTGTGCTCGAGGACGCTCTCCGCGGCGTCCCGGTCGTTCACCTTCGAGATGAGCCGGCCCCATGACCCGACGAGCGGCTTCAGCACCGCGGGGTAGCCGAGCTCCTCGACCGCCGCGAGCGCGGACTCGGGCGTGAAGGCGAGCCGCGTCCGTGGCGACGGCACGCCGTCACGGATGAGGCGCATCGTCGTGAGGAGCTTGTTCCCGCAGACGTCGGCGACCTCGAAGGTGTTCACCGTCGGGATCCCGTGCGTCTCCAGCACCGCGAGCGCGTAGAGGGCCCGGCTGTGCTGGATGCAGCGCTCGAGGACGACGTCGACACCGAGGTCGGGCCGCTCCTCGAGCCGGAACACGACCTCGCGGTCGTCGATGAGCTTGGTGCGGACCCTGCGGCGCTCGAGCGCCTCGAGGAGCAGCTTCTCCTCCACGCGCACGCGCGAGAGGAGGACCCCGACGACGGGGTCACTCACCCCAGTCTTCTTGGGCCTCCGGCGCCAGCGCGAGCGCGACCGGCGACGTCTCGCGGACCTCGAGCTCGGCGCCGCAGTCGGGGCACGAGAGGACCTCGCCCTTCACGGCGTCGGGGCCGACGGTCACCGCGGCATCGCATTCAGGACATCTCGGCATCATCCCCTCCTCGCGAGGGAACGATACCGAAGCGCGCGTCTCCCGCGCGCGCCGCTACGCCTCGTTCGCCCGATCGGCGCGGGAGAGGCCCCGCGCGCGGCTCTTGTCGGCGTACATCCGGGCGTCGGCTGCCGCGATGAGAGTGTCCGCCGTGAGCCCGTCGTCGGGGAAGGACGCGATCCCGATCGACACGCGCGGCAGCGGCTCGTCCCGGCCGCCCCAGACGTAGGTCATGTCGCGCAGCTTCGCGCCGAGGCGCGCGCCGAGGGCCTGGCCCTGGAGCAGCGACGTCCGCGGCAGGAGCAGCACGAACTCGTCGCCGCCGAACCGCGCCACGCTGTCCTCGGTGCGCGCCGCCTCGCGGATGCCCTGGGCCACGCGCCGCAGGACGTCGTCGCCGACGAGGTGACCGGCCGAGTCGTTCACCTGCTTCAGGCCGTCGAGGTCGCACATGAGCACGCAGAACGCGTCGCCGTGGCGGCGCGCCTCGGCGACCTCCAGCTCGAGACGCTCGACCAGGGAGCGCCGGTTGAGCACCCCGGTGAGGCTGTCGTGGCTCGCGAGCATCCGGGACTCCGCGAGGAGCCGGGCGTTCGCGAGCACGACGGCGGCCTGGGCCGCGTAGAGGCGGAAGAGCTGCTGCGTCGCGCCGCCGAAGGTCCTCGGCAGCCGCGAGTACACGTTCAGGACGCCGATGAGCTGCCCGCGCACGATGAGCGGCGCGCTCATCGCCGATGCGATGACGTCGTGCAGCCGCGCGGTGCTGGCGGCGTGGCTGCGATAGTCGGGCGCGACGACGACCTCGCGGGTCTCGGCCGCGGCTCGTCCGATACCGCTCATCGGCTCCCCCACGGAGTCGCGGAGGTCGATGCTGGCCTTGCGCAGCGCGCGCCAGACGAGTCCCTGTCCGGGCTCCTCGAGGGCGAGCGCGCTCCCGTCGCACCGTGTGAGGTCGGTCGCGCGGTCCACGATGAGGCGCACGAGCTCGTCGACGGAGTGCTCGTTCGCGGTGTCCAGGCCGACGTCGTAGAGGACCTGGTACTGGACCGCGAGGCGCCGTTCGCGCTCGGTGAGCAGATAGTTCCAGTAGAGGGCGAGGCCGACGCGCGTCGCGATGAGCACCACGGTCGCCGCCACGCCGATCGCGACGAGCCGGTCCGTCCGCGTGAGGTCGTCGAGCTGGCTCGCGACGAGGATGTAGGCGGAGGACAGCGCGACGACGGCCGGCAGCACCAGGCGCAGGAAGTGGACGCCACGCCGCGCGAGCTGGCTCGGGCGGGAACGATCGTGGTCCTCGACCGCGATGTACGCGCCGCCGGCGATCGCGAGCATCCCGAGCATCCACACCGGCTCGAGGAGCGGTGAGATCGTGCCGGCCTGGCGGAGGTAGCCCGGAAGCCAGAGGGTGAACGCGAGCGCGTTCAGTGCCATGCCGATGGTGAGCGAGACGTACGCGCCGCGCGGCCGGTCATGCGGCAGGCCCCACAGCGCGGAGATCGCGGCCGCGGTCGCGGCCGTGTAGAGCAGCGGGTACACGATCGCGATCGCCGTGACGTAGCGGCCCACCGCAAGGTCGGCAAAGAGGTCCGGAAGGAAGAGGGCGAAGCCCGCGAAGAGCGTGAGAGATACCGCCGCGGCGTCGAAGGCGAGCGCGACCGCGTTCAGGTGGCGGTCGTGCCCGAAGAGGAACGCGAAGAAGGCGACCACGTAGATCGGCGCGGCGATGAGGAAGAGGAGGTCGGACAGCGCCACGGGGCCGATCGCGATGCGCTGAGCGTCGATGACGATGTGCCCCGCCGTCCACCCTGCGGACCCGGCCGCCAGCAGGCGCCAGCCGAGGCGCTGCGCGGGGGGCGTGCGGGCCGCGGCGAAGAGGCAGGCCGCCAGCGCGAGAAGCCCGAACGCCGTGAACGCGACGTCGGTGAGCGCGAGCGCCACGGGCTCGCCGCGGTAGAGCCGGCCGATGACGAACACGGCGAGCACCGCGGCGGATCCGATGAGGTAGACGTCCGTTGAACGGCGTCTCACGAGGACGCTGGCGCGTGACATGGCCGGAAGGCTACCCTCGCGATCTGCGGACCTGCGAGCGGCGAGAAAGTACCTCGCCCGTGCGGGTGAGGGTCAACTGTGCTCGACCCCCGATCGGATGGGTCAGTCCGCCTGATGTCGCCGCTGTCATGCGTCGTCGCGTCGTTCGCGATGACCTGTGCAGGCGATCCGCGATGACCCGACGCACGACACGAGTGAGCCAGGAGGGATTCGAACCCACGACCAAGGGATTAAGAGTCCCCTGCTCTACCACTGAGCTACTGGCCCACGCGCCATTTTAGATGGCGCGTGGGCCGCGTGAACGTCGAGTTATCCCCGAACTTGCGCTAGCCGCGCGCGTGCGACGAGCGGCCCGTCGTCTTCTCGCTGACCTCTTTCAGCGTCTGCCCGACATCCTTCGCGCTGTCGCGCCGCGCGACCTGCCCGATCACCACGAGACCGACCAGGCGGCCGTCCTCGACGACCGGGAGGCGACGCACCTGGCGCTCGGCCATGACCTTCTGTGCCTCGTCGACGCTCGTGTCCGGGCTCACCGTGACCGGATCCGCGGTCATCGCCTCGGAGACGCGGGTCGTCTTGGGGTCCTTCCCGCCGGCGAGCACCCGGATGACGATGTCGCGGTCGGTGATGATCCCGACCAGGCGGCCGGACTCGACGATCGGGACGGACCCGCAGTCGTCCTGGCGCATGATCGTGGCGGCCTCGCCGATCGTGGACGCTGGCGCGAGCGTGGATGGCTCGCGCGTCATGATCTCGCTGACCTTCATGAACGAACTACCTCCCGGTCTACTTCCAAGACCGGGAGGCAGCAGGTACCAGGCCAGGGAACGCGACCGGGCGGCCGCTCGCTAGGAAGCGGGCGGCGCAGGCGTCGTCGGGGCGGCGCTCCCGCCGATCTTGAAGATCTTCGTGCCGCAGACAGGGCAGGTGCCCTGCGTGGCGGGGCGGCCGTTCTTCATCGTGATCTGCTTCGCGTCCTTGATCTCGCGCGACGTCTTGCACTTGACGCAATACCCGTTGGCCACGCGCACCTCCCCGCGAATCTCGCGAGCGCGGCGGATATCGTACCGCCCCGTAAGACCACAAAACCCCGCCACATGGGCGGGGTCTCGTGGTGAGGAAGGGAAGGGTTGGGAATTCTGTCGTTCTGCCGGCGGGGTAATGCATTCGGCGTGCCAACCCTTCGGGAGGCGCCGTGAGGGCCGAGATCCTGTCCGTCGGGACAGAGCTGCTGCTCGGCCAGATCATCGACACGAACTCGGCGTACCTTGCGGGCCGCCTTGCCGGGGCAGGGGTCGACTGCCTGCACATGACGACCGTCGGGGACAACCTGGAACGGGCGGCCGAGGCCGTCCGCCGCGGGCTCGCGCGCAGCGAGCTGCTGGTCATGACCGGGGGCCTCGGACCGACCGAGGACGACCTCACGCGCGAGGCGATCGCGGCTGCCCTCGGCGAGTCGCCCGCCGTCGACGCCCGCCTGGCGAGCGAGCTCGCCGAGTGGTTCTCGGGACGCGGAGCGCCCATGCCGGAGCGCAACCTGAAGCAGGCCTGGCTCATCCCGTCGGCCCGCGCGCTCCCCAACCCGAACGGCACGGCGCCCGGCTGGGACGTGCGGCGCGATGGCAGGCGGATCATCGCCATGCCCGGCGTGCCCCGCGAGATGACGCCGATGTGGGAGGACCACGTCGAGCCGACCCTCTTCGCCGGTGCCGTCCTGCGTTCGCGGACGCTGAAGCTCCTCGGCCTCGGTGAGTCCGCGGTCGAAGAGGCCCTCGACGAGCTCGTGCGGTCGCGCGCGCCGACGGTCGCAACGTACGCGAAGAACGACGGCGTGCACGTGCGCCTCACCGACAAGGACGCCGACGAGGCGACGGTCCTGCGGCGGCTCGCGGAGATGGAAGCGCGCGTCCGCGAGCGCGTCGGGGACCACGTCTGGGGTACCGATGGTCAGACGCTCGGCGGCGTCGTCGACGCGGCGCTGCGCGCCCGCGGCTGGAGGCTCGCCACCGCGGAGGGGCTCTCCGGCGGCGAGCTCGCGCAGTCCCTCGCCGGCGCGGGCGTCAGCGCGTACGCGGGAGGCATCGTCCGCCCCGACGCCGGTGCGCCGGAGCTCGCGGCGGCGATCGAGGGTCTCGCCACCGAGGTGAGCGTGCTCGTTCCGGCCGGGTCCGGGGAGACGACGATCGTCGTGCGGACCCCGGAGCGCGAGCGGACCGCGACAGTGCGCTTCCGCTCCGAGAGCGAAGGTCGGCGTCGCAGCGTGTTGGCGGCGCTCGACCTCGTGCGAAGGGCCTTGCGCTAGCGGGCCGGCGTCCTCGTCGGCTTCGGCGACGGCTTCGGCGACGGGGTGCGCTTCGCGGCCTCCTTCGCCCGTTCGAGGGCGGCCTTCGCCTTCGCGGCGGACTCCTTCGCCTTCTGCGCGGCGATGCGCGCCGACGGATCCACCGTCGCGCGCGGGGTCGCGATCGGCCTTGGCGTCGTCCTCACGGTCGTGCGCGCGGTCGCGGCAGCTCGCGCCGTGGCGCGCGCCGTGGCCCGCGGCGAGGCGTTCGGGTCTGCGCGGCGCGCAAGGCCCACGCGCGGCGTCGCGGTGCCTCGCGGAGTGGCCGTCCCGACCGGAGTGCGCAGCGCGGCCGGCGGCGCGGAGGTGCGCGCGGTGACCGGCGCAGACGTCGCGACGGTCGGCGGCACGAGGAGCAGCGGCGCCTCGTCCCCCTCCGCGATCGCTTCGTCCGTCTCGTCGACGGGCTCCTCGTCCATCGGCCCCGACACCGGCCTGCGGCCGAGGATCTCGGTGAGCGCCTCGGCGAGCGGCTGGCCACCGCTCGCGCGGTCGTCGGCGACCGCCGCGAGCCGAGAGGTCACCGCTGACGCGCTGTCGGCGATGCGGGCGGCGGCCGTCGGGCCGTTGCCCTCCGGCGCGCTCGCGATCGCGCTGAGCACGACTCCCGCGAGCGCGGTACGCGGATCGCTCAGCAGGCGCTGCGCGGTCTCGGCGGCACGCGCGCGCTGATCGTTCAGGCGTGCCTCCAGCTGCATGACGAGCGCGATCGCGCGCGGCGCGAGCTCATCGACCTCGGCGAGCTCGGCCGCCGCGCTCGCGAGATGCGCGGCGTACGCGCTGGTCGCGACGAGGGCGCCGGACTCGTGCCCGTCCTCCGCGAACTGCTGCGCCTCCGCGAGGCGGTACTCCGCGAGCGAGAGCTCCACGGCGGCGCGGTCTGCGGGGGCGACGGCCGCCGCGAGGCGGAGCTGCTCGGCCGCCAGCTTCACGGGGTACAGGGCGTCGTCCGGCATCGAGCCGGCGCTCGCGACGGCGGTCCCGGCGACCGCACCGGCGAAGAGGGTGCAGATCGCGAGGGCGCGCACCGCGTACGGAGCCGGGTACGCGAGGATGGTGACGAAGGCCACGAGGCGGTCGGAGAGGCGGGGCCCGGCAGGCTCCGCGAGGAGGATGCTCCGGCGCATGCGCGCGCGGCGGGCACCGTCGAGGACGGGCTGCTCCGGAGGCATGCCGAGCGCCGCGCGGATGGCGTCACGCAGCTCGGGATCCCGGACCTCCTCGAGGCGGCGGACGCCGCGGGCGACGGCCTCGAGGTTCTCGGTGAAGTCGTGGCCGTAGGAGGAGGTCATGTGCCTCTGTAACGACAGTCACAGCGGGCTGTTGTGGGCCTGGGCCCGGCTGGTACCTCTGGGCCACTACGGGGCGGGTAGCGCAGCAGGGGCCGGTCGCGGCGCCACGGAAGGAGGCCCCTACCGGCCTCCTATGGGGCGGAGGGCGGCGGCGGCGGGGGGACGGCGGGGCCACCCCAGACCGGGTTGTAGTGGCTCCGGAAGACGTCCTGGCGCACGAGGACGCCGTTCTCGGTCACCGTGCGCGTCCTCGTCACGTCCCGGCCGAGCACCTTGCTCCCCGGCGGGAAGGCCGAGTCCGCCGGCTGATCAGGACGCACGTCACGGAAGTTCGTCTCGATCGCCGGCCCGAACGTGACGACGCGCCCCGTCGGCACGGTGAAGATCTCGAACTCCACCGCGATGTTCGACGTGCTCGAGCGCAGGAGCACCGGGTACTTCGTGTCGTTCCTCCACTTGAGGTCGAGGCCGGGGTCGAAGACCGCGGCGTCGAGCCCGAGCGGGTAACGGTCGATGTAGTAGTCGTGGTTACCGCGCTCGAGGATCTCGTACCCGGCCTGCGCGATCGCCATGAAGATCGTCGTCGAGACCTGGCACAGCCCGCCGCCGATGACGTTCGGGTCGGAGCGCCCGTCGATGATCGCGCCGGCGTAGGCGTACCCGCGCTCGACGGTGACCGGGCCAAGGAGCTCCCAGAACGAGAACGTCTGGCCGGGCGCGATGACGACGTTGTTGAACTGCGCCGCGCCGGTCGAGATGTTCTTCCAGCGGGCGAGGTTCGGCGGGAAGAATGTCTCGAAGACGCTCACGCGGCTCATCTGCGCCGCGTACTGCTGCGCCTGCTCGGTGGTGAACACCGGGACGTCGGTGGCGACCGCCGGCGTCACGGTCCGGCGCGAGCCGGCGGGGGCCGCGAGCTCGCGGAGGGCCTGCGCAACGAGCGCGTCGCGGTCCACCTTGATGCCGGTCAGCGATGGAATGACCTTCAGCGATCCGTCCGCCGCGACGGTGTAGGTGGCGTTCTTCGCGGGCCGGTCGAGCGCGGCGCCGACCGCGTCCGCCCACGCGCGCACGCGCTCCTGCGCGATCGAGGCCGTGTAGCGGTACCGGACCGCAGGCGCGACGCTGTCGGCGGGGATCGCCGGGAGCGAGCCGGGCGTCGCGACCGTGCGCTCGACGACGAGGAAGGTGGACAGCGCGACGGCGTCCTCGTGGATCGTGCGCTCCTCGACGGTCACGTCCAGCGGCGTGGTGGTCGCGCGCACGAGCGCGGCTGCCTCGGCAAAGCCGGCCTCGTCCACCGCCGGGTGGCGCGTCCGGATCCGCAGCTCGACGTCGCGGTCTCCGAGGGCACGAGCGCCGAGCAGCGCCGCCATGGCGTGCGCTCGGTCGAGCTCGCGGCCCGCCGCGGGCTCCCGGACGCTCGCGCCCGTCAGGCCGAGGGTGATCTCGCCGTCGATGGCAGGGCGGTCGATCTCGGCCGCGACCTGCGCCACGAGCTGCTCCGCCGTCAGACCCTCCGCTCGCATGACGAAGGGCACCTGCGCGTTGCCGGTCAGCGCGGAGAGCCACGCGCCGGCGCGGTCGAGCAGACTGCCCTGCTTGCCGTAGGAGAGCGCAGCCGCGGTAGCAGCCTCCAGATCCGGGGCAATGCCGAGCTCGGCGTTCGTGCGGGACCAGGTGCGCTCCGGGGTCACCAGACGGGTGGTCGCCGACGCCCAGGGACCCGCAGCCTCCGTCCGGAGCGCGGCGCGGATGGCGTCAGCCTCGAGCGCCCCGACCGCGACGCCGGCGACGCGAAGCCCGGGGAGCGCCCGGGACTCGAAGCCGACCTGGGCGACGAGCGCGACGGCGACGAGCGCGAGCACCGCGACGAGCAAGGGAACGCTCGCGCGCGCGCTCAGTCCACGGACAAGTCCGCGGTGGGTCGCCTTCCGTTCAGTGAGGACCGCCACTTACCTCTCCCACAGGCGCACGCAGCGTGCCGCAAGCATGCGCCCCTACTCCTATGAGAACGAGCACCGTCCCCCGGTCGTTCCGATTTGATACCCGGAGCACAGAAACGTCATGACGGGACCGTCATCCGGGCCCCCGGATGGGGCACCTGCCGAGCGAGGAGGGGCCCGGCGGGAGGGGCGTTTGCGACCGAGGAGCGAGGCGGCCCCCATCGCTGCGACCGAGGAGCGGCTTTGCCGCGACGACGGGAGCATGGATCCGTGATGGCCGCGCCGAGGCACCTGAGGCAAGGCCGAAGGGGCCGAAGCGGTCGAGCAAGGAGTTCTCTGCCCTACGGGCAGAGAACGGCCCGGCACCCCAGGGGAGCAGGGAGTGCCGGGCCGTAGAGGCGCGACGGCCGACGGGCGGGTCGGCCGGGGCCTGTCAAAGGGAGTTAGCTACACCCGGTCGTCTCTCCGCAGTTCTCGCACTTGTGGCAGGTGCCGCTCCGGACCGTGAGCCAGCCACAGCGGGGACACGGGGGCGCGTCGGGTGTCGAGTTGAGGCGGCGGGCGCTTGGACCCGTCTCGACGACGGGTGCCTGCGCCACGATCTTCTCCATGAGCTCGAGCTGCGGGGCCGGGTCGACGACGACATCGGTCGTGCGGACGAGCCCGAGCATCGTCTTGTCGTCGAGCGAGAGGAAGCGCTGCCCGAGCCAGCGGAACACGTAGTCGACGATCGACTTCGCGAAGCCGATCTCGGGGTTGCCGGTCCAGCCGCTCGGCTCGAAGCGCACGTGGCCGAACTTCTCGACGAGGTGCGTCAGGGGGACGCCGTACTGGAAGAGCAGCGAGACGCTCGTGGCGAAGGAATCCATCATCCCGGAGAGCGTCGAGCCCTCCTTCGCCATCTTGATGAAGATCTCGCCGGGCGTGTTGTCGTCGAAGAGGCCGACAGTGATGTAGCCCTCGTGCCCCTCGATCGTGAACTTGTGCGTGACCGAGTGGCGCGTGTCGGCGAGCCGGCGGCGTGGGCGCGGGACCTCGACGATGCGCTCGGTGACCGTCGCGCCCTTCACGCTGTTGGAGGTCTCCTTGCCCGTCGAGAGCGGCTGGACCTTCTTGCTGCCGTCGCGGTAGATCGCGATCGCCTTCACCCCGTGCTTCCAGGCCTGGACGTACGCGTCCATGACGTCCTCGACCGTCGCGGTCTCCGGCAGGTTCACGGTCTTGCTGATCGCCCCGGAGATGAACGGCTGGACCGCGCCCATCATCTTGATGTGGCCCATGTGGGTGATCGAACGGGACCCGTTCTGCGGCACGAACGCGCAGTCGAAGACGGGAAGGTGGTCCGCGCGGAGGCCGGGGGCCCCTTCGATCGTGCCCTGCTGCTCGATGTGCGTCGTGATGGCACTCGATTCCGTCTCGGTGTAGCCGAGCTTCCGGAGCGCGGCCGGGACGGTGCCGTTCACGAGCTTCAGCATCCCGCCGCCGACGAGCTTCTTGTACTTCACGAGCGCGATGTCCGGCTCCACGCCGGTCGTGTCGCAATCCATCATGAAGCTGATCGTCCCGGTCGGGGCGAGCACTGACGCCTGCGCATTGCGGTACCCGTGCTCACGCCCGAGCGCGACCGCCTCGTCCCAGGTCGCACGCGCCGCGGCGACAAGGTCGGCGGGCAGGATCCCTTCCCGGATGCGGTACGACGCGAGCCGGTGCATCTCCATGACGCGGTCGTGCGGCTGCCGGTTCAGCGCGTAGGCCTCGTACGGGCCAACGATGCTCGCGATGCGCGCGGACTGCGCGTACGCCTCGCCCGTCATGATCGCGGTGATGGACGCGGCGTAGGCGCGGCCGGCCTCGGAGTCGTAGGCCAGCCCGCGCGACATGAGCAGGGCACCGAGGTTCGCGTAGCCGAGACCGAGCTGGCGCATCGCCTTCGCGTTGCGCGTGATCTTCGGCGTCGGGTAGTCGGTGAAGCCGACGAGGATCTCCTGCGCGGTGAAGACGACGTCGACCGCGCGCGCGAAGAGCGCCGCGTCGAACTCGCCGTCCTCGCCGACGAAGCGCATGAGGTTCAGGCTCGCGAGGTTGCAGGCGGAGTCGTCGACGTGCATGTACTCGGAGCACGGGTTCGAGCCGTTGATCCGGCCCGAGACCGGGCAGGTGTGCCAGTCGTTGATCGTCGTGTCGAACTGCATGCCCGGGTCCCCGCAGGCCCACGTCGCTTCGGCGATCTCGCGCAGGAGCGCGCGCGCCCTCACCGTCTCGATGACGCGTGACGGCTCGCTCACCGCGTGCAGCGCCCAGTCCTCGTCGGCGAGCGCGGCGCGCATGAAATCGTCGGTGGCACGGACCGAGTTGTTGGCGTTCTGGAACTGGATCGACTGCCAGGCCTCGCCGTTCAGGCCCATGTCGTAGCCCTGCTCGCCGAGCGCCCAGGCCTTCTTCTCTTCCTTCGCCTTGCACCAGATGAACTCGCGGACGTCCGGGTGGTCCGAGTTCAGGACGACCATCTTCGCGGCGCGACGGGTCGTGCCGCCGGACTTGATCGAGCCGGCGACCGAGTCGGCACCGCGCATGAAGGAGACGGGCCCCGAGGCGAGACCGCCACCGGAGAGCTGCTCCTTGCTCGAGCGGATCGTGGAGACGTTGATCCCCGACCCGGAGCCGCCCTTGAAGATGACGCCCTCGGTCTTGAACCAGTCGAGGATCGAGTCCATCGAGTCCTCGACGGAGAGGATGAAGCAGGCGGAGGCCTGCTGGCGGGCGCCCGGCACGCCGATGTTGAACCACACGGGGGAGTTGAACGAGGCGTACTGGTTCACCATGAGCGCCCGGAGCTCATCCGCGAAGACGTCGGCGTCGGCGACGCTCGCGAAGTAGCCACCCTCGACGCCCCAGCGCGCGATCGTGTCGACGACCCGGTCGACCATCTGCCGGACGCTCGTCTCGCGGGCGGGTGTCCCGAGCTTGCCGCGGAAGTACTTCGAGGCCACGACGTTCGTGGCCGTCATCGACCACGGCTTCGGGACCTCGACGCCCTTCTGCTCGAAGACGTTCCCGTTCTCGCCCGGGATCGCGGCGTCGCGCAGCTCCCACTCGACCTCGTCGTAGGGGTGAACGCCGTCGCGGGTGAAGGTACGGGGGAACCGCAGGCCGCGGGGCTCGGACTGTGGGACGGACTGACGCTCAAGATCGGCGATGGCCATCTGGGTACCCTTCTCCTCCGCGAGGTCCGTTCTTGACCCCACATCTCGCGTCAGGCCGGCCCCCTGACCCTAGATGTTGTGGCCGCAGGGAGCGGACTATCTACCCGTTGTGGCAGGTCGTCAAGGGGGTTCGGGGTGCAAGTTCGCGCCGCGAGGCCCGGGACGGGCGGCCCACCTGGAGCGCCGCTGGCTAGGCCAGACCCGTGAGGACGGCGCAGCCTGATCGCAGGGTGAAGGCCTCGACGCGGAGCGGCAGCGCCCAGGCAGCCGGATCGGCCGCCTGCGCGATGAGGCGCTCGACCTGCGGCCGGAACGCGCTCGGAAGACCGCCCGTGTCGAGCTCGCGGACGCTGAACCGGAGCACGCCGCCCGAGACCTCGGGGACGAGCGACGCGCGGATCGGGAAGCGCAGGAAGGCCGCGGTCGCGGTCCCGCTCACCCGGATGGCCTCCGGCCGGATCGCCACGGTCGGGTCGCGGAACGGCGGCGCGTCGGGACCGCTGAGGCTCAGGCGGACGCTCTCCGTGAGCACGGCATCGGTGAGCACGAGCGAGGCAGGCCGACCGCGGTTGGACGCGGCCCAGCTGCGCGCGCCGGCAAGCCGCTCCTCGAGCGAGCCGGTCGCGAAGGTCTGCCCTCGTACGTCCGCGGCGCAGGCCGCCGGGACGTTCCGGTCCGCGGTCGCGCTCGGGGTCACGCTCGCGGACGCGGTGGGGCGTGCGACGGACGGAGTGGGTGTCGCGACGGGTGGCGCGGGCCGGGCGAGGACGGCGATGAGGACGAGCGCGCTGAACAGGGCAAGCCCGCCGGCGACGGCAAGGAGGCGCTGAACGACGTGTGCCCCGGCGCTACGCGGGGGCTGCGACGAGCTCGCCCTGGGCGGCGGTGACGAACGCACGCACGCCCGTCCGAAGGTCGTCCTCTCGGATGTTCAGGGCGGGGATGAACCGGACGACCTGATCGTGCGCACCGGCCGTGATGAGCAGCACGTCACGCTCCAGGGCGCCGGCGATCGCGGCCTTCGACGCCGTCTTGTCATCGAACTCGACCGCGACCATGGCACCGAACGAGCGGATCTCCCGCACGCGCGGGGAGCGGCGGAGCGGCGCGAGCTCCTCGACCATGATCTTGCCGATCTCGTCAGCGCGCGCCACGAGCCCCTCGTCACGGAGCACATCGAGCGTCGCGAGTCCCGAGGCGCACGACACCGGGTTGCCGCCGAAGGTCGAGCCGTGCGTGCTCGTCCGCCAGCGGTCGTGCAGCTCGCGGGGCGCGACGATCGCGCCGAGCGGCAGGCCGCCGCCGAGCGCCTTCGCGAGCGCGATGATGTCCGGACGGACGCCGACGCGCTCCGCGGCCGTCCACGTGCCCGTGCGTCCGAGCCCCGTCTGCACCTCATCGAAGATGAGCAGCGCTCCGATGCGGTCGGCCAGCGCGCGGAGCCGCCGCAGGAACGACGCGGGCGCGGCGACGTAGCCGCCTTCGCCGAGCACGGGCTCGATGAGGAACGCCGCGACGTGCTCGGGCGGGAGCTCGTGCTCGAGCATGGCATCGATCTCCGCGAGCGAGTGGTCCCCGCAGGCCTCGGCGTCGTGCTCGGGCTTGATCGTGCACGCAAGCGCATACGGGAACGGCGCGGCATGCACCTCCGGCAGGAGCGCGCCGTAGCCACGGCGGTAGGCGGACTTCGAGGTCGTCAGGCTCGCCGCGCCGGTCGTCCGGCCGTGGAAGCCACCGCGGAAGACGACGACCGCCTGGCGGCCGGTGGCCTGCCGCGCGAGCTTCACGGACCCCTCGATCGCCTCGGCGCCCGAGTTCTGGAAGAAGACGGTGTCGAGGCCGGCCGGCATGATCTGCACGAGCCGCTCGGCGAGCGCGACATTCGGCTCGTAGAGCGCGACGCCGGCGCAGATGTGCGAGAGCTTCGCGACCTGCTGCTGCACGGCCGCGACGACGCGCGGGTGCGCGTGGCCGACCGGGGTGACCGCGATGCCGCAGGTGAGGTCGAGGATCCGGCGTCCCCCGGTCAGGTGAAGCCAGCTCCCCTCGCCCCGCTCGACCGGCAGCCAGGTGTAGTGGCCGAGGACCGGCGAGAGGACGGCGCGCGCGCGGGTCTCGAGGTCGGCGGGGGCGTTCACCAGTGGATTGTCGCATGGCGAGGCGGCGTGGGACACTGCGCGCAGCACAAGGGGGAAGAGGACATGGCCGTGAGCGTGAGCACCGTGCTCAGCAAGGTGCCGTTCTTCGCGGGCGTGCCGGCGGACGAGCTGGAGAAGCTCGCGGGCTCGCTGCAGCGCCGGACCGTGCGCGCGGGTAAGGCCGTCTTCCGCCAGGACGACCCCGGGTCCAGCCTGTACGTCATCGAGAGCGGCGTCGTGAAAGTGCAGCGGACCTCGCCTGAAGGCAAAGAGGTCATCCTCACGATCCTCGGTCCCGGCGATTTCTTCGGCGAGCTCGCGCTGCTCGACGGCGAGCCGCGCTCCGCCGATGCGGTCGCGAAGGAGGACACCGCGCTGCTCGTGCTCGAGCGCGACGACTTCCTCGCCTTCCTCGACCGCGCACCCGCGGTCGCGACGAAGCTGCTCGCGGCGCTCTCGCGCCGGCTCCGCCGGACCGACCAGCTCGTCCAGGACGCGGCCTTCCTCGACGTGCCCGCGCGTCTCGCGCGCGCGCTGCTCCAGCTCTCGGAGTCGCCCGAGGCGGCGACGGGCCTCACCCAGTCGGAGCTCGCGGCGATGGTCGGCGCGTCGCGTGAGAGCGTGAACCGCTGGCTGCAGTTCTACCGGCGCCGCGGGCTCATCGAATCCGCATCCGGATCGATCCGGGTCCTGCAGCCTGACGAGCTGCGCCGACACATCTACTAGTGACCCGGGCCGGCGCGGGACGCTAGGCGTGACGGACCGCGTCACGGTCCAGGTCGTCGACGATCACTTCCTCTTCGCGTCCTCCCTTGCGAGCGTGATCAAGGAGATCGAGCGCTACCGGCTCGTCGGCATCGCGGTCACCGGCCCGCAGGCGCTCGCGATGGTCCGCGAAGAGCGGCCCGACATCGTGCTCCTCGACTTCCACCTTCCCGGCTATAGCGCGGACATGCTCATCCCGCGGTTCCTCTCGGTGTCCCCCGCGACGCGGGTGATCGTGCTCACGAGCGACACGAGCGACGGCGCGATGGTGAGCGCGCTCCAGGCCGGCGCGATCGGCTTCATGACGAAGGACAAGGCGATCGACGACGTGCTGGAGGCGCTGCGCGTCGTGGCCGACGGCGGGACGCTGCTGACGCCGCGACAGCTTGAGCTCGCGGGCAGCAGTGGCGGCGGCGCGGGGCCGACGACGTTGCCTCGGTCGGCCCCGCAGCCGCCTGCCGCGCGACCGACGGCGCCGCTGCGGCCGCCGCTTCCGGAGGCGGCACCGACATCGCTCACGTTCACTCCGGCTCCGATGCCGCTGCCGCGGCCGGACCCGATCGAGCTCCGGCTCGTCGGCGTCGGGTCGTTCGCGCAGGCGGTCCTCATCGAACGGTTCATCGACCGACTCCCGCAGGTGGAGCAGGTCTACATCCGCGATCTTCTCGGCGACCGCGCGTCGCTCCGCGTCGCGCTCAACCCGGGGGCGTCGCCTGACGCGCTCGCGAAGGAGCTGGTCGACGGATCGCGCCGTCTTCGCGTGACCGGGGTCGAGCGCGGCATGCTCGAGCTCCAGGTGGAGGCACCGCTCATCGATGGCTGACCAGGCGCTGGCCGAGCGCGACAAGGAGTTCTGGTCCACCCGCGTTCGGGCGCTCTCGTCGCTCGCCGCATCGGACGCGCTCGCGGTGGTCCTGCCGCTGCCGGATGGGCGCTACGTCGCGTTCGCGGAGCACAACGTCGGCCGTGATCCGGCGTGGCTCGAGGGCGCGGCGCAGTACCTGGTCTGGTCCGCGGTGAAGCAGCGCACCGTGCAACGGCGCGCCGAGACCCAGGTCGCGCTCTCCGACGGCCGGACGGCGAACTCGATCGTCGTCGCGCCGATCCCGTGGGCGGACCGCATCATCGGCGCGCTCGTCGCGCTTCGCGTCGCGCCGACGTACGACGCGGCCACCGGCGCATCGCCCGGCGAGCTCGCGCAGCTCGTCGGCCTCGAGCTCGCCGTGTCGAGCGTCCTGCAGCGCAGCACGCTCGAACAGCGGCCGGACGACGCCGAGCTCAGGCGCGCGCTGGACGACCGCCGCCACGCGATCGCCCTGTACGAGGTCTCGCGCCTCGGCCTGCGCGCCGGCGGTCCCGCGAGGACGGCCGCGGTCGTCGCCGACGCGCTCGGCTATGGCGTCGTCGGGATCTGGGTCGACGAGGACGGCTGGCTGCGGCTCGCGGACGGGCACGGCTACAGCGGAGAGCAGGCTCGCGTGCGCATCGACACCGATGCGACGGTGCAGCGCGTCGTCCGCGACGGCCAGACGCAGCGGGTGCCGCGCGGGCAGAACGGCGGGGCGGCGTGGATGGGTCCCGCTGGCGAGGTCATCGCGGCGCCGCTCCCGGCATCGGGCGCCGACCGCGGGATGCTCGTCCTCGGCCAGCCCGCGCGCCCGTTCACCTCCGCGGACCTCACCCTTGCGCCGACGCTCGCCGAGACGATCGGGCTCGCGCGCGCGCAGCGCGCGCTCCCCCCTCCCGCCGCGCGCGCGGAGGTCGCAGCCGCACCGGCGCCGAAGACCGCGTCGCAGCGGGCCAGCGAGCCCGCGCCGCGCCCTGCGGCCCTCGCCGCCGCCGGGCCGGCGGCCGCGACCGGGCCGGCGGCGGCGACGGGGACCGGGACCGCCGCGGCGGCATCGGCCGCGCGCGCGCGCCGCGGCTGGGTGGTCCCGCTGTTCGCCCTGGCGCTCATCGCGGCCGCCGTGGGCGTTTTCCTCACGGAGCCGCTCATCTTCGTGCTCGCCGGGCTCCTGCTGCTCGTCGCCTTCTGGGGCTGGCTCGCGTAGATGGTCGGGGCGGACGCCTCCAGCACACATCGCGACCACCTCTGCGGCTACTTCATCCGCCGCACGATCCTCGAGCAGTCGAAGCGCGCGCATGTCGGCCACATCGGATCGGCGCTCTCGATCGCGGACATCGTCGCGGCCCTCTACGGCGGGATCCTCCACGTCGACGACCCGGCCGATCGAGGGCGCGACCGGCTCGTCCTCTCGAAGGGGCACGCCGCGCTCGCGCTGTACGCCGCGCTGCGGGCGCGCGGGTGGATCGGCGACGAGGAGCTGGCGTCCTTCCACGGCGACGCCACCCTGCTCGGCGTCCACCCGGAGCACGCGCTGCGCGGCGTCGACTTCTCGACCGGCTCGCTGGGCCAGGGCCTCGCGGTCGCTGCCGGCTCGGCCCTCGCCGCGCGGCTCGCCGGCACGCCCCGGCGCACCTTCGCGATCCTGAGCGACGCGGAGTGCGACGAAGGCTCGACCTGGGAAGCGGTCATGTTCTCCGCGCACCACCGCCTCGCCGGGCTCATCGCCATCGTCGACGTCAACGGGCAGCAGGCCCTCGGCTACACGAAGGACGTCCTCTCGCTCGCGCCGCTCATCGATCGCTGGCGCGCGTTCGGGTGGGACGCGGTGGAGGTGGACGGGCACGACCGCGCCGCGCTCACGCGCGCGATCGGCGGCTTCGACTCGACCCAGGGCGCGCCGCACGTCGTCCTCGCTCGCACCACGTTCGGCCGCGGCGTGTCGTACATGGAGAGCCAGATCAAGTGGCACTACTGGCCGATGTCGGACGACGAGTACCGGCAGGCGCTCGCGGAGATCGAGGAGCTGGGATGCGCGCAGCGTTCGTCCGCGCGCTGACGGACCTGGCCTCAGCCGACGACCGGGTCGTCCTGCTCGTCGGGGACCTCGGCTACACGGTCGTCGAGCCCTTCGCGGAGGCGCACCCGAAGCGCTTCTTCAACGTGGGGGTCGCCGAGCAGAACATGATCGGCGTGGCGACCGGTCTCGCCGAGGGCGGCTTCATCGCCTACGCGTACTCCATCGCCACGTTCGCCGCGCTGCGGCCCTACGAGTTCATCCGGAACGGCCCCATCCTCCACGGGCTTCCGGTGCGCGTCGTCGGTGTGGGCGGGGGCTTCGAGTACGGGCCGGCCGGCGCCTCGCACCACGCGCTCGAGGACGTGGCCGTGATGCGGACCCAGCCGGGGATCGCCGTCATCGCGCCGGCGGACCACCAGCAGGCCGCGACGGCCTTCCGCGCCTGCTGGGACGCGCAGGGCCCTGCCTACTACCGGATCGGCAAGGACGACCGGAGGGTCGTCGACGGCCTCGACGGGCGGTTCCGGCCGGGCCGCGCGGAGATGGT
>DASUCM010000010.1:0-2856 GCA_036276035.1 Candidatus Limnocylindria bacterium | reverse complement strand
GACGCAGGTGTATCCGGAGCTCGCGACCGCGCTCGTGTTCGTCACCGTCGCGCGCCTGGTGCGTCGCGGCCGTGCGACGCCGGTGCGCTCGCTCGCTCTCGCGAGCCTCCTGACCGCGCTCCTGCCGCTCCTCAGCACGCGCGCGTGGCTCATCGCCGCGCCCGTCGCGCTCGTCATCGGGCTCTTCGGGATCCTCGCGCCCGTTCCGCCCGCGGAGCGCGTGCGGCGCGCGATCGCCGCGGGCGGCCCGTTCGTCCTCGCGGTGGCCGCGATCGCGGTGCTGAACGGCGTGATGTTCGGCGTCTTCCTGCCGAGCGCCGGCTACTACCTCATCCGGGACCAGCAGCAGGTCCTCGCGTACACGCCGCACGTCGGCGGGCTTGGGCTCCTGTTCGACCGCGTCTTCGGCCTCGTCGGCCGTGCCCCGCTATACCTGCTCGCGCTGCTCGGCGTGGGCGCCCTGTGGCTGCGGCGCCGCGCGCACGGCGCGCTGCTCCTCGTGCTCGCGGCGGGCTGGATCACGTATTTCGCGTACATCGCCTCGATCGCGTACTGGTGGGCGGACGGATCGCCGCCCTCGCGGTACCTCCTCGGCAGCATCCCGTTCCTCGTCGTCGGCGTCGCGGGCGGCCTCGAGGCGCTCTCGCGTCTCGCGCGGCCGGCGCTCGCGGCGGGCGTCGTCGCCGGGCTCGGCTGGGCGTCGGCGTTCGTCGCCTTCGTGTACGCGGTCCTGCCGAACCTGCGCTATGACCTCGCCGTCGACATCCGCGCGCGGAACGGGTCAGGACAGCTCTGGGACCACCTCGGCCGCGTCATCCGACCCGAGCCGGGCGACGCGCTCCCGTCGCTCGTCGCGCTGGACCAGCCGTCGATCGCCCTCGCGGCGGCCTGGACGCTCGTCGCCGTCGCGCTCGTGGCCGCGGGCCTGCGCCTCGGCGGCGATGGGCCGAGACAGCCAGCTCAGACGGGGAAGCCGATTCGCTGACCTTTGGTCAGCGGTCCTCCCCTTCGAGGTCAACGAGCATCGCCTCGATCTCCACGAGCAGTCCGGGCAGGTCCGTCAGGATCGTCGCCTCGACGATGCGCGCATCGATCTGGTGGTAGGCATGTGCCGCGATCGTTCGCATACCGGCTATTTCTTTCCACGGGACCGTCGGGTGGGCTTCGCGGACCGTCTCGGGTACGTGACCGAGATACTCGGCGACGGCTTCGACGAGATGCGTCAAGCCGGCGCGCGTGACCGGATCAGCGGCCCAGTCGTGCCCGAGCCGTGCCCGGCCGTCGATCGCCTGGGTCGCGTACTCCCGGGCTTGCTCGAGGTACCAGCGCGTGCGACCTGCCATACAGCCTCACCCTATCTCGCTCGATGGTGGGAATGAACGCGGGTTCGACGCTCGCGGCGTCGACCACGTCGACCTTCCGGCCCATCAGCCGCGAGAGATCCTGCGCAAGGGCGCCATATGACCCCAGCGTCGGCGCGACGCCACGTCGGAAGTGGACGAGCGCGTCCACGTCGCTGTCCCGCCGGAAGTCGCGGCGCGTGGCCGAGCCGAACAGAGAGATCTCGTCGAGGCCGTAGGTCCGCGCGAGGCGCTGCTTCGCCCGCCGCGAGGGCGGCGTCAGGTCTGGATGAATGCGACCGAGCGGCTTCCCGCGCTCGGGATCACCTGGCTCCCGGTCCCGCAGCACCTCGTCGAGATCGCCCTTCATCGGTCGCCCCCGTGCGAGTCGCGCCCGCAGGGCCCGTCGTGCGTCGAGGTCCTCGACGGTCGTTCCGAGCGTCAGCAGCTCCGGATGCTCCTGCAGCCGCACGCCTTCGAGTCGCGCGACCGTGTCCCGCAGCTGTCGGACGGCGGCCGGATCGGCCGTGGGATCCAGGATGACGTGCAGGGTCTGCCGTCCCGGGTCGAACGTGGCGACCTGCACCGCCCGATTGATGCGCGTCGCGATCCGCAGCAGCCGCTCCGTGTCGAGCTCGTACTGTGAGCGCTCGAGCTCGAGCGCCGACCGGCGGGACGGCTTCAGACGGTAGCGACCATCCGCGCGAGCGACGACCCCATCATCGACGAGGCGGAAAAGCGCCTGCTGTGCGGAGCTGTCGTATGCCTCCAGGGCCGCCGCGACCTCCCGGAGCGTGGCGCCTGGTCGCGGGGCCGCGGCGACGGCCACGAGCGCACGGTGGTAGAGGTCGCGTTGCCTGGTGGTCATGAACCATGATGATACAGAATATCTGTAACAGGTTGGTCAGGTACGCCTTGGCCCTTTTGGCGGGCGGGTCACCTCGCGCGCGCTGACCCGGCCGCGGGTCACCTCCGCGCGCGCTGACGGCGGCGCGCGTCGCGTCTACGGGCGGAGCGCGTGCGACGTTCGCGCGGACGTCGGGCGCGCATGACCGCTTCCGTTCTACAGTTCGGTTCCCATGGAGCGCTGGTCCCGGCATCGCTACGCCCTCGTCCTGCCGTTCGTCCTGTTCGTCGTGGTCGCGCTCGTCGGCGGGATCGTGAACGGCGCGACCGCGCGCGGCCGCCTCCTCGACGGCTTCACCGAGGAGGGCGTGAAGGACGGGCAGCTCTCGGTCGGGCTGCGCAGCACCTGGAGCGGCGAGGACGGCAGCTACGTCTTCGAGAACGTCCCGCGCACGACCTCGATCCGCGTCGACGCCGGCGGCTACCTGCGCACGAGCGCCCCCGCGACCGGCGGGGACGTGCGGCTGTCGCCGCTCTCGGTGACCGTGCAGATCAACGAGGAGGGCGTGACGCCCGTCGTCGGCGTGCCGTCCGCGCAGATCCGGCAGGAGACCCGGCTGCTCGGGACCGCGAACACCTCCGGCAACACGGTGATCAGCCCGCATCCCGG
>DASUCM010000009.1:0-62521 GCA_036276035.1 Candidatus Limnocylindria bacterium | reverse complement strand
CCGGCAGCGCGTTCGGTCCCACGGTGATCGACGCGACGAGCGGGATGCCCGCGGCGATGAACGCCTCCGCCTCGCCGAGCGAACGCAGCTGCGTGACGAACGCGCGCAGACCGTAGCGCGCCGCGTACGCGGTGTTGAACGGCCAGTTGCCCGTGCCCCGGTAGCTCGCGTCGTAGGTGTACCGGGCCGCGTGATCGACCTGCGGGTCGGCATACGGGATCTGCGCGAGCTCCGGCGCGGGCGGCGCCACGCCCCAGTAGCCCATGACCATCGCGGTCGAGGTCGGGCTGCACCAGGCCTCACCGCCTCCGTCGTACTGCGGGTACTCGCCCGCGTGGACCTCCTGCGAGAGCGGGGGCACCGCGAGATCGCGCACGACGCCCGTGTGCGCGCTCGGGATGCGCGGGAGCGGCGCGGTCGGCGCGTCGGACACGACGGCGCCGATCGCGCGAAGCCGCGGCGTCGCGACGGAGGCCTCCGCGCGCTGCAGGCTCACGCGCAGGCGGTACGCGCGCATGGCCGTCAGCCCCGCGAAGAAGGTGTCCACCTCCACGCGGCCGTCGCCGTCGGACTGCCCCGCGCGCGACCTGCGACCGATATAGGTGTCAACATCGGCCCACTCGCCGAACGACCACCAGCGGGTCTCGCGGCGGCCATCGGGTGTGGCCTGCATCTCGACGCTGATCGACGAGCCGTGAGGAGTGACCGCGCTCCACGAGGGGATGAGCTGCGACCAGCCGAAGCCGGGGACGATCCAGTCCGACTGCCACGATCCCGAAAGGGCGCCGGGTGTCAGCGTCACTTCGCCGCCCGCAGCCGCCGCGAGCTTCGCCGTCCCCGAGGCGAGGTCGGTCGACCGGTACGCGATCTGCCGCGAGCCCGGGGCGCCGGTGACCGCGGGCGGCGTGCCGTCCGCGTTCAGCACCGTGACGTACCAGAAGACGCCGTAGTCCTCGAGCCAGGTCGCGCCCTCGATGAGCGGGCGGATGCCGAGGCGGTACGTGCCCGCGATGAGCGGCGCCTGCACCTCGAACTGGAACCACGCGACCTGACCGGGCCCGACATACGGCGACGGCTGCACGGCGACGCGGTCGTAGCGCGGCCACGCCGTCGCGGGTGAGCCGCGCTGCCCGTCGCCGCCGAGCACGCTCGCCTGATCCTGTCCCGGCTCGGGCCCCCAGGTGCCGAGGTACGCGACCTCGCCCATGCGGCCGCCGACCCAGCCGCGCGAGCCGCTGTTGTAGAACGCGACGACCGCGGTCGAGCGGTCCCCCGGACAGAGCGTCGGGTAGCCGCTCTGCCCGTACCACGCCGCGTGGAACCCGGGCAGCCCCGCGGGGACGCTCGCAGGCGGCGCGATCCCCGGGCCGACGGACGAGGTGCAGGTCGCGGCGGCCGCGGATAGCGCGACGCGAGCACCCTCGCCGGCGAGCGAGCCGTGCGCGGCGGCCATCGACGAGCTGACGACGGAGACGAGCACGAGGAACGCGGCGACGATCGGGCGCATCACCTGCTCAACTCTCGCGCACGTCCATCCGTGACGGCGGACGAGCGAGCGCTCGGGCGGCGGGTCAGACCGTGGCGCGCGCGACCGCGGCGAGCGCGGCGATGAAGCGCGGGTCGTCGTTGGGCATCCGGATGCGCCGGTAGCGCAGCCCGTGCGCCGCGGCCTCGGCAGCGGTCGCGACGTCGAGGTCGTACAGCACCTCGAGGTGATCGGCGAGGAACTGCACCGGGACGACGAGCACCTCCGACGCTCCGGCCGCGGCGATCTCAGGGAAGAGCTCCTTCAGGTCCGGGCGCAGCCACTCCTCCTGCGTATGGCCCGCGCTCTGGTACGCCCAGCGCCAGCGCGCCTCCTCGAGGCCGATGGCCGCGGCGACGAGGTCCGCGGTCTCGCGGAGCTGCGCGACATATTCCGGCTCGGCGTCGAAGACGCGCCGCGGCAGGCTGTGCGCGGTGAAGAGGATCGGCCCATCCGGCTCGCTCTCGGCGCGCGCGTCCCGGACGAGCCCCGCGAGCGCCGCGATGAAGGCGGGCTCGCGATGCCACGCGCCCGCGACCGTCGAGGCGACGCCGCGCGAGGCCGCCGCGGACCGGAGCGCCGTCGCGTACCCGGCCATGAGGAGCGGCGAGAACTGCGGGGACATCGCGATCCCGACGACCCGGTCGACCGGGCCGAGCGCGTCGACGGCGTCCGCGACCGACGGCGCCGAGAAGCGCATGCCGGCGCGGACGCGCCAGCCGGGGCCGAGCGCGCGCTCGAGCGCGGCCGCCTGCGCCTCGGTCCTCTCGATGAGCGGGGACCAGCCGATGCGCTCGTACCGGCCGACGAACTCGCTGACGAGCTCCGGCGCCGGTGTGCGCCCGCCCCGCACGCGCGCGAGGTAGTCCGGCACGTCCGCCGCATCGCGCGGCGCGCCGTAGGTCATGAGCACGAGGCCCGACGTCACGCCGCCACCGCCTGCGTCTCGCGCGCGACGAGCTCGACAAGTCGCGCGAGCGTGTCGGCCTCGGTCTCGGGCAGCACGCCGTGCCCGAGGTTGAACACGTGCCCCGGCCGTCCGCCGGCACGGCGTAGCACGTCGCGCGCCTCGCGCGCGACGACGTCGAACGGCGCGACGCAGGCGCCGGGATCGAGGTTGCCCTGGATGCCGAGGTCGCCGATCGCCCGCCACGCCTCGTCGAGCGGGATGCGCCAGTCGACGCTGACCGCGTCGCAGCCCGCTTCGGCAAGGAGCGGGAGCAGCAGCGGGTTGCCGGTCGCGAAGTGGATGCGCGGCACGCCGAGGTCCGCGAGGCCGGAGAAGATCCGGCGCGTGTGCGGGAGCACCGCGCGGCGATACGTCTCAGGTGCGAGCGCGCCCGCCCACGAGTCGAAGAGCTGGATGACCTGCGCGCCCGCGGCGACCTGGGCCCGCAGGTAGCGGGTGAGGACCTCGACGAGGGTCGACATGAGGGCGTCCCAGGTCGCGGGCTCGCCGTAGAGGAGGGCCTTCGTCCGCGCGAGGTCGCGCGAGGGCCGGCCCTCGACGAGATAGGAGGCGAGCGTGAACGGCGCGCCGCCGAAGCCGATGAGCGCGACCTGCGCCGGCAGCGTCCGGCGGAGCTCGCGGATCGACTCGAAGAGATACGGCGTCGCCTCCTCGGCGTCGACGACGCGCAGCGCGGCGACGTCCGCCGACGTGCGGACCGGGCGCCCGACGATCGGGCCGAGATCGGGCTGGATGTGGAACGGCACGCCCATGCCGTCGAGCGGCAGCATGATGTCGGCATAGAGCACCGCGCCATCGACGCCGAGCCGCTCGACCGGCATGGCGGTGACGCGCGCGGACAGCTCCGGATCGCGCGCGATCTCGAGGATGCCGTGACGCTCGCGCAGGGCGCGGTACTCGGCGAGGCAGCGTCCCGCCTGGCGCATGAACCACACGGGTGTCCGCTCCACGCGCTCGCGGCGGAGCGCGCGCACGAGCAGCGGATCGGTCACGCGGACACCGCCTGCGCCGCGCCGTCCACGCGGTCGAGGCTCTCACCGATCGTCATCGCGGTGCCGACGAAGATCGGCGTCTCGCGCTCGGTGAACGCGGACGACTCGGTCTCACGGAGGTCGGCGACGAGCGCGAGGAACTCGCGCACGTCGTCGACTTCGAACGCGACGACGAACTCCTGGTCGTCGATGCCGAACGAGTAGCCGGTGTGGATGCGGATCTCCGGGTAGCGGTGCCCGACCGCGAAGTGCGCGGCCATGATCCGGGTGCGCTCCTGGTGCGGCAGCGCGTACCACGTCCGCTTCTTCGTGAGCGGGTAAACGACGAGGTGGCGGCGGTCGCCGACCGGACCCGCGCCCGGCCTCGCGTGCTCGCTCCCGGCGTGTTCGTGCGCCGCGACGTACGGCGAGCGGCGACGGGCCGCGAGGTAGGCGTACGGCCGCGCGCTCCACGTCCAGAGCGCGGTCGCCGCGAGCCGCGACTCCGCGCGCTGGATCGCCTCGAGGTCGTCGGCGACGAGCCACAGCAGCAGGTCCGCATCGGCCCGCGTCCCGACGAGCGAGTACGCGTGGACCGCCACGCCGCAGGCGGCGACCGCGTCGGCGAACTCGCGCTTGTGCGCGGCGCGATCCTCCTCGGGCAGACGCCTCCACTCGCCGGGCAGCGCGAGGGTGAGGTAGCGGTAGAGCTCGTTCACGCAAGCTCCTCAAGCGAGGCCCGCGCCGCCTCGGCGATCTGCGCGAGCGCGTCCTCGTCGTGCACGAGCGAGAGGAACCAGCACTCGAACTGCGACGGCGGCAAAAGGATGCCGCGCGCGAGCATCGCGCGATGGAACGCCGCGAACCGCGCGAGGTCGCTCCGCCGCGCCGAGGGCTCGTCCCGGACCGCGCCGTCCGTGAAGAACAGCGTGAGCAGGGATGCGACCCGCTGCACGCGCGCCGCGATGCCGGCCCGCGCGGCGGCGTCCACGAGCGAGGCCTCGAGGGATGCGCCCAGGTGCTCGAGCCGGTCATAGGCGGCGTCATCGAGCAGATCGAGCGTCGCGACCCCGGCGGCCATCGCGAGCGGGTTGCCCGACAGCGTTCCGGCCTGGTAGACCGGACCGGCCGGGGCGACGAGCTCCATGAGCTCGCGCCTGCCGCCGTACGCGCCGACGGGCAGACCGCCGCCGATCACCTTGCCGAGGCAGGTGAGGTCCGCACGCACGCCGGTGCGCTCCTGCGCCCCGCCCCGCGCGACGCGGAACCCGGTGATGACCTCGTCGAACACGAGGAGCGCGCCTGTGCGGTCCGCGACACTGCGGAGCCCCTCGAGGAATCCGGGCTCGGGCGGGATGCAGCCCGCGTTGCCGACGAATGGCTCGACGATGATCGCGGCGAGCGGCAGGCGCGAGGCGGCGGCGTCCGCCGCTTCGAGGTCGTTGAAGTCCACGGTGAGCGTCTCGCCGGCGAACGCGGCCGGGACGCCCGCCGAGTCGGGGAGGCCGAGGGTCGCGAGGCCCGACCCCGCGCGCGCGAGGAGCGCGTCGGAGTGGCCGTGGTAGCAGCCGGCGAACTTCAGCACCGCCGTCCGTCCGGTCGCCGCCCGCGCGACGCGCAGCGCGCTCATGCAGGCTTCGGTCCCGGACGAGACGAAGCGGACCATCTCGACGGACGGCATGCGCCCGACCACGCGCTCGGCGAGCTCCACCTCGAGCGGCGTGGGCGCTCCGTACGACGTGCCGCGCTTCGCCTGCTCGGTGATCGCGCGCACGACGGCGGGGTGCGCGTGACCGGCGATGAGCGGGCCCCACGAGCACACGAGGTCGATGTACGTGCGACCGTCGGCGTCGCGTACCCGGGAGCCCTCGCCCGACACGATGAACGGCGGCTCGCCCCCGACCGCGCGGTACGCCCGGACGGGGCTGGAGACGCCGCCGGGCATCAGCCGGCGCGCGCGCTCGCGCAGCGTGGCGTTCGTGTCTACCCGCGCAGCCACTCGGCGGCCTCTAGTGCGAAGTAGGTGATCGTGATGTCCGCGCCCGCCCGCGCGATGCCGGTGAGAGACTCGATCGCCGCGCGCCGGAGGTCGAGCCAGCCTGCTGCGGCTGCCGCGTGGAGCGCGGCGTACTCGCCGCTCACCTGATAGGCCGCGATCGGGACGTCGAAGCGCGCGCTGGCCGCGGCGATGACGTCCAGGTACGGGCCCGCCGGCTTCACCATGAGCGCGTCAGCGCCCTCCTCGAGGTCGATCGCGCACTCGAGGAGGGCCTCACGGCCGTTCGCCGGGTCCATCTGGTAGCCGGCGCGGTCGCCGAACTGCGGCGCGCAGTCGGCGGCGTCGCGGAACGGTCCATAGAAGGACGAGGCGAACTTCGCCGCGTAGCTGAGGATCGCGGTGCGCTCGAGGCCGCGCGCGTCGAGCGCCCGGCGGATCGCCGCGACGCGGCCGTCCATCATGTCGCTCGGCGCGACGATGTCCGCGCCGGCCTCGGCGTAGGTCGCGGCCGCGGCCGCGAGGACCGGCAAGGTCGCGTCGTTGTCGATGTCGCCGTCGCGGATGACCCCGCAGTGCCCGTGCGTCGTGTACTCGCAGAGGCAGACGTCCGCGATGAGCACGGCATCCGGCGCGGCCGCGCGCATCGCCCGGAGCGCGCTCGCGACGGGCCCGAGCGGGTCGGCCGCCGCCTCACCCCGATCGTCCTTCTCCTCCGGCAGGCCGAAGACGAGCAGGCCGCCGAGGCCCGCCTCGCTCGCGCGCGCGGCGAGCGAGGCCGCGGCCGAGACCGGCCAGCGGGACTGGCCGGGCATCGACGCGATCGGGATCTCGGCGCGCGCGTTCGCGTCGATGAACACGGGCAGCACGAGCGACCGCGGGTCGAGCCTCGTCTCGCGGACGAGCGAGCGCAGCGCCGCGGTCCGCCGCAAGCGGCGCGTCCGCCGCAGCGTGCCTGCGCGGTCCGCCGTGACGATCATCGGACCAGCTCCCCCACGCGGTCCCAGGACGCGACCGCCGCAGGCCGGCCGGTGCGCGCGCGGACGTGCGCAGCGGTCGTCGGACCGGTCGCGATCACGCGGCCGCGCGCGACGACGCCCGCACCGAGCCGCTCGAGCAGCGCGTCGAAGGCGCTCGGCGACGCGACGACGATCGCGGCGCCGGCCGACGCGAGAGCGCCTGCCCGCTCGACGTCGCCATCGACGCGCGCGACCGTGCGGTAGGCGACGACCTCGCGCACCTCCGCGCCGCGCGCCCGAAGGGTCGCGGGGAGATCCGGGAGGGCCCGGTCGGAGCGCGCGAGGAGCACGTGACCCTCCGGGAGCTCGAGGGCCAGGCCCAGCTCGCGTCCGGTCGACGCCGTGCGGTCCACGAGGATGCCCGACGCGCGGAGCCGGGTGGCGGCGCGCCCGCCGACGGTCGCGACGGGCGCCGCGATCGGCACGGCGGTGCGCAGGATCGCCTCGGCACCCGAGGCGCTCGTCGCGACGAGGCGGTCGCGCGCCGTGAGGGCGCGGAGCGCGGCGGCGAGCGCGCTGTCGTCGTCGAGCGGCGCGGCCGCGATGCAGGGCAGCTCGAGGACGTCGTGGCCGTGCGAGCGCAGCGTCGCGGCGAGCGCCGCGTTCTCGCCGGCGGGTCTCGTGAGGATCACCGCGCTAGGCACTCGCGACCGTCCCTGCCAGCGCGTCGTGCGCGCGTGCCGCCGCCGCCGCCGGATCCGCGGCTCGGACGCTCACGCGCCGCACGCCGTCCGGCATCGCGAGCGCCGCATCGAGCGCGATCTCGCGTCCTTCCCGGCGGCCATGGGCCCCGAGCGCGATCTCGCAGCTCGCGCCCAGCGCGCGAAGCAGGGCGCGCTCGGCGGCGACGCCGTCACGCGTCCCCGGATCGTCGAGCGCGCTCAGGCGCGTGCGGGTCTGGTCGTCCTCGCGACGGCACTGGATCGCGAGCGCGCCCTGGCCGGGCGCGGGCGGGCACATGTCGATCGGGAGGATCTCCTGCTCCGCCACCTGCACGCCGAGGCGCACGAGCCCGGCGAGCGCGAGCACGACGGCGTCGTACTCGCCGCGCTCCACCTTGGCGAGCCTCGTGTCGACGTTGCCACGGACCGGCCGCATCACGAGATCGGGTCGCGCCGCGCGCAGGAACGCCTCGCGCCGGACGCTGCCCGTGCCGACGACGGCGCCGCTGTGCAGTGCTGCGAGGCCGCCGCGCCCGCGCGCGATCACGACGTCGCGCGGGTCCGCGCGGCGCGGGATGGCGGCGACGACGAGGTCGCCGGGCTCCTCCGTCGGCAGATCCTTGAGCGAGTGCACCGCGACGTCGATGTCGCCCCGCCGGAGGGCGTCCTCGAGCGCCCGCACGAAGATCCCCTCGCCGAGCTCGCGGAGCGGCGCGTCGCTGTCATCGCCGCGCGTGCGGATCACCACGAGCTCGACGTCGTCGAGCGCGGCCAGGGCCATTTGGGTCTGCGCCAGCGCGAGCCGGCTGCCGCGCGTCCCCGCCCTCACAGCCGGAACAGCTCCCGCGCCGCCCCCGCGCGTCCGGGGGACTCGCGCAGCGCGGCGGTCGGCTCGTGGATGAGGGCATTGACCAGGCCGGTCGAGAGCGCCTCGATGACGCGGCGGTCGCGGTCCGAGAGATGCCCGAGGCGCGAGAGCGCGCGGTCGAGCTGCCGGCGGCGGACGGCCTCTGCCCGGTCACGGAGGCGCGCGATCGTCTCGCCCGCCACGCGCCCGCGGATCGCGCCGAGCAGCGCCTCCGCTTCCTCCTCGCACCGCGCGTCGCAGAGCGCGCGCTCGTTCGGATCGAGGGTGTCGCTCGGGTGCACGAGGTCGTCGACGCTCACGTAGAGCGGGCCGAGCGCCTCGCGCGCATCCGGCGCGACGCTGCGGGGCACGGCGATGTCGACGACCACGAGGCCGCGCGCTGCGTGCGGCGCGAGCAGCTCGCGCGTGAGGACCGCGCCACGCGTGTCCGCCGCCGCGATGAGCGCGTCCGCGGCAGCGAGTGCCACCGGCAGCGCGGTGAGGGGGAGCGAGCGGCCGGCGGTGGCGTCGGCGACCGCGGACGCGCGCCCGGCGTCGCGATTCACGATCGTCAGCGCGGCGACGCGGCGCGAGAGCGCCCGGGCCGCGAGCTTGCCCATCTCGCCCGCGCCGAGGACGACGACGCTCGCGGCCGCGGGCGACGCGACGCGCGCGAGCGCGGCGGAGACGGCGAGGGAGCCGAGCGAGGTCCGTGCGCTGCCGAGGGACGAGGTCGCGCGCAGCGTCCGGCCCACGTGCAGCGCGCGCTCGAAGAGCGCCGCGAGCGGGCCGCCGAGCGTCGGACGCGCGCGCTCGTAGGCGCTCCGGATCTGCCCGAGGATCTGTCGCTCGCCCGGGATCGCGGAGTCGAGACCGGCGGCGACGCGGAAGAGGTGGACCACTGCGGCGCGATCGCTCTCCACGAGGACGCCTGGCGTCAGCGGGCCGAGCGCCGCCTCGCACCAGGCGCGGGGATCTGCATCCTCGGGGATCGCCGCGTACACCTCGGCGCGGTGGCACGTGAGCAGCGGCAGGGTCGCGGACGACGGCGGTGCCGCCGTCACCTGCGCTGCGAACCGCTCGCGCTCGTCGAGGTCCGACGTGGCCTGGTGCGCGCGGGCGACGACGAGCCGCATGCCTCGACCATGGCGCCACACCTCGCCTGCCTCAAGCGCAGTCCGTAGGTATGCCGAGATTCGCCAGGACAAAGGAAGAGGGCGCCGATCCGGCGCCCTCTCTTGTCACATCTGCGGGATCTGCTTCGGCTCCCCCGCCTTGTCGTCCGGCGGCTTCACCGGTTGGTCCTTGGGGAGCCCGATGTCCGCCTGCCGCTCGCTCGGCGGATGCTCGCCGGGCCGTGGCGGCAGCTCACGCACTAGCGGTCCGTCCCTGGCGGCGGCGTGCCGGTGCCACCGGTGCGGCCGGCCTCGCCACCGGTACCGCTGCCGCCCTTCTTGTCCCAGTCGCTCTGGCCGCCGGACCCGCCCGCGCCGGGCTGTCCACCCTGGCCGGTCTGGCCGCCCTGCTTTCCGATCTCGTCCTTCTTGTCCTTGTCCTTGTCCTGCATGGAACGCCTCCTGTGAGTGAGATCCGCCGGCGTCTCGCCGGTACCCCCTCTTGCCAGCAGAGGCGGTGCCATGACGCGCGGGCGTGCGCTCTCCGGGCGTGCTAGCGGACGAACTCCGCGCGGTACGCCTCGAAGCGCGAATAGAAGGAGTCGACGCTCTCGCCGAACGCCGCGGTGAAGGCGGTGCGCCACGGCTGCCCGTTGCCGACGCGCTCGCAGTACGCACGCAGCGGTGCCTGCGATCCCGGCGCGAGCACGCGGTCGACCGCGAGCCAGCTCACGTTGTACGGGTTCGTGTCGTTCGGGAACGCGCTCTCGAGCTCGCGCAGGGGGACGTACCGCGCCGCCGCGATCCAGCGCTTCTCGAAGCGATCGAGCGCGGCCTGACTGATGAGGCCGTCGCGGATCATCGTCCGGTACGAGATCGACTCGGGCATGCCCTCGACGAGCCAGATCGGCCCTGAGAGGCAGCCGCCCGAGCCCTGATGCCCCTGCCACACGTGCACGTACTCGTGGCCCGCGATCTCCTTGCGCTCGGTCGCCGCCGACCAGGTGTCGGGCGCGGGGGCCGGCGGCGTGCGCCACGTGCGGTGATCCACGACGATGCGGAACCCGTTCTGATCCGCGAGGCAGCACACCGCCTCGTTCGTGCCGGCGTACATGCGCACGGTCACCGGCCGCTTCAGCGCGCCACCGATCCCGTCGCGGATGTATGTGGCGACGCGATCGACGCCCTCGTGGACCTCCTGGATGTCCTGCGCGCTCACGCCCTCGCCGATCGCGTAGAAGACGTTCGCCGCGGGTCCGGGCGTCGGGCGTGGCGCACTGCCATCGGCGTTGAGGACCGTGACCTCCCAGAACACGCCGAAGTCCTCGAGCCAGGTCGAGCCCTCGATGAGCGGGCGGATGCCCAGGCGGTAGGTGCCCGGGAGCGACGGCGCCTGCACGACGAACTGGAACCACGCGACCTGACCCGGGCCGACGTAGCCCGCGGGCTGCGCCGCGACGCGGTCGTAGCGGGGCCACCCCGTCGCGGGAGAGCCGCGCTGCCCGTCGCCGCCGAGCACGCTCGGCTGATCCTGTCCGGGCTCCGCGTGCCACGTCCCGAGGTACGCCGCCTGGCCCATCCGTCCCTGCACCCAGCCGAAGGAGCCGGAGTTGTAGTACGCGACGGTCGCCGTCGCGCGCTCGCCGGCGCACAGCGACATGTACCCGCTCTGCCCGTACCACGCCGCGTGGAAGCCGGGGACACCAGCGGCGATGCGCGCGGGCGGAGGGATGCCCGGCCCGACGGACGACACGCAGGTCGCGCTGAGCGCGGGATGCGCCGCGGAGGCACGCGAGCCCTCGCTCGCCGGGAGGGCGATCGTCGCGAGGACGAGCGCGAGCGCGGCGATCCGCGCGAGGGAGCTCATCACCATGACCAACTGCGGAGCGGCGGCCTCGTTATCCGGATCTCCGCTGCCAGCGTCATCACGCCTGTTGCGATGCCGCCTCCTTCATCCCGTCGAGACGCCGGGCGAGCACGCGCACGCGCGACGCGATCCCGTCGCGGACGCGCCGGAACGCCGTGAGCCGCTCCTCCTCGGTGCCGCCCGCCGCGGAGGGATCGGGGAACTTCCAGCGCAGGAGCAGCCGATGGCGCGGCGGGATCGGGCACGCCGTGTCGCACACGGTCACGACGACGTCGAAGTCGCCGGAGAGCTCCTCGACCGTCTTGCTCCGCTGCGACGAGATGTCGATGCCGGCCTCGGCCATCGCGCGGATGGCGAGCGGGTGGACACCGCGCGCGGTCGTCCCCGCGCTCGCGACCTCGACGTCCGGACCCACTTCGCGGCGCAGGAGAGCCTCGGCCATCTGCGACCGCGCGCTGTTGTGGCTGCAGAGGAAGAGGACGCGCACCTGCTGATGATGCGCGACGGGCGGGACCGGGGTCCGGTCCCGCCCGCGGGATCGATGCCTGGACGCCTCAGCGAAGCATTACGCGGCGAGGAAGAGGTCCGCGAGGGAGCGCGTGTTCGTGTTCACGTTGATGATCTGCGGGCCCGCATAGAACACGAGCACGAGCACGATGAGGATGAGGACGATGATGCCGATGATCATGCCGGCACCAAAGCCGCCGTCGTTCGTCGATCCGCCCGGATTCACGTTGACCTGACCCAAGAGCTCTCTCCTTCTGCCCACGTTCGTGGCCCTGCTCACGGCGGTGGCCGCCGGGCTCGTGCCTGTCCAGCAGACGGCATGCCGAGCCCCCGCTCCCCGCCCCCTCGCCCCCAATATCCTCGCCGCGTGCGCCGCGGCCCCTTCCGCCACCGCTGGTTCAACCTCTTCATCGCGTCGGTCGGCCTCGGCTCCGTCGGCGGTGAGGTGGCGCGGCTCGCGATGCCGCTCCTCGTCCTCGACATCACCCACTCGCTCGGCGCCGCGGCCCTGCTCCGGGTGACCCAGATGGTCCCGTACGTGTTCTTCGGAGCGCTCGCGGGCGCGCTCATCGACCGCGTCGACAAGCGCCTCCTGCTCATCTGGTGCGATCTCGCGAGCGCCGCCCTCATGGCGGCGGTGCCGCTGTCGGTGACGTTCGGCGTGTTCTCGCTCGAGCTCCTCTACGCCGTGAGCTTCCTCCTCGGAACGGTCGAAGTGCTGTGGGGCGTGACGACGGACTTCAGCGTGCTGCCATCGCTCGTCGAGGAGAGCGAGCTCACGACCGCGAACGCGGCGTACCTCGGCGCGGACCGCGCGGCGCGTGTCGCGGGCCCGCTCCTCGGCGGCGCGACGATCGCGGCGCTCGGTGGCGGCGTCGCCGCGGACGCGGCCGCGCTCTGGATCGCCGTCGCGGCGTTCGTCCCGACGCTCGTCGTCTTCCTGCTCATGCCGCCACTGCTCGAGCGCTCGAGCGTCACCGCGTCCCTCACGCCCGCGAATGTCGCGCGAGAGATCGGGGAGGGCTTCTCGTTCATCTGGCGGAGCCGGATCCTCCGCGCGCTGCTTCTGCTGATGTTCCTCTCGAACCTCGGCGGCGTCGGGATCCAGACGCTGCTGCTCTTCGTCCTCAGCGTCGAGCACGGGCTCGATGCCGCGACGATCGGCCTCGCGCTCTCGCTCACGGGCGTGGTCACGATCCTCGGGTCCCTCGCCGCGCCGCTCCTGGCCCGCGGCCGCCCGGTCGGCCAGACGATGCTCGGCGTCGTCGCCGTAGCCGCGCTCTCGTCCGCGCTGGCCGCGCTCGCGCGCGACTGGCGGCTCATCGTCGCGCTCGTCGCCGCGCGGCAGACCGCCTGGGCCGCGCACATCGTGTACGTGTACCTGCCGCGCCAGCGCGAAGTGCCGGCCGCGCTGCGCGGCCGCGTGAACGGATCGTTCCGGACGATCGTGCTCATCGCGAACGCGTCCTCGCCGGCGCTGCTCTCCTGGGTGCAGGCCGCGGCGGGCTCGCCTGCCGCGTTCGCGGTCGCCGGCGCGTGCATGGCACTTTCCGTCGGCGTCACCTACTTCTCGCCGCTGCGCGCGTACGACATCCGCGAGCCCGAGCGCCGGATCGCGGACGCGGAAGGACCCGCGGAGACCGAACCCACCGCCGCGGACTAAAGTCGGGCAAAGTTATGCGAATCTGCCGAGGGAGGGCTTTGCCCGACCGAGGCCATCCTGGGCCCCCGCGAGCGAAGTAGGCGAAGCCAGCGAAGGGAGCAGTGTCTGTTGGGAGAGTGGCTCACGCTCGGCGCCGCGAGCCGGATGCTCGGCGTCGACCCGGACACGCTGCGGCGCTGGGCCGACGCGGGCAAGGTGGAGCTCCTGCGCACCCCCGGCGGTCACCGGCGCTTCCGCGCCGAGACGATCGCCGCGATGCTGCCGCGGCCGCGGCAGGCGCACCGCTCGCTGTCGGCGATCGGCGAGCCGCCCGACCGCGTCGCCGCCGAGTTCCGCCGCCGGGTCCGCTCCGACATGGCGGAGCAGGACTGGCACTCGCGATTCGATGAAGCGTCGCTGCGCTGGTTCCGCGAGCGCGGGATGCGCATGAGCCAGCTGCTCCTCGGCGCGCTCGACACCGAGGGCCGCGGCCGCGAGGAGCTCCTGCGCCAGGCCGCACAGCTCGGCCGCGAGTACGGCGTGGAGGCGCAGCGGCGCGAGCTCTCGCTCGGCGAGGCGACCGAGGTCTTCCTCTTCTTCCGCGCGCGCTTCATGGCCGAGATCGCGACCATCGCTCGGCGACGCTCGCTCGATCCCGAACGTGCGGCGTCGCTGTTCGAGGAAGCGGACCGCTCGCTCGACCGCATCATCGTCGCGCTCCTCCACGGCCACCAGGCGGTACCCTCGCGCGCATGAAGGAGCTGCGCTCGCGCGTCATCGCGCGCATCGACAAGGAGCGCGACGCGCTCGTCGAGCTCTCGCTCGCGCTGCACAGAGATCCGGAGGTCGCCTATCAGGAGCACCGCGCGTCGGGACGGATCGCGGCGTTCCTGGCCGAGCGTGGCTTCGAGGTCGAGCGCCCGTACAAGGGCCTCGAGACGTCCTACCGCGCTGACGCGAAGGGCCGCGCCGGCGGGCCGACGGTCGCGATCCTCGCGGAGTACGACGCGCTCCCCGACATCGGCCACGCCTGCGGCCACAACCTCATCGCGATGATCGGGACCGCCGCGGCGATCGGCGCGCGCGAGGTGCTCGGCGAGCTCGCCGGCAGCATCGCCGCGATCGGGACCCCGGCGGAGGAGGGCGGCGGCGGGAAGGTCGCGCTCGTCCGCGCCGGCGGGTTCGAGGGCGTGGACGCCGCGATGATGGTCCACCCGAGCTCGCGCACGCTCTCGGGGCGCACCTCGCTCGCGTCGAACCGCGTCGAGCTCGAGTTCTACGGCAAGGCCGCGCACGCGGCCGCGCAGCCGGACCGCGGCATCAACGCGCTCGACGGGCTCATCCAGACCTTCAACGCGGTGAACGCGATGCGGCAGCAGCTGAAGCCGGACGCGCGCGTGCACGGGATCATCACGTCCGGAGGGAGCGCGGCGAACATCATCCCGGAGTACGCGGCGGGGAAGTTCAGCGTGCGTGCGCGGGACCACACGTACCAGAAGGAGGTCCTGCGGCGGTTCATCGCCTGCGCGGAGGGCGCAGCGGCCGCGACCGGCACGCGCGTCGTCGTCACCGTGAACGAGAACTCCGGCTACGAGAACATGGTCCCCTCGACGCCGCTCGCCGAGCGCTGGGCCGAGCACGTCCGGTCCTTCGGGATCGAGGTCACGCCGACCACGGACGATGAGCGCATGGGCTCGACCGACATGGGCAACGTGAGCCAGATCGTCCCGGCCGCGCACCCGTACATCGGGATCGCGCCCGAAGGCACGCCCGGTCACTCCACGGCGTTCCGCGACGCGGCCGCGACGCCTGAAGCGCACGCGAACGCGCTCGCCGCGGCGAAGGCGCTCGCGCTGCTCGCGGTCGACTGCCTCGCAGACCCGCAGCTCCTCGCGCGAGCGAAGGCCGAGTTCGCGGAGCGCCGGCGCGCAGGTGTGGTGAAGGGCACCGCCTGAGCGGCCTGACCCGCGACACCCGGCTCCTTGCGGGCGCGCAGCTGCTCTGGGGCATCGGCTTCGGCCTCATCGCGCCGGTCATCTCGCTGTTCCTCGACTCGCTCGGCGCGACCGGCACCGACATCGGCCTGGTCATCGGCGTCGGCACGATCGCCGGCGCGCTCGGCGTGCTCCCTGCCGGCTTCCTCGCGGACCGCGTCGGACGCAAGCCGATGCTCATGGTCTCCGCGGCGAGCGGGATGCTCGGCGCCGCGGCCTTCCTGCCGCTGCAGGACTGGCGCTTCGCGTTCATCGGGTCGGCGTTGTACTGGGGCGCGATCGCCGGCCTGCCGATCATGACCTCGCACCTGGCGGCGAGCGTGCCGCGGGAGCGCCTCGGCGCGTCGATGGGCGTCGTCTACGGCTCGTTCTTCTTCGGGATCATCCTCGCGTCGCCGCTCTCGGGCGTCATCGCGGGCGCGTACGGCCTGCGCGCGCCCTTCGCGGGTGCCGTGCTCTTCTTCGGGCTCTCGCTCATCTGCGACGCGCTGATCTCGGCCACCGCGCCGCGAGAGACGCTCCGTGGCGGCAGGCTCTCCGGCCGCTTCTGGGCGCTGCTCGGGCTCGCGCCGCTCGCGGGCGCGCTCGCATATCTGCCGACCCCGCTCTTCACCGTCTACCTGCGCGACGTCGCGCGCGCACCCCTGGAGGTGATCGGCGTGCTCGTCGCGGCGGTCTCGCTCGGGTCCGCCGCGTTCTCCGCAGCGGCGGGACGGCTCTCGGATCAGGTCGGCGTCGTCCCGGCGGTCGTCGGCGCCTCGCTCCTCGTCGCGGTCGGCAGCACGGCGCTCGTCCTGGGCACCGGCGCGCTGCCCGTGCTGCTGCTCGGCTCGCTGCTCATCGGCGCGAACCAGGCCGCGAATCCGGTCGTCGCGGCGGCGATCGAACGTGTGCTGCCACCGGCCCGGCTCTCCGTGGGCTACGCCGCGTTCCAGCTCGCGTACACCGCGGGCGCGGGCGGGGGCAGCATCCTCGCGGGAGCGCTCCACGACGCCGACCCGCTCCTGCCCTACCTCGTGAGCGCAGCGCTGGCGCTCCCGATCGCGGGCGTCGTGAGCCTGGTCATCGTCTCGGCCGTCCGCGGAGCGGCCGCAGCCCATGCTCCCTAGACTTTCGACGAACACGTAGGGGAGGCGCTGCTTGGCGATCGCTGAGAAGAAGGACCTGTACTCGTTCCCGACGTCCGACGACGCGATGGCACCGGAGTGGCCCGGCACGCCGATCGGCGCGAAGAACACGATCACCCGGCAGAAGGGCCGCACGCCGGTGCACGACAAGACCGTCGACCAGAAGCCCGGCCTGTTCAAGCGGCTCCTCGCGAGCTCGTTCGAGCACATCGCCGGTGCGAAGCAGCCGACCTACAGCCACGACGTCGTCATCCACGGCCTGCGCGTGCGGGCGATCACGAACAGCGAGCACCTCATCGGCTACTGGCGGGACAACTGGTTCTCGCCGAAGGAGTGGGTCGACCGCACCGGGATCAAGATCGCGGAGACGCCCGACGTGCTCGTCGTCGCGCTCGGTCGCGTCGCGACGGAGGCCGAGGCCGCGTACTACAGCCGGCAGAACGACACGGTCATCTTCTTCAACACCTCCTACTACGGACAGCTGAAGAGCTGGGTGCTCGGCGCCGTCGGCCGCAAGCTCGCGGTCGACTACGGCATCCACTCGATCCACGGCGCGGTGGTCACGAAGGACGGCAAGGGCGTCCTGTACATCGCCCCGACCGGCACGGGGAAGTCGACGAGCACGTACGGGCTCATGGAGTTCCCGAACACGCGCTTTCACTCCGACGACTGGGTCTACGTGCGCTACGCCTACCCGACGAAGGACGGCAGGCGCGTCTCCCCCGCCCGCGTGCTCGAGGGCGGCACGGAGGTCGCTCGCGGGTACCAGTGCTATCGCTGGCTCGAGGAGCACAAGGGCTCCTCGAACACCGTGATCGGCCGCGGGCTCGACGACGCGGAGATCACCGTCGCCGCGAAGGACCTCGACATCGACCACCCCGAGGCGTACGCGTACACCTCGGAGAAGGTCTTCTACCTGCGCTCGAACCTCGTCGAGAACTTCCCCCAGGCGGCATTCGACATGGTGCGGTCGCGGCTCGAGAACGCGCCCGATGTCTCACCGGAATTCCTGCAGGAGCACGCACCGACGATCGACAAGGTCTTCACGCAGCTGAAGGGCAAGGCGCCGTTCGACAAGATGGACGACAACGAGCTGCGGACGACCATCGGCCGCTTCTTCGCGTTCGAGAACACTCGGGCGATGCTCGACATCACGACGGTCTTCCCGAAGGAGCGCGTCTTCACGAACCCGATGGAGCCCGCGCGCATCCACGCGACGTTCCTCATCAAGCGCAACTTCGACGAGGACGTCGTCGTCGATCGGATGGACATCGACGAGTTCATGGCCCGCCTCATGGTCGGCCGCACCCCGGCCGGCACGAAAGAGATCGTCTACAACTCGTACCGCGCGGTCGACGACAAGAGCGAGCGGGCCTGGCTCGACACCATCGAGGCGAAGGGCGTCGACAAGATGTGGGCGAACTACCAGAAGGCGCAGGACAAGCCCGCGACGCTCCACGAGGAGATGGAGATGTTCCGGATGCTGTTCAGGTCGGCGAAGGCATACGACCTGAACACGGTGCTCCAGAACGACAAGGCCGTGACGTCGCGCATGGAGGCCGTGAACAAGACGATGCGGCTCATCGTGCGCACGCTCGAGAACGAGAAGGACGACTTCCGCTACACGATCAAGGACTACACGAAGCTACTGAGCGAAGCGAAGTAGCGGAGTGATGCGGTAAGACCGGCCGGCGCGAAGCGCCGTCCTGTCGCATACACGAAGCTACTGAGCGAAGCGAAGTAGCCCGCCGACCTAGGCGCGGACCTCGTTCCCCAGCGCGAGCGCGATCGCCTCGTCGCGGGTGAGCCGTCCACCCTCCACGCGAGCATCCGTCAACCTCGCGCTCGCGTCCCGTACGACGTCGACAGCCGGCAGCTGCCAATTCTCGATGACGTTGGCGAGCATCGCGCCGCTCTCGTCGCGGACCCGCTCGCCCGCCGCGAAGAGCCTCACGGCGCGCTCGAGATCCCCGCGCAGCGCCGCGAGGATGGCCGAGTCCATGAGCAGGAGCGTGATCCCCGAGACATCGCCGGCATCCGCGAAGATCCGGAGGCTCTCGCCGATGCTCCCGTACGCTCCTTCGAGCATCCCGTCCTTCATGTCGTTCAGCGCCTGCGCGTGCAGCGCCCAGGCGAGCCCGAACCGGTCGTCGAGCTCGCGCATGAGCGCGATGCACTCCGCCAGAAGGGGGCGCGAGCGAGCGCGGTCGTCGAGCTGGAAGAGCGCGTAGGAGAGCGACCAGAGCGACTTCGCGATGCCGGGGCGATCGCCGAGATCGCGGAACGTCGAGAGCGCCGCCTCGGCGAGGCCGACCGCGCGCGGGATGTCGGTGCGGTCGACCTGGTAGGTGAACCCGAGGTTGTAGGACTGCTCGGCGACCTGGCGCCGGTCCCCGAGGCGCGTCGCGATGTCGAGGGCCTCCTGGTAGCGCTCCTGCGTCGGGCCGAACTCGCCGCGCCAGTACGACACACCGCCCGCTCCGTCGAGCGCGACAAGCCGCTCGCGGTCGAGCGACGCGTCGAACGGCAGCGCGAGCACGCGACGCGCCACGTTCTCCGCCTCGTCCAGGTGCCCGCGCATGTGCCAGAACCGCCACATCGAGCCCACCAGCCGCATCGCGATGCTCGCGTCGTGCCCGATCGCCCACTCCATCGCGGCACGCAGGTTGTCGTGATCCCGTTCGAGCCGGTCGAGGAGCACGCGCTGCCTCGGGCCGGTGAGCTCGGGCTGCGTCCGCCGCGCGAGGTCGAGGTAGGTCTCGGCGTGGCGGCGGCGGATCGCCTCGCCCTCACCGGACGCCTCGAGCCGCTCGAGCGCGTACTCGCGGATCGTGACGAGCATGACGAAGCGCGGCTCGCCGTCGGCGTCGCGCTGCCGCAGCAGGCTCTGGTCGACCAGCACCGACAGCCCGTCGAGCACATCCCCGCCGTCCGCGCAGACCGCTTCGATCTCCGGGAGCCAGGCCCCGCCGGCGAAGGCGGCAAGGCGCGCGAACAGCGTGCGGGCGGGCGGCTCGAGGAGGTCGTAGCTCCACTGGATCGCGCCGCGCAGGGTGCGCTGCCGGTCCGGAAGGTCGCGCGAGCCCGCCGACAGCAGGTCGAGGGTGTGACCGAGCCGCTGCAGGATCGCGTCCGGCGGGAGGATCTTCACCCGCGCCGCGGCGAGCTCGATCGCGAGCGGCAGGCCGTCGAGGCGGGCGCAGAGCTCCGCGATCGGCCGCGCGTTCTGCACGGTCACCTGGAAGTCGGGCTTCACCGCCATCGCACGCTCGACGAAGAGGCGCACCGCCTCGGACTGCGCGAGGACCTCGAACGCGGCGCCCGGATCCGCGAGCGTGAGCGGCGGCACCGGGAACTCCTGCTCGCCGTACACGCGGAGCGGCGCGCGGCTCGACGCGATGACCTTGAGCTTCGGGGCCGCGCGAAGGAGCTCACCGATGAGCGGCGCCGCGGGCAGCACCTGCTCGAAGTTGTCGATGACGAGGAGGACCGTCCGGTCACGCAGGTGCTCGGCGATCCGCTCCGCGACCGGCCGGCTGCCGGCGTCGTGCAGCCCGAGGGAGGTCGCGATGGCCGGACCGACGAGGGCGCTGTCGGTGATCGCCGCGAGCGGTACCCAGTACACCCCGTCCGGGAAGGCGTCGGCGACATCGCCAGCCGCCTCGATGGAAAGGCGTGTCTTGCCGGTCCCGCCGGGCCCGGTGAGCGTGAGCAGCCGCGCGCCGTCGCGCAGGAGCGCACGGACCTCCTCGAGCTGCGCGCGCCCGACGAAGGTCGTCAGCTGCGCCGGGAGGTTGTTCGGCGTGCGGTCGAGGCTGCGCAGCGGCGGGAACTCGGAACGCAGGCCGTCGATGACCAGCTGGTGGATCCGCTCCGCGTCGGCGAAGTCCTTGAAGCGATGGGGGCCGAGGTCGCGCGCGCTGACGCCCGGCGGGAGCGAGTCGCGGACGAGCGTCCAGGTCGTGTCTGAGATGACGATCTGCCCGCCATGCGCCGCCGCGGCGATCCGGGCGGCACGGTGGACGTCGATCCCGACGTAGTCGGCGCCCGCCTCGGCCGCGGCCGGCCGCCCCTCGCCCGTGTGCAGGCCCATGCGCACGCGCACCTCGGCCGCGCCCGGGAAGGCCTGCGCCGCGAGCGCCCGCTGGGCCGTCACCGCCGCGGCGACCGCGTCCGGCGCCGACTGGAAGGCGACGAAGAACGAGTCGCCCTCGACGCGGACCTCGTGGCCGCGGCCGGTCGCGGCGCAGAGCGCCTCGCGCAGGATGCGGCCGTGCTCCACCAACAGGCGGTCATAGGTGTCCATGCCGAGGGCGCGCAACAGGCCGGTCGAGCCCTCGATGTCGGTGAAGAGGAAGGTGACCGTTCCGGTCGGGAGTGCGGAGGTCATGCTGGAGTGGCATCGTACGACGCATGGCCACGCAGGAAGAGGTCGTCGACACCCTCGCGTCACTGGCGATCTTCGCGGATCTCTCGCGGCCCGAGCTCGAACACATCGCGCACGAGCTGGACGAGCAGTACTTCCCGCAGGACCAGCGGGTCGTGCGGCAGGGACTCTCCGGCTCGGCCTTCTACATCGTGCTCGAGGGCGAGGCCGCCGCGATCGCGAACGGGGAGCGCGTGAACACCCTCGCCCGCGGCGACGTCTTCGGCGAGATCTCGGTCCTGCTCGGCGAGCCGCCCAGCGCCGATGTCGTCGCGCTGCGGCCGCTGCGCTGCCTCGTGCTCGCGGGCGAGCGCCTCGAAGCCTTCCTCATCGAGCATCCGCGCGTCGCGTACCGGATCCTCCAGGCCGAGGCACGAAAACTGCGCAACGCGACCCGACGACAGACGAGTTGAGCGGGGCGGGGCCCGGTCGCGCCGAGCGGCCCTTCCCGCCGGGCGCGTACCCGGTCGTGATCGTCGGCAGCGGACCCGGTGGCCTCCAGCTCTCGTACTCGCTCCTTCGCCTCGGGATCGATCACGCCGTCATCTCGATGGACGAGGCGGCGGGCGGCATGTTCCGGAAGTGGCCGTTCTTCCAGCGCCTGCTCTCCTGGACGAAGCCGTACGTGCAGTTCGAGCGGACCGCGCGCGAGTTCGAGCGCTACGACTGGAACAGTCTCCTCGCCGAGGAGCCGGAGAACCGCGGTCTGATGACAGAGATCATGGACGGCACCTCGAACTATCCATCCCGGCCCGAGATGGAGCGCAGCCTGGCCACGTTCGCTCAGCGCACCGGCGTGCGCGTTCGCTTCGGCTGCACCTGGACCGGGACGCGCCGTGAGGGCGAGGAGTTCGTGCTCGTCACGAGCGACGGCGAGTACCGCTGCCGGGTGCCGGTCTTCGCGGTCGGTGTCGCACAGCCGTGGCGGCCCGCCATGGCGGGGATCGAGCTCGCCGCCCACTACGCGGACACCCGGCCGGCCGAGACGTACGCCGGCCGCCGCATCTTCATCATCGGCAAGGAGAACTCCGCCTTCGAGCTCGCGACCGGCTTCCTGCCCTGGGCGCGCAACCTCGTGCTCGCCTCCCCGACGCCGACGAAGCTGTCGATCACGACGAACTCGCTCGTCGGCGTCCGCGCCCGCTACGTCCAGCCGTACGAGGATCACGTCATCGGTGGCGGCGGGGTGACGCTGCTCAACGCCTCGATCGAGGCGATCGAGCGCAACGGGGAGTGCTTCCGCGTGCGCACGAAGCGCAGCGACGGGTCGGGCGAGCTCGTCTTCGACGCGGACGATGTCATCGCCGCCACCGGGTTCACGTCGCCGGTGCAGGATCTCGTCGCGCTCGGTGTCGCGACCGTCGGACGGAACCGCCTGCCGGCCCAGACGGCGCTCTGGGAGAGCGCGTCCGTGCCCGGCCTGTACTTCGCCGGCACGATCCACCAGGCCTCACCGGGGCTGCGCAAGCACGGGATGCCGAGCAACTCCGGCGGCGTGAACGGCCACCGCTACAACGGCCGCATCCTCGCTCGCCACATCGCGCGAAAGCACTTCGGTGTCGAACCGGAGCGGCCGAGCCTCCGCGCGGCAGAGGTCATCCCCTTCCTCCTGCAGGAGCTCACGCACGGACCCGAGCTCTGGCATCAGAAGGCATACCTCGCACGGATCCTGCGTTCCGACCCCGGGCGCGGGATCGTGGACGACGGGGTCTGGCCCCTCATGCACTTCCTCGACTCCGGCCGCGGCGACGCGATCGCGGCGACGGTCGAGGAGAACGCGGCCGGAGAGATCTATCCCTGCCTCTACGTACGGCGGGGCACCGACGTGCATGAGGTCATGCTCCCGCCGAACCCGCTCCACGACTTCCGCACCGCCGACAACGAGCGGCTGCTCGCGGAGGCGGTCGCGCCGCTGCTGTCGGTCTAACCCGGGTCCGCGCGTTCGCTGCGGATCCCCACCGCGTTCACCGCGGCACCGGCCGCGAGCAGCCCGGCGCTCACGAGCATCGCGAGGTGGAAGGCGTCGGTCGACTCTTCGCGCGAGGCGCGATCGATCTGGTCGAGACGCTCGGCCACGGACTGCGGGACGCTCCCGGTGACGGGCTTCGGCCGGTTCAGCGGCGAGACCGCCTGGCGGAACGACGGCGCGGCGGTGTCGATGCCCGGCAGCCGCTGGGCCATCCCGGCGTAGAAGGAGGAGGTGATCGCGATGAAGATGAGCGCGCCCGCGAGCTGCGGCCCGACACGCGAGATCGCGTTGTTCACCGCCGAGGCGACCCCCGCATATCGGCCGGGCACGCTCGACATGAGGGCGGTCGTGAGCGGCGCGACCATCATCGCGAGCCCGAGGCCGAACACGACCTGGCCAGGCAGGAAGTCGGCGAGGTAGCTCGGCGGCGGGAGGTAGGTCGACGCGTCGCCCGGCGTGAACGGCCACGCGCCGCTCGACGACGGCACGCGCGCGAACCACAGGACGCCGAGCGCCATGAGCGCGGGACCGGCGCTCATGAAGAGGCGCGGGCCGTAGCGGCCGGCGAGCGCGCCGAAGCGCGTGGAAAGGAGCGTGAGGAGAACGCCGCCGGGCAGCCCCGCGAGGCCGGCGGCTGCCGCGCTGTAGCCGAGCGTGCCCTGGAGGAACAGCGCCTGGTAGTAGAAGGTCACGTACAGCGAGCCATAGATGAGAAGTGTCGACAGGTTCGTGACCGAGAAGTTCCGCGAGCGGAAGAGCGAGAGCGGCACGAGCGGATCGCGCCGGCGCGCCATGAGGAACGGGAGCGCGACGGTCGCGAGCGTGCCGAGCCCGAGCGCAACGAACGCGAGCGGGTCCTGCCATTCGCGCTGCTGGCCGTAGATCGCGCCGAACGACAGCCCGCCGACCGCGACCGCGGCGACGAACGCACCGAGCCAGTCGAATCGTCCGCTCGCCTCCGCGTCCTTCGTCTCGCGCACGTGTACCGCCGTGGCGTACAGCGCGAGCGCGACGAGCGGCACGTTGATGAGGAACGCCGCGCGCCACGAGACGGTGTCGACGAGGATGCCGCCGAGGAAGGGGCCGAGGATCGTCGTGCCCGCGGACGCCCCCGCCCAGAGCCCGAACGCGCGGCCCTGCGCCTCGCCCTCGAACGTGCTCCGGATGATCGCGAGGGATCCCGGCACGAGGATCGCGCCGGCCGCACCCTGGAGCAGGCGGAAGAGGACGAGGAGCTCCATGTTCGGCGCGAGCCCGCAGAGCACCGACGTGATGCCGAAGCCGGCAAGGCCGATCGCGAACATCCGCTTGCGTCCGTAGTAGTCGGTGAGCGCGCCCGCGAGGATGAGCAGCGCGGAGACGGTCAGCAGGTAGCCGGTGTACACGTACGACTGACCCTCGAGGACGCCGAAGACCGTGCTCGGGAGCTCCTGGCCGATGCGCGGGAGCGCCACGTTCACGACGGTCGAGTCGAGGAACACGATCCCCGACGCGAGCACCGTGGCGAGGAGCGTCCAGCCCTTCGCGCTCACCGTTCCGCCCCCTCGAAGATGCGCTCCCCCGCCTCGATCGGGACGGTGAGCGAATTCTCGCGCGGCGCGAGCGGGCACGACCACTGCGGGTCGTAGGCGCAGGACGGGTTGTAGGCGAAGTTGAAGTCGAGGACGATCTCGCCGCGCTCGGTCATGCCGAGGTCGGCGCCCTTGATCGTGTCGAGGAGATACCGCCCGCCGCCGTACGTCGTCGTGCCGCTCGTCGCGTCGCGGAACGGGAGGAACACGCCGCCGCCGTACACGGCGATCCAGAAGACGTCGAGCGTCCCCCACTCGAGCTCGACGATCCCGAAGCGGCGCATCGCCAGCTGCTCGCCGGTGCTCGTCTGGATCTCGAAGCGCTCGCCAGGGCGCCCGCGCACGCGCGCCGAGAGGCGCAGCTTCGGGTCGTAGTCGAAGTAGCTCAGGGCCTTGAACGCCGTCCGCGCGGGGAGCGCGAGCGGGGACTGCGGGTGTGTCTTGAACAGCTCGTCGCGGACCGCGCGCCAGCGCACGTGCCCGACCCGCGGGCCCTGGCTGCGCACCTCGGCGTACACGGCCGCGACGCGCCGCCGCCAGTCGAGGAGGTCGAGCTCCTCCGTCACGCCACGACGGGTCGGTCGCGCAGGCCGAGCTCGGCCGCGATCGCGCGCGACCGCTCGATCGCCGCGCGGCCTTCGTCCGGCCGGCCCGCACGCGTGAGCGCGTCGCCGTAGACGCGGAGGGCACGCGAGAGCGCCGGCCGCGTCTCCATCTCCTCGAACAGGCCGATCGCGGTCTCGAGGTCCGCGAGGATGGACGTCCAGTCCGACGGCGATCCCTGCACGAGGATCGCGGCGCGGCGGAACAGGATCGCCGCCTCGCTGAAGCGGTCGCCGTACTTGCGCGTGGCGAGCAGCGAGGCATCCCAGCCGGCGGTGGCCTCGGCGCGATCGCCGAGAAGGGCGGCCGCGGACGCGAGGCCGGCCTGGGCGAGGGTGGTCAGGCTGCCGGCCGACCCGGCATCGCCTGCCGCGATCTGCAGCGAGCGCGCGAAGCGATCCCGCGCGAGCGCAGCCTCGCCGAGACGCAGGCGGCCGTCGCCGAGAAAGTAGTTCGCGGGGATCGCGCAGCCGGTCGCGCCGAGGCTCTCCGCGGTCGCGACGCAGTCGCCGGCGAGCCGGACCGCGTCCTCGAGGTCGCCGCGCTCCGAGGCGATCGCCGCGCGCGCGAGCATGGCGTCGAGCCGCGCGATCGGGTCCCCCTGCGCCGCGAGCTCGTCGGCGCGCTCCGCGTTGTGCTCGGCGGCCTCGAACTCGCCAAGCCGTGCGTACGCGATCGTGAGGACGTCGTGCAGGACGGCGACGCCGAGGGAGTCGCCGCCCGCGCTGAGCGCGGGGATCGCCTTCTCCAGCAGCGCCACGCCCGCTCGTAGCTGTCCGCCGAACACCATCCCGGCGCCCATCAGGGCCTGAGGCATGACCTGGGCGATGGGATCGCCGTGCTCCGCGCCCAGCTGCTCGAGGCGCTCCACGGACGCACGGGTGGCCTGCTCCGCTTCCGCGCCGCCGGTCGAGCGCCGCAGCAGGATGTTCCAGAAGTGCACTTCGGTGGCGAGCCTCGGATCGCCGAGGTGCTCCGCGACCGCCACGAGCCCGGCGATGCGGTCGACGTCGGCGGTGGGGATGCTCGACCCCCACCCAGCCTTCACCGCACCGACCCCAGCGCGCACGCGCAGGCGATCGGTCCCCGGGTCGCCGTCCTCGCTGCGCAGCGCGTCGTACGCGCGGTCGTAGAGCGCTCTCGCCTCGCGGCTCGCGAAGCGCGAGAGCGCGTGATCGCCGGCCTCGACCAGGAAGGGAGCCGCCCTGCGGGCCTCGCCCGCCTCCTCGAGATGCATGCCGATGACGCCGGCAAGCTCGCCGCGCCGCTCGGGATAGAGCTCGACGAGCGCGTCAGCGATCCGCCGGTGCAGCTCGCGCCGCTCCTGCTTCAGCAGCGAGGCGTACGCCGCGTCCTGCACCAGGACGTGGCGGAACAGGTACTCGAGCTCCGGTTCCATCGCGGCGATCCCGACGAGACCGGACGCCTCGAGCGCACCGACGTCCGCCTTCGCGGTCACGGCTTCGCCGCCGCGTCGATGAGCCGCTCCAGCACGCGGAGCGGGAACCGGCGTCCGATGACCGACGCCGTCCGGATCGTGCGCCGCGCGCTCGGCGGGAGCCGGTCGATGCGCGCCAGGAGCAGGCCCTGGAGCGTGCCGGGGATCTCGACGTCCCCGATCTCGCCCGTGGCGACCCAGCGCCCGTCGCGCTCCACGATCGCGCCGCGGTCGATGAGCATCCGGATGACCTCCTCCACGAAGAACGGGTTGCCCTCGGCCTTCGCGAGGATGACGTCGCGCACCGCATCCGGCAGGGACTCGATCTCGAGCAGGTTCGCCACCAGCCTCCGCGTGGACTCGTTCGACAGCGGCGACAGCCGGAGCTCGACGAGAGCGTCGCCGAAGATGTCGCGGGCGGCAGTGATCAGGCGCCAGCCCGTCGCCGCGCGCTCCGGGCGGGACGTGACGAGCCACATGAGGGGGAGCTCGTTCGCGAGCGGCATGGCCTGGTAGATGACGTCCACCGACGACGCGTCAGCCCAGTGGACGTCCTCGCACACGAGCACGACGGCGCACGACCCGCGCGCGGTCGCCATCGCCTGCACCAGCTGGTGGAGGGCCGAGACGTACCGCTTCAGCACCTCGAAATCGACGCGCGTCATCCGCGACGCGAGCTCCGGAGCGAGCGGCAGCCCGCACATGTGCGCGAGGTAGGCATACGTGTCCGCCCAGGCGTCGCCGAGCAGCTCCTTTGTACGGCGCTCGAGCGCTGACGCGAACTCCGACTCGTCGGCGGTCGCGCCGACGCCGACGAGCGAGCGCAGGAGGTCGATGACCAGGTGGTAGGGGATGCCCTGTCCGTAGGACAGGCACTGACCGCGTGCCCAGATGACGTCCGACTGCGCGCGCGCCCTCGCGCTCTCCGCGAACTCCGCGATGAGCCGGCTCTTCCCGAGGCCGGCATCGCCGATCAGGCACGCGACGCGGCCCTGTCCCGCGCGCACCGGCTCGAAGGCCTCCTCGAGACGCGCGAGCTCGTCGTCCCGGCCGACGAGCGCGCTCTGGCGTCCCGCAAGACCGCGGGTCGCCCCGGGCACGGCACGAAGTCCGCGTATCTCGTACAGCCGGACCGGACCCGACTTGCCCTTGACGTCGAGCTCGCCGCGATCCACCGCGTCGACGACCGGCGCGACGAGCTGGTACGTCGCGGCCGTGACGAGCAGGGTGCCCGGATCTGCCGCCGAGTGGATGCGCGACGCCACGTTCACCGCGTCCCCCATGGCCGTGTACTCGTACGCGAGGTCGCTCCCGACGACCCCGACCACGACCTCGCCCGTGTTGATCCCGGCGCGGATCCGGAAGTCCGAGCCGTGCTCCACCTGGACCCGCGGACGGAGCTTCGCGTCGATCGTGTGGATCATGTCGAGCGCCGCGCGGACGGCCCGCTGCGGATCGTCCTCGTGCGCGACGGGCGCGCCGAAGAAGGCAAGGACCGCGTCGCCCATCAGCCTCGCGATCGTCCCCTCGTAGCGATAGATCGCGGTCGACATCGCGTCAAAGGCCTCGTTCACGATCTCGGTCCAGTCCTCGGGGTCCATGCTCTCGACGAGCGTCGTCGAACCGACGACATCGGCGAAGAGGACCGTCACCGGTCGCCGCTCACCCGCCGCGCGGTCGGTGCGCATCTTCTCAGCGAGGGCCGCGGGCATCGCGGCGGCTGCCCTGGCCTTGCGCTGGGCCTCGAGCTCGGCGGGCTCCGTCATCTTGTCGCGATGGTAGTCCGGAGCGGGCTCAGCGCCGGATGACGCACCACACCATGGCGGCCGCATCGACGATGAAGATCCGCAGCTCGCCGCCGACCCACGAGCACGACACGGTCGCGGCGTCAGAGGACGCTCCCTCGAGCTCACGCCAGGGCACCCACACGGCGCCGTCCCACCACCGATGGCGGAGCACACCGTCCACACCGATCGCGAGCACGTCGATCCGGTCGGCATCGCGCGCGGACGCCGCGGGCGTGCCGGTGAACGTGCCGCCCATCGGCTTCCAGTCGTGCCACGAAGCGCCGTCCCAGTACCGGTTCCAGACCTGCCCGTCCTCGAGGACCGCGAACACCTCGCTCTCGAACGTGCCCCACGAGGCGACGGCGACCCCGGCGGCGACAGGTCCGCCGAGCGGGCCCCGGACCGCGGGACGCTCGCCTATCTCAGCAGGCCCTGTTTCTTCAGCCACTCCCGCGCGACGTCCTTCGGATCCTTCTTGTCGACGCCCACCTGCTTGTTCAGCTCGGTGAGCTCCGCCGTCGTCAGCTTCCTGCTCACCTCGTTCACGCGGGTCCGCAGGTCGCTGCCGCCCTTGTCCGCGACGTCCTTGCGCACGATCGGGACGATGTTGTCGGAGAGCTGGAGCTTCTTGTCGTCCTCGAGGAGCACGAAGCCCTTCACGGCGATGACGGCGTCGCTGGTGAAGAGCAGCGCCACGTCGATCTGCTTCCCCTCGAGCGCGGTGACGGTGAGCGGGCCGCCGACGTCGAGCGGACGGAACGTCTTGAACTTGATGCCGTACACCTTCTCGAGGCCGAGGGCGCAGAACTCGCGGTTCGGGCACTCGGGCGGACCGCCGAAGGTGAGGTCCTTCGCGACCGGAGCGAGGTCGCTGATCTTCTTGAGGCTCAGACGCGTCGCGGTCTCCTTCGTGACGACGATGCCGTTCTGGTCGACGGCCGGCGCGAAGTCGAACTGGACGAGGTTCCTCGCCCGGAGCTTCTCGTCGAGCGTCTTCGCCGTCGTCGCCGCGTCGGTCGAGCCGGTCGCGTTCTTGTCGAGGAACGCGAGCAGCGTCGCGAGGTAGTCGACCTCGAGATCGATCTGGCCGGACTCGAGGGCCGGCACGACGACCTCGCGCGCGCCGAGGTTGAACTTGCGTTCGACCTTGTAGCCGTTCGCCTCGAGGACCTGCGCGTACAGCTCACCCACGATGAGCTGCTCGGTGAAGTTCGTCGAGCCGATGCGGATCGTGGTCATGCCGCTCGGGGCGCCTCCTCCGCCGCAGGCCGAGACGAGGAACGCGAGGATCACGAGCGTCGGGAGGAAGCGGCGCATGACGACTCTCCTTCTCCGGGGACCTCTGGACACCAGTACCGGCCGCGAGGCTTTCGCGCTCACTCGGCCGCGCTGCCAGAGTAACGCGCCGCGCGCGCCAAAATCCCGAACGTCGCCTCCGTGACGATGGCGAGGAGCGCGACGAGGAGCGCCCCGGCGAAGAGGCGGTCGAACTCCTGGAGCGCGAGGCCGTCGACGATGTACCGGCCGAGCGCTCCGCCGGCGACGAGCGCCCCCAGGGTCGCCGTCGCGACGACGTTCACGGCCGCCGTCCGCAACCCGCCGAGAATGAGCGGCAGCGCGAGGGGCAGCTCCACCTGCCGGAGCACCTGCGCCTCGCGCAGACCCATGCCCCGGGCGGCCTCGATCGTGTCCGCGTCGACGCCACGCATGGCGACGTACGTGTTCGTGAGGATCGGCGGGAGCGCGAGCGGCACGAGCGCGAACAAGGTCGGCCAGAACCCGAGACCGAGCCCGAGCGCGATGCTCGCCACGAGGCCGAGCGCGATGAGCGCAAGCGATGGCAGGGCGCGCCCGATGTTCGCGACGTTGATCGCGACGAAGCCGCCCCGTCCGGTGTGGCCGAGGTAGAGGCCGAGCGGCAGCGCGATGACCGCGGCGATCGCGACCGACACGCCAGAGAGCTGCACGTGCTCCCATACCCGCGTCGGGATACCGTCGTCGCCGCGCCAGTGCTGCGGGTCGGCGAACCACGCGACGACGGACGCGAGGAAGTCCACTACGCCGTCAGCGCGCCCGCGCCCACGGCGTGAGCGCTCGCTGCGCGAGCACGAGGAGCGCGTCGGCGGCGATCGCGAGCGCGACCGAGAGGAACGCGCCGAGCAGCAGCGGCGTGCTGAAGAACCGTTGGATGCCGAGCAGGATGAAGTAGCCGAGCCCGCCCTGGCCGATGAGCGCGGTCACGGTGACGAGGCCGATCGTCGTGATCGTCGCGACGCGGATGCCGGCGACGATGACCGGCAGCGCGAGCGGGAGCTGCACGCGCCACAGCGTCTGCGCGCCGGTGTAGCCCATGCCGGCCGCGGCCTCGGTCGCGTCAGCGGGGACGGCACGGATGCCGGCGACGATGTTCCGCAGGAGGATGAGCAGCGTGTAGCCGACGAGGCCGATCTCGGCAGTGAGGAGGGTGAGGCCGGTGAAGGGGATGAGCAGCGCGAAGAGCGCAAGGCTCGGGATCGTGTAGAGGATCCCGGCCGCCCACGTCGCCGGGCCGTAGGCCCGCGGCCAGCGGAGTGACGCGAGCGCGATCGCGAACGCGATGACGAAGCCGACGGAGACCGCGACCACGGTGAGCAGGAGGTGCTCACCCACGCGGAGCGCGACCTCGTCGAGGTGGCCCGCGATCCAGTCCCAGCGCACGAGCGGCTCGTCCGCGCTCACGCCCGCTCCGCGAGCAGGTGCGTGATGTCGTCCAGTGCGATGGTCCCGAGGAGGCGGCGGTCTTCGTCGACGACGAGCGCGGTCGCGACCCCCGCCGCGAGGAGCGCGGACAGCGCGTCCTTCACGCGCGTCTCGCGCGTCACCAGCGGCGAGGAGGGATCCGCGCCCAGCTCTGGCCGCGCGCGGTTCACCCAGCCGACGGGCCGTCGCTCGCCGTCGACGAGCAGCACGAAGCCCACGCCTCGCGCGATCGTGTCCGCGGCCCGCGCGGTCGGCGGCTCGCGGAGCGTGAGCTCGCCGCACGAGATGAGCGCGAGGCGCTTCAGGCCACGGTCCGCGCCGACGAAACGGGCGACGAACTCGTCCGCGGGCCGGGTCAGGAGCTCCGCGGGGGGCGCGTACTGGACGAGCGCGCCGGCGCGCATGACCGCGACGCGGTCGCCCATCTTGATCGCCTCGTCGATGTCGTGCGTGACGAACAGGACCGTCATCCCGAGCGCCCGGTGGATCCGGAGGAACTCGTCCTGCAGACGCTCGCGCACGATCGGGTCGACGGCACCGAAGGGCTCGTCCATCAGCATCAGCGGCGGCTCCGCGGCGAGCGCGCGCGCGACACCGGCGCGCTGGCGCTCCCCGCCGGACAGCTGCGCGGGGTAGCGCCCCGCGTACGAGGGGTCCAGCCCGACGAGCTCCATGAGCTCCCCCACGCGGTCGCGCACCCGGGCAGCCGGCCACCCGAGCAGCTCGGGCACGGTCGCGACGTTCTCGGCGATCGTCCGGTGCGGGAAGAGCCCCACCTGCTGGATGACGTAGCCGATGCGCCGGCGGAGCGCGACCGGGTCCCCGCTCAGCACGTTCCGGCCGTCGATGAGGATCTCCCCCGAGGTCGGCTCGATGAGGCGGTTCGCCATCTTCAGCGTCGTCGTCTTGCCGCAGCCGGACGGCCCGACGAGGACGCAGATCTCGCCCGCGCCCACCGTGAGCGAGAGCCCGTTCACCGCGCGGGACGCGTCCGCGGCGCGCGCGTACCGCTTCGTGACGTCGCGGAACTCCACGGTCGCGCCGCGCGTGGTCATCGCCGCATTGTCCCCGACGGAGGCCGCAGGCAGAGGTCGTCCGCCGAGCCTAAGATTCGTCCCGAGCCGCTCCTTTTCGAAGCTCCCGAGGAGGCACCACATGCCCGGCCTGAACCTGACCCAGAAGATCATCTCGTCGCACCTTGCCGACGGCGACCTCAAGCCGGGCACGGAGATCGCCCTCACCGTCGATCAGGGGCTCCTTCAGGACACGACCGGGACGATGGCCCTCCTGCAGCTCGAGGAGCTCGGCGTCGACCGCATCAAGATCCCGTTCGGCATCGTGTACGTGGACCACAACATCCTCGCGATCGACTTCAAGAACCCCGACGACCACATGTTCTTGCGCTCGTCGGCGATGCGTGTCGGCCTCCACTTCTCGCGTCCGGGCACGGGCATCTGCCACTACCTGCACATGGAGCGCTTCGCGAAGCCCGGTCAGGTCCTTCTCGGCGCGGACAGCCACACCGTCATGGCCGGCTCCGTCTCGATGATCGCGATCGGCGCGGGTGGCCTCGACGTCGCTGTCGCGCTGGCCGGCCATCCCTTCGTCATGGCGATGCCGAAGGTCGTGGAGGTCCGTCTCACGAACAGGCTGGGGCCCTGGGTGCAGGCAAAGGACATCATCCTGGAGCTGCTCCGCCGCCGCGACGTGAAGGGCGGCGTCGGCCGGATCTTCGAGTTCACCGGCCCCGGCGTCGAGACGCTGAACGTCCCGCAGCGCGGGACGATCTGCAACATGATCGCGGAGCTCGGCGCGACCACCGGGATCTTCCCCAGCGACCGGCAGACGCAGGACTGGCTCACGAAGCAGCGTCGCGCGGGCGACTTCGTGGCGCTCGCGGCCGACCCCGGCGCGTCGTACGACGAGCGCGAGGAGATCGACCTCGCGAAGCTCGAGCCGCTCATCGCGAAGCCGTCGAGCCCGGGGAATGTCGTTCCCGTCCGGGAGGTCGCGGGAACGAAGGTGCAGCAGGTCTGCGTCGGCTCGTCGGTGAACTCCGGGTACGACGACCTCGCCATCGTGGCGCAGGTCCTGAAGGGGAAGACGATCGACCGCGAGGTCTTCATGACCGTGACGCCCGGCTCGAAGCAGATCCTCGACATGCTCGCGGGCGGCGGCGCGTACCAGGCGCTCATCGCCGCCGGCGCGCGCATGCTCGAGCCCGCATGTGGTCCCTGCGTCGGCATGGGCCAGGCACCGCCGACCGGGAGCGTCTCGGTCCGGACCTTCAACCGCAACTTCCCGGGGCGCAGCGGCACCGACGACGACCAGGTGTATCTCTGCAGCCCGACGACCGCGGCCGCGACCGCGCTGCGCGGCGTCATCACCGACCCGCGCGACCTCGGCGAGGAGCCGACCTTCCAGGTCCCGGCGATGAACCCCGCCGTCGACGACTCGAACATCCTCGTGCCGCTCCCGGAGCACGAGGCGCGGATGGTCCGCGTCGTGAAGGGCCCGAACATCCAGCCGCCGCCGCGCCAGATCCCCCTGCCGAGCACGCTCCAGGGCGAGGTCATCATCAAGCTCGGCGACAACGTGTCGACCGGCGACCTCTCGCCGGACGGCGCCGTCGTCATGGCGCTCCGGTCCAATGTGAACGCGATCGCGGAGTTCACCTTCCGGCGCTTCGACCCGAAGTTCCCGGCGCGCGCCCGCGAGAGGGGCGGCGGGTTCGTCGTGGCCGGCCAGAACTACGGCCAGGGCTCGAGCCGCGAGCACGCCGCGCTCGCGCCGAAGGCGCTCGGCATCAAGGCGGTCATCGCGCAGTCCTTCGCCCGCATCCACCGCCGCAACCTCATCGCGCAGGGCCTGCCGCCGCTCACGTTCCAGCACGAGGGGGACCTCGCGAAGATCGAGCAGGGCGACACGCTGACCATCGACGGCCTGCGCGCGGCGCTCGAGTCGAACAAGACCGACGAGGTCGTCATCGCGCGCACCGGCCGCGGGCAGGAGATCCCGCTCCGCGTCAGCTTCCTGCCCGGTGAGGCGAAGACGCTGCTCGCCGGCGGGCTCCTCGCCGAGCTGCGGGCCGGCGGCGAGAACCTCTCCGCGGGTGTCGTGGTGAGCGCCTCGGCCGACCAGGGCTCGCCGCGCGAGAGCCTCAACCTCCCGGTCGCGGGGGACGACGCCGTGAAGACGGCGAAGGAAGCGGGCAAGACCCCGAGATGAGCGACACGCCGCGGTGACGGTCGCGCGTTGACGCACACGATCACGCTCATCCCGGGGGACGGCACCGGCCCCGAGATCGTCGCCGCGACGAAGCGGGCGATCGACGCGACCGGGGTGCGCATCGCGTGGGACGAGCAGCAGATCGGCCTGCCCGCGATCGAGAAGCACGGTGATCCGTTCCCGAAGGAGGCGCTCGACTCGATCCGGCGCAACAAGGTCGGGCTGAAGGGCCCGCTCACCACGGAGCTCGGTACCGGCATGCGCTCCGTGAACGTCGCGCTCCGCAAGGAATTCGACCTCTACGCGAACCTCCGGCCCGCGCGCACGTACGAGGGCGTGCAGGCGCCGATGGGGAACATCGACCTCGTCGTCGTGCGCGAGAACATCGAGGACCTGTACGCGGGCATCGAGTACGACCTCGGCACGAAGGAGCTCGCGGAGGTCCGCGCGGCGATCGAGCGGACCTCGGGCAAGAAGATCCGCGAGGACTCCGCGATCGCGATCAAGTACATCAGCGAGTTCGGCTCACGCCGGATCGCGAAGTTCGCGTTCGAGTACGCGCGCGCGAACGGGCGTAAAAAGGTCACCGCGGTCCACAAGGCGAACATCATGAAGTTCGCGGACGGGCTCTTCCTGCGCGTCTGCGGCGAGGTCGCGAAGGGGTACCCCGAGATCGCGTACGAGGACCGCATCGTCGACAACATGTGCATGCAGCTCGTCCAGAAGCCGGAGCTCTACGACGTCCTCGTGCTGCCGAACCTCTACGGCGACATCGTGAGCGACCTCGTCGCCGGCCTGGCGGGCGGGCTCGGCGTTGCGCCGGGCGCGAACATCGGCGAGGACGGGGTCGCGGTCTTTGAGGCGATCCACGGCTCCGCGCCGAAGTACGCTGGGCAGAACAAGGTCAACCCGATGGCGCTCATGCTCGCGGGCGTGCTCATGCTGCGGCACATCGGGGAGCGCGAGGCCGGCGACCGGCTCGAGCGGGCGATCGCCGGCGTCGTGAGGGAGGGCAAGGACGTGACCTACGACCTGAAGGCGGACCGCGACGACCGGACGGCGGTCGGCACGCGCGAGTTCGCCGACGCGGTCATCCGGCGGATGCAGGCGTGATGCCGCGGCGCCGCGCAGGATCCCCCCGTGCCTGAGCGCGACCCGAACAACCCGAAGCGCTGGCTTCACAGCACGAAGACGAAGTTCGAGTTCCAGTTCGGCTACTCGCGCGCGGTCCGGCACGGCAGCGTCATCCGCGTCGCGGGCACCGCGGGGCTCGACGCGAACGGCGTCCCCGTGCAGGGCGGCATCGTGGAGCAGACCCGGCGGGCCCTCGAGATCATCCGTGAGGCGCTCGAGGCCTACGGCTCCTCGTTCGCGGACGTCATCATGACGCGCGTGTACGTGAGCGAGGTCGCCAACATCGAGGGCGTCGCCGTGCTGCACGGCGAGATCTTCCGCGACATCCGCCCCGCGACGACGATCGTGAAGGCGGACTTCATCGACCCGCGCATCCTCGTGGAGATCGAGGCCGAGGCTGTCTACGGCGGGGCGGACGACACCCTTGGCTAGAACGGTCCGCGTCGTCGTGACCGGCGCCACGGGGCAGGTCGCCTACGCGCTCCTCCCGCGGATCGCGGCGGGCGAGATGTTCGGCCCGGACGTCGAGGTCGACCTCCGCCTCGCGGACATCCCGCCGATGATCGAGAAGGCGAAGGGCGTCGTCATGGAGCTCGAGGACGGCGCGTACCCGCTGCTCTCCCGCGTCAGCGCGAGCGCCGACCGCGCCGAGAGCCACGCCGGCGCGGACTGGGTCCTCCTCGTCGGCAGCGTGCCGCGCGGCCCGGGCATGGAGCGCGGCGACCTCATCCGCAAGAACGGGCCGATCTTCGTCGAGGAGGGCAAGGCCGTCGCGCAGCACGGCTCGTCGGACGTCCGCGTCGTCGTGGTCGGGAACCCCTGCAACACGAACTGCCTCATCGCCCGCACCGCGGCCGGCGGAAAGGTCCCCGACGACCGCTGGACCGCGCTCACCCGCCTCGACCAGAACCGCGCCCGTTCGCTCCTCTCGCAGAAGGCGAAGGCGCGGGTCCGCGACGTGACGAAGCTCGCCATCTGGGGCAACCACAGCGCGACGCTCTATCCCGACTTCACGAACGCGCTCGTCGCGGGCAAGAAGGCGACGGACCTGGTGGATCAGGCCTGGCTCGAGGGCGAGTTCATCCCCGCGGTGCAGCAGCGCGGCGCCGCGGTCATTGCGGCGCGCGGCGCCTCGAGCGCGTTCTCCGCCGCGCAGGCGATCGTCGACCACGTGCGCAGCCTCGTGCAGAAGACGCCCGGTGACGACTGGGCGAGCCTCGCCGTCGTCTCCGACGGCTCGTACGGGGTGCCGAAAGGGATCGTGTCGTCGTTCCCGACCCGGTCGCGGGGGGACGGCACGTTCGAGATCGTCCAGGGCATCACGCTGAACGACTTCGCCAAGGCGAAGATCGCCGCGACGATCGCCGAGCTCGAGAAGGAGCGCGAGATCGTGAAGGACCTGCTCGCGGCTTGACGGGACGCGTCGACGACGACGAGCCCGAGGGCGTGTGGGACATCCGCGACGGCGTCCCTTACGCGCACTCAGAGAGCGCGCCGTTCGACCGGAGCGGTACCGAGCGGCTCACCTACTCCAACCCGTACGGCTACGCGATCGAACGCGTGTGGTTCGACGGACGGATCGTCTTCGCGTCAGAGCAAGGGGAGCTTCAGGTCGATCCCGCGACCGTGAAGGTCGCGCAGGAGTACCAGATCGTCTACGACGTCGAGCTCGACGCGGACGGCCATCTCGTCCGGGAGCCGTCGCGCGTGCCGCGCCAGCTGAACATCTACGACTCGATACCCGGGATGGCGAAGTACAGCCCGATCTGGCAGTTCAACTACGTGGTCGTCCCGCCCGACTACGTGGCCAACACGCTGCGGTCCGAGGCCGATTGCCTGCGCAGCGGCTTTCCCATCCGCCAGAGCCGGGTCTTCGAGAACTGACCGGTCCTGTAGCGGCGCCGTGAGCGCCGGCGAGCCGACGCGCGAACAGCTCGCGGCGAACCGCCGTCTTTGGGACGAGCGCGTCCCGGTCCACTACGCCTCGGACTTCTACGGCGTCGACGCGTTCAAGAAGGGCGCCACGCGCATCCGCCCGGTCGAGCTCGCCGAGCTCGGCGACGTGCGCGGCAAGGACCTGCTCCACCTCCAGTGCCACTTCGGGATGGACACGCTCTCGTTCGCGAGGCTCGGCGCGCGCGTCACCGGCGTGGACTTCTCCGAGCCGGCCATCGCGCAGGCGCGGGCGCTCGCGGCGGAGCTCGGTCTCCAGGCCCGCTTCGTCGCGTCAGACGTGCTCGAGCTCGAGCTCGGGGAGACCTTCGACATCGTGTACACCTCACGCGGCGTCATCGGCTGGCTGCCGGACCTCGCGCGCTGGGCCCGGGTCATCGCGAAGCACCTGCGGCCCCGCGGCTTCTTCTACATCCACGAGGTCCACCCGGTGCTGCTCGCCTTCGACGACTCGGACAGCGCGACCGAGCTGCGTCTCGGCTATCCGTACCTCGCGCGTCCCGACGCGCTCGAGCTCGACGTGCAGGGGACCTACGCGGACCGCAGCAGGACGTTCGCGCAGCGCAAGGAGTACGCGTGGATCCACGATCTTGGCGAGATCGTCACCTCTCTCGCCGACGCGGGGCTCCGCATCGAGTTCCTCCACGAGCGCACGACCGCGCCGTGGCAGGCACTCCCGTTCCTGGTGCGGAGCGAAGAGTCAGGTGAGCCGGGCGCCGGCGAGTGGACGCTGCCGCCGGGCTACGCGGGCGAGCTGCCGCTCTCGTTCACGCTGCGCGCGCGGCGGTAGCGACGCTAGGGATAGCCGACCCAGCCGGCCGCGGGCCGCACGAGCTTCCCGGCCGCGAGGAGGCGGCGCACGGTGTCGCGCGGCACCGGCCAGGTGAACCAGCCGAGCGGCTCGTCCTCCTGCACGACGACGGCGGCGCGGATGCCGAGCAGCACGAGGTCGTCGAGCGCGCGCTCGAGCGGCGCCTTGCGCCGCTGCGTGAAGGACTGGTCCCACCGCGCGAGCGTGCTGCCGTGACGGTGCACCTGCGGCGCCTCGCCCGCCGCAGGCGAGCCTCCTTCGATCGATCGCGAGACGAGCGCACCCTCGCGCTCGAGCTTCTCGCGCGCGGCGCGGAAGGCCTTCGTCTCGAGACCGAGCTCGTTCCGCACGTCGTCGGCGCTGCTCGGTCCGGCCGCCTTCAGGCGACGAAGGATCGCCGCGGCGTCGTCGCCGAGCTCGCCGTCCTCGGCGCGCGCGATCGCGTCGCGGCAGAGCGGGTCGATGACCGCCGCCCCCTCGGCCGAGAAGAGCAGGAGCTTCCCCTTGTGCACCTTCACCGGCTGGACGTGCGGGCGGGAGGCGAGCTCGCCGCCCCAGGTCCACTTCGTCTTCGGCCACGACCCGAAGCCGGCCTTGCCGAGCGCGTACGGCGCCTCATGCGTGGCCGCGAAGAGGCTCGGCAGCGACGAGTCCTGGGTCTGGGTGAGGACCCGCCGATCCTGCAGGAACGCCTCGGCCTCCTCGAGCGACCCGAGCGCGCGGTCCCTGGTGAGGCGGCACTCCTGCGCCCGGCGCGCCCGGAGCTCCGCAAGCGTCGGCGGCGCCACTACGCCTTGGCGCGCTTGCGTGCGTACGCGCGGGTGTCGGCGTTCTCGACGAGCTCCTTCGCGGTCGTGCCGTCGGTCGGGTAGGACGACACGCCCCAGGATCGCGCGGGCATGGCGATGGTACGTTCGTCGCCGAGGTCGATCCTGCTGCTGTCGAGCAGCTCCATGAGCCGGCCGACGACCTTCTCCGCCTCCTCGCGCGCGGTCTCCGGCATCACGATCGCGAACTCGTCGCCCCCATATCGCGCGGGAACGTCCTCGGCCCGAACGTGGCTGTCGATCGCGCTCCCGAGCGTCCGAAGGACGGCGTCGCCGGCGATGTGGCCGTGACTGTCGTTCACGCGCTTCAGCCCGTCGATGTCGAAATAGGCGACCGCGAGCGGCGTGCCGCGCCGCTCCGCGCGCGCGATCTCCTCCTCGAGGCGGTCGTAGAAGTAGCGGAAGTTGTGCAGGCCGGTGAGCGCGTCGGTGTTCGCGGCGTGCTTCAGGCGCTCGTGCAGGTCGGCGACCTCGATGGCCGCCGCGATCTGGGCGCCGACCGCCTGCAGGAGGGTGACGTCGCGCTGGGAGAAGGCACCCGCATGATCGCTGGAGACCGCGAGGACGCCGATCGCGCGGGCCTCGTTGATGAGCGGGACGAGCATCCGCGCACGGGTCCTGCCGTCCTGCTGCCTCGCGCGAGGGTCGGCGTTGATGTCCTCGACGTTGAGCGGCTCCCGGTGCTCGACGACCCAGCTCGCGAGACCGTGCCCGCGCGCGAGGCGCACGCCGGCGGCAAGCGCCGCCCCTTCCTCCCCGGCGACCGCGCGCACGACGAGCTCCTCGGTGTGCTCGTCGCGGAGCAGGATGTGGATGCGGCTGCCTGGCCAGTAGCGCTCGAGGCTGCGCAGCACGCGGTCGAGCAGCTGCTTCAGGTCGAGCAGCGTGTTGAACTGCGGCGTGATCTCGGCGAGGATCGCGAGCTCGCGCGCGCCCTCCTGGACCTCGAGCTGCGCCGACTCGACGCCACCGCGCTCCTCGATCATGCGCACGAACTCCTCGACGAGGCCCGGGTCGTACCGGCTACCGGCGAGCAGGCGCAGTTCGCCGAGCGCGACGCGCGGCTCCAGGCCATGACGGTACGGGCGGTCCGCCAGCATGGCGTGGTACGACAGGACGATCTGCAGCAGGCGGGCCTCGTACGGGATCGCCTCGAAGGCGAGCCCGTCCGGGTAGCCGCTGCCGTCCCAGCGCTCGTTCGCGTGGCGCACGATCGGGACGACACCGCGGAGGAAGCGGATCGCCTCGATGATCCGCGCGCCGAGGATCGGGTGCTCGCGGACGACCCGGCGCTCCTCGCCGGTCAGAGGACCCTGCTTCGAGAGGATCGACGGAGCGACGCCGATCTTGCCGAGGGCGTGGAAGAGCGACGCGTAGCGAAGGTCTCGGAGCGAGTCCTCCGGCAGGCGCAGGCGCTCCCCGAGCGCCACGGAGTCCTCCGCGACACGGCGCTGGTGGTCCTCGCGATACCCGTCCCGCGCCTGGATCGTCGTCATGAGCGTCTGGACGGTCGCGAGGTACGCCTCGTCGAGCTCGGCGTACAGGCGCAGGCTCCGGAGCGCCGTCGCGCCCATGTTCATGAGGATGTCGAGGAGCTCGCGCTCGTCGGCGGTGACGGCGTGCGGCTGCGTCCAGGTCACGAACACCAGGCCAACGACGTCGTTCGCCGCTCGCAGCGGGTAGATGAGGACCGCCCGGTGGCCCGATGCCTCGAGCATGCGGCGCGACTCCGGCGGGGCGGTCGCGGAGTCGGCGACCTCGACGACGCCTTCCTTCATCGCGCGCGCGGTGAGCGGCAGGCTCTTCGGCAGCTTCGCGACCTCCGTCTGCGACGGGCCGGCGCGGGTGACGAAGTCGAAGCTGTCGCCGCCGTTATCGAGGAAGACCGTGACAGCGGCGGAACCGAGCAGCTCGCGCGCCGTCCCCGAGAGGCGCCGCGCCACCGCCGCGACGTCGCGCTCCGCGCTCATCTCGATGCCGACACGGTGGAGCTCGAACAGGCGGCCGGAGAGGGAGGCTGTGCGCGCGTACAGCTCGGCGCGCTCGATCGCGACAGCCGCCTCGTTCGCGATCGCGCCGAACAGCTCGAGGTCGCCTTCGTCGTACGCGTTCGCGTTCACGCTCTGCGCGGAGATCGCGCCCACGGCCTGACCGCGGATGCGCAGCGGCGCCACCATGATCGACCGCTCGCGGACCGTCCCCCACGGGTTGCGCTCGATCCCGAGCGAGGCGTAGTCGCGCTCGGCGTCGCGCATGAGGATCGCGCGGTCGGTGTCGATGCAGTGTCCGGCGAGGGTGCCGTACTTCGCCCGGTCCTGGGGTGGCAGCTCCTCGTTCGCGTCGACAAGGAAGCGGTACGAGACCATCGTGCCGTTCGAGGAGAGCAGCGCGACGTAGAACGCGTCCGCCTCGAGCGAGGCGCGCACGTTCGTGTAGAGCGCGCGGAAGACGAGCGTCGGGTCGAGCGACGCGCCGACCGCATGGCTCACCTCGACGAGGGTCGCCAGCACTCGCGATCGCCGCTCGGCGGTGAAGCGCGCGCGGATGTCCTGGTAGCCGAGGAGGAGGAGCGGGACGCCGGGGACGAGGAAGAGGGGCTCGATGCGTCCGGCCTCGATGACGACCACAGCGGAGAGCGCCCACAACAGCTGGGCGCGCGCCGTGTGCCAGACCCAGGACCAGCGGAGCGGGAGCTCCGCGGCCGCGGGCAGCGTGCGCAGGAGCGCGATGAGCTGACCGACGTCCACGAGGACGAGCGTCACGGCCGCCGCGACCGCGCCGGGGATCGTCGCCACGGCTCCCGTCCCGGGGACCAGGGAGGTGACGCCCGCGTAGACGAGCGATGCCACGCCGCTCGACACCGCGGTCGCGGCCGCGTTGCGCACGAGATGGGGGGTCGGGCGGCGGAGGATGGCGTCATTCACGGCGCGCGCGAGCGCGGCCAGGGGCGCGACCGCCGCGACGGGAAGCAGCACGATGCCGGCGAGCACGACGACATCCGCGAGGCTGAGGTCGGTGTGCGCGCGCAGGGTGATCGTGCGGAGCGACAGCACGACGATGCCCGCGAACACGAAGAGACCGAGGAGCGGGTGCGCGGCGCCGGCGACGAGCTGGAGCGATCCGAGGGCGACGAGCGGCAGCGCGGCGACGGCGGTCACCGCGATGAGCCAGAAGGTGCGCCGCGCGATGCGTTCTACTTCGACCCCGCCCCTCGGCCGCAACGTACACCGGGCGCGTCCGGCCCGGGCTATCTGATCGGATGCAGGCCGCTAGACGGTAGCCGCTACCGGGTGCGCAGCCAGCGTTCGAACAGCAGGACGGCGCCGAAGAAGCCGAAGATCAGCAGGAGTTCACCCGCACCACCGCGTTCTAACGCCGGACGGATGACGAGGGCGACGGTGGCGACGGCGAGGACGGCGCCAGCGGCAAGGACGAAGGCGCGCCGCGAGCTCAGGCGGACGGAGGCTCCGGCTCGCCGCGGCCGGGCGCCGTCGGGCGCTGACCCATCACCTTCCGCTTCACCCACGCGAGCGGGTCGTAGAACTCGGTCACGACGCGCTCCTTCAATGGGATGATCGCGTTGTCGGTGATCTTGATGTGCTCGGGGCACACCTCGGTGCAGCACTTCGTGATGTTGCAGAAGCCGAGGCCCTGTTTCGCACGGATGAGCTCGAGGCGGTCGTTCGTGTCGAGCGGGTGCATCTCGAGCGCCGCGAGCCGAACGAAGAGGCGCGGGCCCGAGAACGACCGCTTGTTCTCCTCGTGGTCGCGGATGACGTGGCAGACGTTCTGGCAGAGGAAGCACTCGATGCACTTGTGGAACTCCTGGACCCGGTCGACCTCCTCCTGATACATGCGCCTGGTCCCGTCGGCCTCCTTCGGGCGCGGCGTGAACGCGGGGATCGTCTTCGCCTTCTCGTAGTTGAAGGAGACGTCGGTGACGAGGTCGCGGATCACCGGGAACGTCTTGAGCGGCGAGACGGTGATCTCCTCGCCTGGCTCGAACGTGTTCATGCGCGTCATGCACATGAGCCGCGGCGCGCCGTTGATCTCGGCGCTGCACGAGCCGCACTTCCCGGCCTTGCAGTTCCAACGCACCGCGAGATCCGGCGCGCGCAGCGCCTGGATGCGGTGGATGACGTCGAGGACGACCATGCCCTCGTCGGAGGGCACGAGGTACTCGGTGAACTCGCCGCCCTCGCGGTCGCCGCGCCAGACCTTCATCTTCACCTCGGTCATGTCGTCGGGACCACCTCGCGCGCGGGCGCCGGCGTGACCGGCGCCGCTGTCGGCAGGTCGTCGCCGAGCAGCGCCTGCAGCTCGGGCGGCGGCTGCGGGATCGGCTCGTCGGCGAGCACGAGGCCGCCGTCCCCGCGCCTGACGACGATGTTCTTCCGGCCCCACTCCTTGTCCGTCTTCGGGAAGTCCGCGCGGGTGTGGCCACCGCGGCTCTCGGTCCGCCGGAGCGCGGAGCGCGTGACCGCCTCCGCGCAGGTGAGCATCGAGCGGAGGTCGAGCGCGAGGTGCCAGCCGGGGTTGTACACGCGTGTTCCCCGGACGCGCACCTTCTCGGCGCGCGCGCGGAGCCGCTCGATGTCGGCGAGAGCCTTCGCCAGCTCGTCCTCGGTCCGCACGATGCCGACGTTCGCCTGCATCGTGCTCTGCAGGCGCTCGTGGAGCTGGTACGGATCCTCGCCGGCGTCCGGCCGCGAGAACGGCGCGAGGATGTCCTCGGCGCTGCGAGCGAGCGCGGCGTCGTCGAACGGCGCCGCGCCCCGCCTGCCCGCGTACGCCGCCGCGCCGAGCCCCGCCCGACGGCCGAAGACGAGGAGGTCCGAGAGCGAGTTGCCGCCGAGGCGGTTCGCGCCGTGCATCCCCGCCGCGACCTCGCCCGCCGCGAAGAGGCCGGCCACCGTCGTCGCGGCGGTGTCGGCCTCGACCCGGACGCCGCCCATGATGTAGTGCAGCGTCGGGCCGACCTCCATCGGCGTCGTCGTGATGTCGACGTCCGCGAGCTCCTTGAACTGGTGGTACATGGAAGGGAGGCGCTGGCGGATGTACTCGGCGCTCCGGCGCGACGCGATGTCGAGGTACACGCCGCCGTGCGGGGTGCCGCGGCCCGCCTTCACCTCGGAGTTGATCGCGCGCGCGACCTCGTCGCGCGGCAGCAGGTCCGGGGTCCGGCGGTTGTTGATCTTGTCCTCGTACCACCGGTCCGCCTCGGCCTCCGTGTCGGCGGTGTCGCCGCGGAAGAACTCGGGGATGTAGTCGAACATGAAGCGGCGGCCGGCGCTGTTCTTGAGCGTGCCGCCGTCACCGCGCACTCCCTCCGTGACGAGGATGCCGCGCACGCTCGGCGGCCAGACCATCCCGGTCGGATGGAACTGCGTCATCTCCATGTCGATGAGGTCGGCGCCGGCGTCGAGCGCGAGCGCGATCCCGTCGCCCGTGTACTCCCAGGAGTTCGACGTGATCTTCCAGGCCTTGCCGACGCCGCCCGTCGCGAGGACGATCGCCTTCGCGCCGAACGCGACGAGCGCGCCGGTCTGGCGCCAGTAGCCGACGCAGCCGCTCACCGCGCCGTCGGCGAGGAGCAGACGCTGGATCGTGCACTCCATGTGGACGTCGATGCCCTTGTGCACCGCGTGGTCCTGCAGCGTGCGGATCATCTCGAGGCCGGTCCGGTCGCCGACGTGCGCGAGCCGCGCGTAGCGGTGGCCGCCGAAGTCGCGCTGCAGGATGAGCCCGTCCTTCGTGCGGTCGAAGAGCGCGCCCCACTCCTCGAGCTCGAGGACGCGGTCCGGCGCCTCCTGCGCGTGAAGCTGCGCCATGCGCCAGTTGTTCATGAGCTTCCCGCCCCGCATGGTGTCGCGGAAGTGGACCTGCCAGGAGTCCTCCTTCCACACGTTGCGCAGCGCGGCGGCGATGCCGCCCTCGGCCATCACGGTGTGCGCCTTGCCGAACAGCGACTTGCAGATGAGCGCGGTCCGCGCGCCCTGCGCGCTCGCCTCGATCGCGGCGCGGATCCCGGCGCCGCCTGCGCCGATCACGACGACGTCGTACTCGAGGCGCTGGATGTCCTCCTTCATCTAGAACACGATCCGCGGGTCGGTGATCCAGCCCATCGAGACCATGCGGATGTAGAGGTCGGTGAGGCCGACGGAGAAGAGCGAGGCCCAGGCGAACAGCGAGTGCTTCACGTTCAGCTTGTTCGCCCAGTTCCACAGGCGGTAGCGGATCGGCGCGCCGCGGAAGCGGTCGAGGTAGCCACCGCAGAGGTAGCGGCACGAATGGCACGAGAACGTGTACAGGCCGATGAGGACGATGTTCGCGGTCATGATCAAGCTGCCCAGGCCGACCCCGAAGCGGAAGCCGGTGTGGTCCGGCGTCGGGAAGATGTAGGCGAGGACGGCGTCGTAGGTGAGGATCGCCCAGATCGGAACGGCGAGGTACCACGCGTAGCGGTGGAGGTTCTGCAGCACGAACGGGAACTTCGTCTCGCCGGCGTACTTCGCGCGCGCATCGGGGACCGTGCACGCGGGCGGGGACCAGAAGAACGCCCGGTAGTACGAGCGGCGGTAGTAGTAGCAGGTGAGCCGGAACACGAGCGGGAAGCCGACGATGAAGACCGCCGGCGAGAAGCCCCACCAGTCGCCGACGAACGGCACGCCGAACGTGACGTGCGGGCAGCTCGAGCTGATGCACGGCGAGTAGAACGGCGAGAGGTACGGCTCGCTGTAGTAGTGCGCGTTCACGAGGCCGGCCCAGGCCGAGTAGAGGACGAACAGCCCGAGGACCGTGACGATGGCGACGGGCTCGAGCCACCAGAGGTCCCCGCGCTCGATCCTGCGCGCGTCGGTGCCTCGTCCGGCGCCGCCGGCCCGGACGGTCGTTGCCACGGCGGCTACCGTACCCAGCGGCCGACCAGAAGGCCAAGACATGGTCGCTCTCGCACCGATAGCCGTAGGCTATGGACCGTGGAGATCCACCAGCTCCGCTACTTCGTGGCCGTCGCCGAGCGCCGCCACTTCACGCAGGCTGCCCAGGACCTCGCCGTCGCGCAGCCGTCCGTGAGCAAGCAGATCCGCAAGCTCGAGGGCGAGCTCGGCGCCGCGCTGTTCCAGCGCGCGCGCGGCGAGATCGCGCTCACGCAGGCCGGGGAGGCGCTGCTGCCCTGGGCCAAGCGCGTGCTCGCCGACGTGGACGGCGCGCGCAACGAGGTCCGTGACCTCGCCGGGCTCGGGCGGGGCCGGCTCTCGGTCGGGGCGACCCCCAGCCTCACGACCGTCGTGCTCCCGGAGGTCCTCGCCCGCTTCCACGCGGAACATCCCGGGATCGAGCTCGTCCTCCACGAAGCAGGGTCGCGCGCGCTCCTCGAGCGCCTCGAGCGCGGCGACATCGAGGTCGCGCTCGTCATCCTTCCGGCGCCCGAGGCATCGTTCGCGACGACGCCTCTCTATCGCGAGGAGCTCGTCGTCGCCGTCGCGCGCGATCACCGCTTCGCGCGGCGGCGCTCGATCCGCGTCGCCGACCTCCGCGACGTCCCGCTCGTCATGTTCCGCGAGGGATACGACCTGCGCGCGGTGACCATCGCCGCGTGCCAGCAGGCCGGCTTCGAGCCGGTCTTCGCGCTCGAGGGCGGCGAGATGGACGGTGTCCTGCGCATGGCCGCCGCCGGCCTCGGCGTCGCGGTCGTCCCGGCGAGCGTCATCGAGCGCGGCGGCGCGCTTGTCGCGGTCCGCCTCGCCGACCCGCCGCTCGAGCGGACGGTCGGGCTCGCGCACCGCCGCGACTGGACGCTCTCGCCTGCCGCCGTGCGCTTCGCCGCGCTGTTCGGCGACGGCTCGCGCGCGCGGCGGCGCTCGTGATCGCGGCGCGCGCGGGGCCGATCCCTCGCGTCGCGCGCCTCGTCGTTCGCGCGCTCCTCGGACGCCTCTTCCGGCTGCGCCTCGAGGGCGCGCCGCCCGCGGCAGGCCCGTACGTGCTCATCGCGAACCACCAGGGCTGGGCCGATCCCTTCGTCCTCATCGCGCTGCTGCCTGCGGAGCCGCGGATCCACTTCATGGGCGACCGGCAGGCCGTGCGCTCCCACTGGTGGAAGCGCGCCGCGATCGCGGCGGTCGGCGGGCTCGTCCTCATCGATCGCACCGTCGCGCTCGATCGCTCGGCGATCGCCGAGGCGCTGCGCGTGCTCGAGGGCGGCGGCGTGCTCGCCCTGTTCCCGGAGGGCCGGGTCTCACGGCGGGAGGCTGACCTCGGCCCGTTCGAGCGAGGGAGCGGCTGGCTCGCGTTCCGCGCGCGCACACCGGTCGTGCCGGTCTGGCTGCGCGGCACCGCCGAGCTGTACCTCGGACGCGAGCTCGAGGTCAGCGTCGGACCTGCCCGCATGCCGCCCGAAGGGCCCGCCACGAAGGCCGCGATCGACGCGTTCACGCAGCAGCTCGAGGCGGACGTCGCCGCGCTCGCTCGGCCGTGGACCGAGCCCGCGGGCGCGACCAAGCGCTGGCGATGGCTCACGGACATCCTCTGAGCGACGCGCGTGGCCCGGAGCAGGACGCTAGGTCGGCGGGGCCCGCGGACGTACACTGAGGCGGCTCCCAAGCGGAGTGCCGTCATCGAACGGAGTCAGGTCCAAGGCACGTGAGGACATCCTCCCGACCGGGTCACCCGATCTCTCTACGGACGTCGGCCAGTACGAGGAGGACCACCACGTGACGCTCGCAGACAAGACGCTGACCTGCCGCGACTGCTCCCAGGAGTTCGTCTGGACATCCGGCGAGCAGGAGTTCTACCAGTCCCGCGGCCTGCAGAACCCGCCGTCCCGCTGCCCCACCTGCCGCGCGGCGCACCGCGCCGGCGAGGGCGGACGAGGCGGTGGCGCCGGCCGTGGCGACCGTGAGATGTTCACCGCGACCTGCTCGAGCTGCGGCAAGGAGGCCCGCGTGCCGTTCCAGCCGCGTGGCGACAAGCCGGTGTACTGCAGCGACTGCTTCCAGCAGCGCCAGTCCTCCGGCCCGCGCCGGTACTAACGGTGCCGAAGCAGCAGGGTCCCAAGCGGGACAAGGCCGAGAAGAACCGCATCGCCGCCTTGCGGGCCCAGAAGGCCCGCAAGGGCGCGGCGTACGGTCGGGGGAAGTGACCAGGCCGTCGGGCAGCATGACCGTGAAGCTGCACGGCGGCCCGTTCGACGGGCAGAGCGCGGTCGCGTACGGCGCCGAGATCGGCGGGCTCATCGACGTGAACCACCGCTCGTACCGCATCACGAAGGTGGAGACCGTCCCCGGCTGGCGTGAGTCGGTCGCGTCCGCGATCTACGTGCCGAAGAAGCCGGCGGCCGCGAAGGCTGCCCCCACGAAGCCCGCGCCCGCCTCCGACTAGCGCAGCCCGAAGACCTCGAGCGGCGCGCTCTTTCCCCGCACCTGTGCCTCGCCGAGCCGCGTGACCGCGCCCGTGTCGAGCCGGCGCGCGATCTCGGCCGAGACGACGATGTCGACGCCGAGGTCCTTCGTGAGCGACTCCATGCGCGACGCGGTGTTCACCGTGTCGCCGAGCGCGGTGTAGTCGCTGCGCTCGGGGAGCCCGACCGCGCCGAGCACGACGTCGCCGCAGTGCAGCCCCACCCCGTAGCCGAGCGACGGCTCGCCGGCGGCCTCGCGCTCCGCGGAGAGCCGCGCCACCCGCGCGCGGATGTCGAGGGCCGCGGCGACCGCATCCTCGACGCCGCGCTGCACGTCGCCCGCCGCGCCGAAGATGGCCATGATCCCGTCGCCCGTGAACTTGTCGAGGATGCCGCCGTGCTCGAGCACGCACGAGGCGAAGGCGCGGACGTACCCGTTCATCACGGCCACCGCCTGCTCCGGCGCGATCCGGTCGGCGAGCGCGGTGGAGCCGCGCAGGTCGGCGAAGAGGATCGTCACGGTCCTGCGCTCGCCGACGAGCTTCGCGTCGCCCGCGATGACGCGGTCGACGACGGCCGACGGCAGGAAGCGCTCGAGGCCGCGGCGGCGGTCGAGCTCGAGGAAGATCGCGCCGACCGCGATCGCGACCCCGGCGAGCATGAGGCCGTGGTACGTCCACCACGATGCGGTCCAGACGGGTCCGAGGAACTGCGAGAGCTGCGCCTGCGCGAGGAGCGCGAAGGCGAACGCGAGCGCGAGGGACATCGGCAGGCGCGTGCGCATGTGCTCGCGTCCCGCGCTCCACGCCGCGAACAGGTAGAGCGCGACCGCGAGCCCGGCGGCGAGGTACGGGACGATGCCCTCCTGCCCCGCGGCGCCGTAGCCGTAGCCCGAGGGGTCGTACGCGTACGAGCCCCCCGCCGCGAGCAGCAGCTCCGCGAGGCCGGCGAAGCCGCCGGGCCAGCCGAGGCCAAGGACCGCGTACCCGACGAGCGCCGTGACGACCGCGGCGATGAGCGGACCCGGAGCGATACGCCCTTCGAGGAGCGCGCGGAGACGCGTGTAGCGGAGCGCGAAGATGGCCGCGGGGACGAGCAGCGCGAGCTCCGCGGACACCCCCGTGACGAGGCCGGCGGCGGGATCGGTGACGATGCCGCCGTTCGGCGTCGACAGCGCGTGGACCGTGAAGAAGCCGGCCATGGTGATGAAGCCGAGCGCGACGAGCACGGTCCCGAACTGACGCGCGCCGAGCGCGGCGCGGGCCACGAGCACACCGGCGAGCAGCGCGACCACGGAGACGTTCGTGGTGACCACGACGTGCTGGACCGGGATGTTGAGGATGCGGTTGGCCGATGGCGTCGCGAGGAGCCAGGAGAGCAGGAGCGTCGGCGAGACCGCGAGCGCCATGGCGACCGCGGCCCTCATCCGCCGCGGAGTCTACGGAGCGCGGTCCTCCCCGCGCATCGAGAGCGCGAACGCCGCCGGCACGAGGACCGTGCCGGCGGCAAGCACCGCGACCCAGAGGAGGATCGGCGCGAGCGAGCAGATCGCGCCCGGCGCGCAGCCGCCCTCGAGCGTGCGCGCCCGCTCCACGAGCAGCAGCGGGATCGACGCCGGCGAGGCGACGACCGAGGCCGCGATGAACGCCGTCGCCACCGTCGGCGCGGACCGATAGAGCCCGCCGAGCCGGCGGTCGACAGCGCGCGCGGACCGGCGTGCCCAGGCGACCGCGCCGGCGAGCAGGAGGACCGCCGCGACGACCGAATACGGGAGCCGCTGCGCGGGCGGCGCGTCAAGAAGACGCGGCAGCGCGAGCTCGAACACGGTGAATGCGGCCCAGTAGGCGAGCTTGATGGTGGTGATGCGGCCGACGAGGAGCGTGAGGGTGTTGCGGTGCGGCCGTGGCCGCGGCGGGCGGGCCGCTACCGGTAGGTGGTCCACCACTTCTGGAGGAAGTACATCGTCGCCAGGAGGATGAACACCGTGATGAAGACGACGTAGAACTCCTGGGACTCCCCGATCTCGGTGATCATCTCAACGCTCCTCGCCCCGCAGCCACGCGACCACCCGACGGATGGACTCGTCAGGCAGCGTGCCGCCTTCCGACGCCGCCTGCGGGGTCATCAGCGTGTCGGGCTTGATCTTCTTCGCGTTGGAGACCCACTTCGTGAGCCAATCCGGGTCTGTCGCGGCAAGCGCCGTGAGCGGCGCATTCTCCGGACGCGGCTTGGACCCCGCGGCGATCCAGTCGCTGAGGTTCGGGGCCGGCGGGACCAGGCTCGGCTGGCCGGTCGCGATGCCGTGGCACGAGGCGCAGGTCCCCTGCGCGACCTCGCGTCCGGACTGGACGGCCGGCGGCGGCGGGATGCGCTCCGCGACCTGGTGATCGGCGTCGTGCTCCTGCCGGATGTGCGCGATGTCGGCCCAGTCCTCGTCGGTGCCGTACATGATCAGGTCGGCAAGCTGCTTCACCTGCCAGTCGGAAAGCTGCCCGCCCTCGTCGCGCCCCCAGGCCGGCATGGAGTAGCGGGGCGGCGGGAAGTGGCGACCGCGCTCGATGGTCTGCTCGATGAGCTTGCGGCGCGCCTGCAGCGCGGCCGGATCGCCCTTCAGCGTCTCGAACTTGTTGCCCGCAACGTTGAGCGGCAGTCCCGGGAGGACCTGCCCCTCCGGCGTCGTCCCACCCTTGCCGTCGCGCCCGTGGCAGTCGTAGCAGAGGTTCGCGTAGACCTCCTTGCCGCGCCGCACATCGAGCCGCAGCTGGTGCTTGACGGCGGCGGCGCGCAGACCGCCCTCACCCAGCGGGCTGGCGTCGCCCTGGATGACGAAGTAGCCGCCGATCATCCCGAGCACGGCGAAGATCGTGGCGGCCCCGATGAGGATCTTCTTGTCGAGGTTGCCCGCGATCTCGAGCGGGTCCGGGGACGCCGGGATGGGCGATACGTAGTACGGCGTCGGCTGCTCGATCGTCGCGCCGGGGTCGTAATGCTGGCGGAGGAGCTCGACGCCATACACCTCCTCCTCGGGCTCGACCTGCTCCTGGTGGCGGATGAGGAACGCGAAGAGGCCGATGAGGCCGACGAAGAGGAGCGCGGAGAAGATCGCCAGGACCGTGTTGACGTCGAAGGGCATCAGGCGTCCCGCACTTCGATGTGCGCCGGGTCGAATTCGTTCGACGTCCGGTCGATGACGTTCAGCGGGTTCGTGTCGACGATGAGCGACCCGCCGGCGTCCTCCGTGATGTGGAACAGCTGGAGCGGCTTCGGCGCGGGTCCGCCCTGCACCACCGCGGTCTTCTTGTTGAAGAGCGAGCCGTGGCACGGGCAGTGGAACTGGCCCTTCTCGCCGGTCGGGCTCAGCTCGCCCGCGACGTACGGGACGCTGCAGCCGAGGTGCGTGCACTTGCGGTACGCGGCGAGGATCCCGCCGGGGGCATGCAGCAGGAAGAACTTGCCCTCGACGTAGAGCTGCGGCGTGTCGTCGGTCGACTGGAACTTCGCGAGGATGTCGGACTTCTTCCCGGCGGGGATCTTCGCGCCGAGCCCGACGATCTTGTTCACCCGCATGAAGGGGACGATGGCCGCGCTGATCTCGCCGAGGGCGAGGAGCGTGCCGCCGAGGAAGGCGAGCCGGAAGAACTGCCGGCGCTTGATCCGGCCGAGCAGCCCGCCCGCCTGGATGGAGGTGTCGTCGTGCGGCCGGATCATTCGATCGTCGCCGGCAGGTTCCATGGCGCGTAGAGGTCCATGCCGGGGCCGCGCATCGACGTGCCGACGAAGGTGAGGACGAGGAAGGTGCAGACCCAGCCGGTCCAGACGGCGATCATCACGTCCCGCGTCGAGCCGTTGAAGACCCGCTTCACGATGAGCACGAGGAGCCCCGTGAGCGCGATCATCGTCCCGATCGGGATGAGGTAGTCCGGGAAGAGCACCTTGCCGCCCGGCAGGTACTGGCTCGCGAACTCGACGTAGCCGATCTTCTTCAGGACGAAGTCGAGGCCGATCAGGCCGAAGGTGAGCACCGTGCTGTAGATCGCCGAGAAGACCGCGATCGTCCTGCCCTTCGGGCTGGTGAACCAGATCCCGACGCCCTCGCGGCTCCGGTCGAGATACGGGATCGTCATCATGAAGACGATCCAGATCGTCGGGACGACGACGCCGGCGAGGCCCTTGTCCATGTGGAGCAGGAGCTCCTGCAGGTTGAGGAGGTACCACGGCGCCTTCGACGGGTTCGGGGTGCGGTCCGGATTGGAGTGGTCCTGCAGCGGGGCGTTGAACAGCGCCGCGAGCACGAACAGGGCGATGAACCAGAGCATCGCGACGATGAACTCGATGACGAGCAGGTGCGGCCAGACCATGGCCGTGTCCTCGACGCGCTTGTCGACGCGCACGACGGAGTCCTGCCGGACGAACGCGAGCAGGCGGAGGCGCTTCTCCTGGCCGGGGAACGGCTGCGGCCCGCGCTGGAGCGTCATAGCGGCCCCGAGATCCCGCCGTCCTTGCGGATGCGCCAGAAGTGGATGGCGATCAGGAAGGCGGTCGCGAGCGGCAGGGCGACAACATGCAGGACGTAGAACCGCAGCAGCGCGTTCGGTCCGAGCTGGTAGCCGCCGAAGGCCACGAACGCGAACTCGTCGCCGATGATCGGCGTCGCGCGCGCGATCTCGTAGCCGACCGTGACGGCCCAGAACGCGAGCTGGTCCCACGGCAGCAGGTAGCCGGTGTAGGACAGCAGGAGCGTGAGGACGAAGAGGAGCGTCCCGATCACCCAGTTGAACTCACGCGGGGGCTTGTACGAGCCCGTGTAGAAGACGCGGATCATGTGCAGGAACACCGTGATGACCATGCCGTGCGCGGCCCAGCGGTGCATGTTCCGGAGGAGCTGGCCGAAGACGACGACGGTCTCGAGGTCCTTCATGTCGGAGTACGCCCACTCGGTCGTCGGCCGGTAATAGAACATGAGCAGCGTCCCGGTGAGCGTCAGGAGCAGGAACAGGAAGAACGAGAGGCCACCCATGCACCACGTGTAGGGGATCGCGAGCGCGTGGCGCCGGACCTTGACCGGGTGCAGGTGCAGGAAGACGTTCGAGAAGACCGCGAGCGACTGGTTCTTCCGGGAGTCCGGGTAGCCGTGGCGGAAGAGCGAACGCCAGATGGGGCCCTGCTTGAAGCGGTTCCAGACCTGCAGCGGGATATCGAGCACCGGTCGCAGAGCCCTCTCTCTCTCTTAGTGCTTCGCCGTCACGTCGCGCGTCCCGACGGGCGCGACATGACCGTTGCCATGGCCGTTCGAATGCGCGTGACCGTTACCGGGAACGTCCTTCAGACCCGCCGCCAGCACGGGATCGTACATGGGGAGCGGCCGGATCGACTTGCGGCTGCCGACGGTGAGGTCGAGGTGGATCTCGTCGTCGAGCGACTCCTTCGGCAGCGCCCGCCCGACCGACGGCATGACCGAGCCGTAGCGGTTCATCGTGATCGCGTCGGTCGGGCAGCGGATGACGCAGAGAGCGCAGCGGATGCACGCGGTCTCGTCGAGGAAGAACGCGACGCCGTTCTGCCACTGCTTCGCCTGACCGACCGCGGGGATCGCCCCGTCATCGACGATGTCGCTCATGTCCACCATGTGGATGACGTCCATCGGGCACACGTCGACGCAGCCGCCGCAGATGATGCAGAGCTCGCCGACGATCTCGATGTTGAAGTTGCACTTGAGGCAGCGGTCGGACTCCGCGATCGCCTGCGCCTCCGAGTAGCCCTGGTTCACCTCGAGGAAGAGGCCGCGGCGGTCCTTCTTCGAGAGCTTCGGCATCTCCTGGCGCGGGATGCGGTCGTAATCGACGGACATGTTGTGGTAGATGCGCGCGAGCTCGCCCTCGCCGGCGACGAGCCCGACGTTGTCGGGTGTGCTCGACCGGCGCAGCGTCACGACCTCGTGGTACTCGGGGACGCGGACGGACGCTGCCTCGGGGTCGAGGAAGCGCGCCACCTGCTGGGCGGCCGAGCGCCCGTCGGCGACGGCCTCGATGATCGTCGATGGCCCGGTCCGGTAGTCACCCGCGAGGAAGATCTTCCGCACCGCGCTCTGGTACGTCTCGGGATCGACCTTCACGTCGCGCCAGCGCTTCACCCGGAACTCGGGGAAGTCGGAGAGGAAGGTCGTGTCCGGGGCCTGGCCGAGCGCCAGGAGCACGGTCTCGCAGGGGATCTCGAACTCGCTCCCCGCGATCGGCTCGGGACTGCGGCGGCCGCTCTTGTCCGGCTCGCCGAGCTTGTTCCGGATGAACTTCACGCCCCGCACGTGGCCCTTCTCGTCGGCGAGCACCTCGACCGGCGACGACAGGTAGACGAAGTGCATCCCCTCGCGCTCGGTCTCGGCGAGCTCCTCCTCGTCGACGACCATCTCGTCACGGCCGCGGCGGTAGACGATGAAGACCTCGTCGGCGCCAAGGCGCCATGAGGTCGACGCGCAGTCCATCGCGGTGTAGCCGCCGCCGAGCACGACCACGCGCTTCCCCACCTCGACCGGGCGCTGCCGGTACGCACGCTCGAGGAAGACGATCCCTGCGACGACGCCCTGCGCCTCCTCGCCCGGGATCCCGATGTAGTTCGGCTCGAAGCAGCCGGCGGTGACGAGCACGGCGTCGTACTCGTCGTGCAGCTGGCGCAACGTGACGTCGCGGCCGACGTAGGTCGACAGGCGCAGCTCGACGTTCTCGTTCACCACGCCCGCGATGTCGCGGTCGATCACCTCGCGCGGCAGCCGGAACGGCGGGACGCCCGCGAGGGTCGTGCCGCCGGCCTGGTCGAGCGCGTCGTAGACCGTCACGCCGAAGCCCTGCTTCACGAGGTCGCTGGCCGCGGAGAGCCCAGCGCAGCCCGCGCCGACGACCGCGACCCGCTTCGACGGCGCGCCGAAGACGGGGGGCGGCGGCTGCGTGTAGGCCCGTCCGTCGATCCGCACGTTCTGGTGCGTCCAGTCGGACAGGAACTTCTTCATGTAGCGGATCGAAAGAGGCTTATCGACCTCCTTGCGGCGGCAGGCCGTCTCGCAAGGCGCGGCGCACACGGAGCCGCAGATCGACGCCATGGGGTTCGGGTCGAGCGCGAGCTCCCACGCCTTCTCGAACTCCCCGGCGGCAGCCAGGTTCAGGTAGCCGCGGCAGTTCGTGCGCACGGGACAGGCTTCCTGGCAGGGGATGTTGTCCTGATACCAGGACGGGGCGACCTCGACGACCTGGTACAGCTCTCTCATCCGGCGATGTCATGCTACCGGCGCGTAGTGGACCGTCAAACCGTCATCGAGCGGAAGACCCGCCTCGATGGGACCATCGAGGAGTTCGTCTGCGAGGTCCTCGTCCTCGAATCCGGCAGGCGTGCGGTGCTCCGCTACGTCCTCGACCGGGACTGGCACGTCGCCGGCACGATCCTCATCCCGAAGGGCACGGCCACGATCTCCCACTACTGGGTCGACCGGCCGTACAACGTCTACCACTGGGTCAACGAAGGCCGCACGCTCGCCCACTACGTGAACATCGCGGACCAGACCGAGATCGCTCCGGGGCTCGTCGCGTACCGCGACCTCGTCGTGGACGTGCTGGTGCGACCGGGCGGAGCGATCGAGATCCTCGACGAGGACGAGCTGCCGACCGACCTCGAGCCGGCGGCGCGCAAGTCCATCGCCGACGCCCTGGAGGTCGTCATCACGGGCGCGCGGCGCCTCATCGCCGACATCGAGCAGGAAAGCCGGCGCCACCTCTGATCGAGTCGTTCGCGACCGGCGCGCTCGCGGGCCTCGCGATCGCCATGCCGCCGGGCGCGATCGCCACGCTCATCATGACCACCGGCCTGCGCCGCGGCTTCGCCCCCGCGGCGGCCGCGGGGCTCGGCGCCGCGAGCGTGGACTTCGGCTACGCCCTGTCGGCGCTCCTCCTCGGCTCCGCGGTGTCGGCGATGCTCGCGGGAGCCGAGCGCACGCTCCAGCTCGCCACGGGCGTCACGCTCGTCGTGATCGGGATGTGGACCGCGGTCCGCTCCCGCCGGGCGGCGGCGGAGCAGCCCACGGCGACCGCCGCCACACGTGACCTCGTATCCACCTACCTCCGTTTCGCCGGCCTCACCGCCGCGAACCCTGCGACGCTCGGGTACTTCGTCGCGATCGCCATCGGACTCGGAGGCACGGCCATCCAGAGCGTCCCGGCGTTCGCGCTCGGCGTGTTCACGGCGTCCGCGGCCTGGCAGCTCCTGCTCGCAACGATCTCAGGCGCTCTTCACGGCCGGCTGCCCCCCTCGGCGCGCGCCTGGGCCTCGCTGGGCGGGAGCCTCATCGTCGTGTTGCTGGGCGTCGCGGTGCTCGCGCGCGCCCTGTCTGCCTAGACGACCCGCTCCCGAAGGCGGCGCCACGCGGTGGGGGGCGTCGCGTCTTCCCAGGTCATCCCGGCCACCTTCCTTCCGCTACGGGGAAGGCTCGGGCCGCGGCGGCGGGCGGACGACCCCGCACGACGCGGCCGGCGTGTGCTCTACGGGACCGGCGGAATGCTGCGCAGCCAGCGTTCGGCCTCCGCGCTCGAGCGGAAGCGGTGCACCCGGAGATGCGCGTGCTCCGGCAGGGCCAGCTCGCGCGCGAAGCGTCGCCGCCGCCCGCGGTACGTGCGGATGAAGAACGGGATGAGCGCGTCCTTCCCGGCGAGCGCGTTCCAGATCGACTCCCGGTTCCCTCCCCAGAGCACCTCCCGCCGCAGGGAGCGCGAGACCGTACGGCGGACCGTGCGCCAGAGCATCACGGCCGGGGGAAGGTCGAGCCAGACCACGGTGTCGGCACGGGCCCAAACGAGGTCGCGCGATGCCGAGTAGTTGCCGTCGACGACCCAGGCCGGGCCCCGCGTCGCCTCCTCCACCCAGCCGCGGAACACCTCGCGCTCAGGCATGGTCCAGCCGCCGAGCTGCCAGTGGATCGCGTCGAGCTCGATGAAGGGCACTCCGATGCGACGCGCGAGGGCGCGGGCGAAGGAGGTCTTGCCCGCGCCCGATCCCGACCCCACCACTGATACGCGCCGCACCGGGCGCGCACTGTACGTCTAGGCGATGCGGCGAAGAAGGACGTTGCGCTCGACCCGGCGGAGCCGCTCCTCGGGCAATGCCCCCGGGTGCGCCAGGGCGAAGGTGCGGAGGGCCGCCGCCGGATAGCGGCGGAGGCTCTGCACGAAGCGCTCGTCGGCCATGAGGCGCTCCGCCCGGGCCGCGTCCTGCATCGCGAGTCGGATCGTGTCCAGCAGCTCCATCGTCGTCCTCCACATCGCCGGCATGCGCGAAGACTGCCGGGACAGGGCCGCCAGCACCGCTCGCGAGCGCACCCGCCCGCCGTCGTTCGACGAACGGCGAGCGTGCGTCGCGCGATGCATCCGGCGCTCGCGGGCTATCCTCGCCATCCCCAGTGAAGCTCCACGAGTTCCAGGCGAAGCAGGTCCTCGCGCGGGCGGGCATCGCGATCCCCGAGGGACGCGTCGCGACGACGCCGGCCGAGGTGGAAGCGGCGGCGCGCGCCATGGGTACCGGGCCGTGGGTCGTGAAGGCGCAGGTCCACGTCGGCGGGCGTGGCAAGGCCGGCGGCATCAAGCTCGCGAAGACGCCGGCCGAGGCGCGCTCCCATGCCGAGGCCATCCTCGGGATGGACATCAAGGGGCTGCGCGTCGAGAAGGTGTACGTCGAGCGCGCCGCGAAGATCGCGAAGGAGCTCTACCTCGGCATCACGCTCGACCGGGACCTGCGCTGCCCGGTCGTGATGCTGTCCACGGTGGGTGGCATGGACATCGAGGAGGTCGCGGCGTCGACGCCGGAGAAGATCGCGCGGCGCTGGCCGAGCCCGCTGCTCGGTCTCCTGCCGTTCGAAGCGCGGGCGCTCTGCTTTGCGGCGGGCGTCGACGCGGCGCAGCGCGACGCGGTCGCCGACATCGCGCAGCGCCTGTACCGCACGTACGAGGAGACCGACGCGACGCTGCTCGAGATCAATCCGCTGTTCATCCAGGAGGACGGCTCGGTCATCGCAGGCGACGCGAAGCTCGACGTCGATGACAACGCGCTCTTCCGGCAGCTCGAGCTCGCGAAGCTGCGCGAGGTGGCGCCGGACGAGGCCGCTGAGGAGAAGGCGCGCGGGCTCGGGTTCTCGTACGTCCAGCTCGAGGGGGACGTCGGCATCATCGGGAACGGCGCCGGTCTGGTCATGGGCACGCTCGACGCCGTGCGCAACGCCGGCGGACGTGCCGCGAACTTCCTGGACGTCGGCGGCGGCGCGAAGGAGGACGTCGTCCGGGCGGCGCTCGAGATCGTCCTCGCGAACCCGCGCGTGCGCAGCGTGTTCATCAACATCTTCGGCGGCATCACGCGTGGCGACGAGGTCGCGAAGGGGATCCTCTCCGTCATCGCGAAGGACCCGCCGAAGGTCCCGCTCGTCATCCGCCTCTCGGGCACCGAGGCCGAGGCCGGCCGCAAGCTCCTCGAGGGCGCACCGCTCATCTCGAAGGCGACGATGGACGAGGCGGCCGCCGAGGCGGTCCGCGCCGCGCGGGCATCACGATGAGCGTGCTGCTCGGGAAGGGCACGAAGGTCCTCGTGCAGGGCCTCGGCCGCGAGGGCGCGTTCCACGCGGCGCGGATGATCGAGTACGGCACGCGCGTCGTCGGCGCGACGAAGCCCGGCAAGGGGGGGACGACGCAGGACGGGATCCCGCTCTTCGACACCGTCGCGCAGGCGGTGGAGGCCACCGGTGCCAACGCGACGATCGTCTTCGTGCCCGCGCAGGCGGCCCGGGACGCGATCCTCGAAGCGATCGACTCGGGGATCGACCTCGTCGTCGCGATCACCGAGGGCATCCCCATCCGGGACATGGTCACGGTCGCGGCGGTGCTCCGGCAGAGCGACACCGTGCTCATCGGCCCGAACTGCCCGGGCGCGATCACGCCCGGCGAGTGCAAGATCGGGATCATGCCGGCGGAGAACTTCTCGCCCGGCGGCATCGGCTTCGTCTCCCGCAGCGGGACGCTCACCTATGAGATCGCCGACCTGCTCACGAAGGCCGGGCTCGGCCAGTCCACCTGCCTCGGCATCGGCGGCGACCCGGTCATCGGGCTGCCGACGCCCGACGCGGTCCGGCTGCTGAACGAGGACGACGCGACGGAAGCCATCGTCATCGTCGGCGAGATCGGCGGCAGCGCCGAGGAGAAGGCGGCCGACTACATGCGCGCGCACGGGCGGAAGCCGGCGGTCGCGTTCATCGCCGGACGCTCGGCGCCCCCCGGCAAGCGGATGGGCCATGCCGGCGCGATCGTCTCGGGCAACCAGGGCACAGCCGAGTCGAAGGTGCGCGCGTTCGGGGAGGCGGGCATCCCCGTCGCGAACGCGCCGAGCGAGATCCCGGGCCTGCTGAAGGAAGCGCTCAAGGGGCGCTGACCAGCAAGCCCACGCTCGCCTGTTCGCTTTAGCCGGGCTCGCTCGCCCGCCTGCCGACCGGGTGATGCGTGACGCCAAACGGATCGGCCCTTTCATCCGATAGGCCTTTCGACAACACCTGTCGGAAGGGGACACATGAAGATCCACATGACGCACAAGCTCGCTGGGCTGCTCGTCGCCACGAGCCTCGCCGTATCCGGCGGCGCCGCGCTCGCGAGCGAGGACGACATCCAGGCGGACATCGACGGTTCGGATGCGGGCGCGGTCGCGCGCGCGCATGGCACGGCGATCTCCGAGCTCGCGCGCGAGACGGAGAGCGGCCCGGGCAAGGGAGCGATCGTCAGCGCGGCGGCGAGCGCGCACGGCGAGGCCACGAGCGAGGCCGCGAAGTCGCGCGGTGACGACGACGAGGACGAGGACGTCGACAACGAGGACTCCGACAACGACGAGGACTCCGACAACGACACGTCCGGCGCCGAGACCGCAGCGGCCGCGAAGGCAGACGGCAAGGCGTTCGGCCAGGCAACGGCGGGAGCAGCGAAGGCCCGCCGCTAGCTCGACGACACCCCACCACCCCAGAGCGCGACACGCCCCGGTCATCCGACCGGGGCGTGTCCGCGTCATCAGGGTGCGTGGCCGCTACTGGCGGAAGTGCAGCCAGTGGTCCTGCATGCGAAGGGTCTGACCCGCGGTGAACTCGAAGTAGCACGAGTCGTACGAGTAGTCCATGTAGTTGTGGATCGAGTCGATGCCGGGGGCGGAGCAGCTGTCCTGCCCGGTCGGGCACCCACGGGTCGCCGTGAGCTGCTTCGGCGTGTCGTCGACATAGTCGCCCCAGTGGTTGCAGCCTCCGTTGAAGACGTGATGCAGGCCGACCCAGTGGCCCGCCTCGTGAACGGCCGTGAGGCCGAGGTCGTAGCGGCCCGCGTAGCGGGTGGAGGTGCCAAGCATGGACTCCCAGTCGACGACGATGCCGTCGAGGAACATGCGCGCGGCCGGCAGACCCGGGAAGTACGCCCACCCGAGGTACGGGCCGGCGGTCGTCGAGTAGTAGTTGAGCGCGTGCGGAGCGCCGGTGGTGAGCGCCTTCTTCATGGCGGTCTCGCCCGGGGTCGTCGGCCCCGCGTAGTACCACTCCGCATTCACCGTGCGCGTGATGCCGGCGAGCTCGAACCTGAAGCCCGTCTTCACGCCGCCGTAGGTGCCGTCGAAGGCGAGGTTCATGACCTCGATCTGCTTCGCGATCGCCTCGTCCGAGACGTTGCCGATGACACCATCGAGGCTGACGACGTGGAAGTACACGGGGACCGTTGCGCGGAACTTGGAGCTGCCCTTGCCGCGCGCGCTCGCCGGGAGCGCTTCGGTGGGCTCGTCGATCGTCGGCTCCTTGACGATGTCGTCGCCGCGCGCGACGTCGTGGTCGAGCTCCGGCGTGATGGCCGGCACCTCCGCGCAGTCGTACGTGTCGACGACGGCGGCGTTCGCGGGCGCGGCGATGAGCGCCGAGGCGACGAGGAACGCGACGAGGTAGGCGGCGATGGCCTTGCGCATGGGCTCCTCCCTTGTTTCGCCGGTGGGTGGGTCGTGCGCGCGAGACGCTAGCACTCCGGCAGGCCCGCGGATTGCACCGGGACGGCCCCGTGCGCGCGCTTGCCGTTACCGCGCTCGTCGTCGTCGCCGCGTGCGGCGGCGGGGCCGACGCCCCCGCGCCGGGCGGACCGACCGCGTCGCCGCCGGCAGCGGCGAAGGCGGTCTGGCCGCTGCGCGGGACCGACGCGCCGAGCGCGGACGCGACGAAGCGCCGGCCGATCGTCGTGCGCGTGCCGAACGATCCGTCAGCACGCCCGCAGGCCGGGCTCGCCGCGGCCGACGTCGTGTTCGAGATGCTCGTCGAGGGGGGCATCACGCGGTACGCCGTCGTCTACCACTCGCAGGACGCGGACAAGGTCGGGCCGATCCGCAGCGCGCGGCTCTCGGACCTCCACTACCTGCCGATGCTGCGCGGCATCCTCGCGCACGTCGGCGCGCAGGGCACCGTCCTGCAGCGCATCCGCGACGCGGCGAAGAGCGGGCGGTTCGTCGACGTCGACCAGTTCGAGCACGCGGCCGCGTTCGATCGCGTGACCGAGCGACCCGCGCCGCAGAACGTCTACACGTCCACGAAGCGCATCCGCGAGGCGGCGAAGGACGATGCGAAGGTCGACGTCCCGCCCCTCGCGTTCGGGAACGCGTCCGGCGGCACGGCGGTGACCTCGTTCGTCGTCCCCTACTCCGCGTCGACGCGCGTCGAGTACACGCCGCAGGGCTCCGGCTTCAAGCGCGCGCAGGGCGGGCAGGCGACGATCGACGACGCGACGAAGCAGGAGGTCGTTCCGACGAACGTCGTGGTCATCAAGACCGAGATCTCGGAGGTGCCGGGCCTCGTCGAGGACGAGCACGGCTCGCTCTCGCTCGAGATCCGCTCGACCGGGACCGGACCTGTCGTCGTGCTCAGCGATGGCAAGCGCTTCGACGGGACGTGGGAGCGCAGCGGCGACGGGAACTATGCGTTCAAGGACGCGGGCGGGGGCGTCATCGCGCTGCGTCCGGGTCTTACCTGGATCCACGTCGTCCCGCTGAGCTACGAGCTCGGCAAGTGAGCGCGTCGCGACACCGCTTCGCCACCCGGCCGCGTGTCTTGCGCTGCTACGCTTGACGCGTCACATGACAAGCAACCGGTGGCTCGCCTTCCTGCCTGCGCTCGCCCTCCTCATCGCCGCCTGCGGCGGGGGCACGGCGACCCAGACCACCCCGGCGCCGAGCGTCGCCCCGACGGCCACGACGCGACCGTCGACCCCCGCCCCGACGCCCACGCCGACCCCGACGCCGACGCCGATCGTGCGCTGGCCGCTCACCGGGCTCGTCGCGCAGGAGCCCGCCGCGGTGAAGCGCCGGCCGCTGAACGTGCGGCT
>DASUCM010000008.1:0-7120 GCA_036276035.1 Candidatus Limnocylindria bacterium | reverse complement strand
CTCGGCGTACTTGTTCGTGAGGACGCTGCCGACCGCCTCGAGCACCGCGGCGCTCGTGTAGTTCTCGCTCGCGATGAGCTCGATCTTCTCGACCTGGCGCCGGCGCTCGCCCTCGATCGCCGCGTACAGCTCGGGGTCGACACGCTCGATCTCGCTCATGACGTGCCCTCCAATGCGGCGATCTGCTCGCGGCGGCGCTTGTGACGCCCATCCTGCACTTGCGCGCCGAGGTAGGCGTCCACGATGCTCTTCGCCAGCTCGACGCCGATGACGCGCTCGCCGAGCGTGAGGTAGTTCACGGCGACATGCTCGACGGCGTCCCGCGCGGACCACTCGTCGCTCACCACGGCGGCATAGACGCCCCTGATCTTGTTCGCCGCGATCATCGGCCCGATCCCGGAGCCGCAGGTGAAGATGCCGCGCTCCACCTCGCGCGCGGCGACCGCGCGCGCGAGCTTCGTCGCGTACTCGGGGTAGTCGACCGGATCGGTCGTGCTCGCGCCGTAGTCGACGACCTCGTGGCCGCGCGAGCGCAGGTGTTCCGTCAGGTCGCGCTTCAGCGACTGCCCCGCGTGGTCGGCCGCGAGGCCGATCTTCACGAGCGCGCCGTCACGCCGCGCGCGCCATCACGAGTAGGCCTCGACGTTCGCGAGCGCTTCCTCGATCTGCGCCGTGGTGATGGCGCCCTCGCGCAGGATCTTGATCGGGTCGGTCGTGCAGTCGACGACGGTCGAAGGCACGCCGCCGGTCGACGGGCCGCCGTCGAGCACGAGGCCGATCCGGCCGTCGAGCTGCGCCATGACCTCCTCCGCGGTACGGCAATCGCCCTGCCCGGAGCGGTTCGCGCTCGTCACGGGAAGGCCGCCGCCGCTCGCCGCGATGAGCCGCCGCGCGACGTCGTTCGCCGGGACGCGGAACGCGAGCGTGCCACGCCGCGGCGCGACGAGCACGAGCGAGAGCGGCCCCGGCCAGAAGCGCTCGGCGAGCGCCCGGGCGGCGGGCGTGACCATCGCGCTCGCGTCGAGATTCGAGGCGTCGGAGAGCAGCACGGGGATCCGCTTGTCCTTCGGGCGGTCCTTCGCGAGGAACAGCTTGCGGACGTGGTCGTGCCCTGCCGCGAGCCCGTAGACCGTGTCGGTCGGGAAGGCGACGAGCTCCCCGCGGGAGAGCGCGGCCGCCGCCTCCTCCACCGCCCCGGGCGCATCCGCCCGCAGGAGGCGCGTCTTCATGACGTTGATGATAGTCAGTGATGCAGACGAAAGCGGTCTTCCTGGACGCGGCGGGTGTCCTTCTCGACACGACGGTCATGCCGCCGCAGTGGCAACGGGCGATCGCCGAGTACTTCGGCCCGCGGCTCGGCGGCACGACCGAGCAATGGACCGCCGCGAATGTCCACGCGCTCGATCGGTGGATCAAGCGCCTCGATGAGGCGAAGCGCAAGGCCGGCCCGCGGAAGGGGTCGCGTGCGGCGCACATCGCCGCCCGGACCGCGTGGCTTGCCGACATGTGCGAGCACATCGGCATCCCGGTGCCGCCGGACGTGGAGACGATGGCGGAGGAGGCACACCGGGCATGCGCGCAGCAGGTGCGCGCGCCGCTCGGCGACGCCGTTGCCGCAGTGCAGGCGCTGCGCGATGCCGGATACACGCTCTTCACCGCGACCGGGCAACCGTCGTGGGAGATCGGCGCATATCTCAGCGCCATGGGGATACGAGAGCTGTTCGATCGCACGTACGGCTGCGACCTCGTCGACCGCTGGAAGTCAGGGCCGCACTTCTACCGCGCGATCGTCGAGGACGCGGACATCGACGCCCGGCGCGCGGTCTGCGTCGACGACACGCCGATCGTCCTCGACTGGGCGAAGAAGGCGGGCATGCGGACGTTCCTGCTCGGAGGCCAGGGCGGCGGCCAGCGCCACGAGCGCATCGCCTCGCTCATGGAGCTGGAGCCCTTGATCTAGCTTTCCGCGGCGGCCTTCTTCAGCGCGGCGATGTCGATCTTCTTCATCTTCAGCATCGCCTGGAGCGACCGCTGCGCCCGTGCCGGGTCCCTGTCGCCGAGCAGCTCGCCGAGGATCGGGGGCACGACCTGCCAGGACACGCCGAAGCGGTCCTTGAGCCAGCCGCATGGCTCCTCCGAGCCCCCGGCGGAAAGCTTCCCGTACAGCTCATCGATCTCGGCCTGGGTCTCGGCGCTCACGTACAGCGAGATCCCCTCCGCGAAGGAGAAGGAGGGGCCGCCGTTCAGCGCGATGAACTCCTGCCCCTCGAGCTCGAACTGGACGCTGATGACCCGGTCCCCGGCGCGCATCGTGTTCGTGACCTTGGAGTTCTTGAACACCGAGACGTAGAGCTTCACGGCCTCCTCGGCCTGGTCGTTGTAGGTCAGGAACGTCGTGATCTTCTGCCTCACGTCCGCACCTGCGACCCGAGCAGCCCGTCGAGCCGGGCGTACCCGGCCTCGATGCCGCTCTCCATGCCCGACCGCAGCACGACGTCACGCGCCTCCTTCGACTCGAGCCGCATCGTCAGCGTCGAGGTCGTGCGGCCGTCCTTCTCGGTGAGAACGAGCGTGTCCACGGCCTCGCCCGGATACCAGGACTCGTCGAACCTCTCGGTGCTGACGAGGCGCTCCGGCCGGACGATCTCCGTGTACGTGCCGCCCATGCCCATCTCGTTGCCGTCGGGTCCGCGCCAGACGAAGCGGAACTTCCCGCCGACGCGCAGGTCGACCTCGCAGACGGCGAAGGTCCAGCCGTTGTGGATGCCAAGCCAGCGGGTCAGCAGCTCGGGCTTCGTCCAGGCGTCGAAGACGAGCTCTCGCGGCGCGTCGAATACACGCGTCATCGCGATCTCGCGGTCGCCCGGTGTGGTGATCTCCAGCTTCGCGGCGTTCGCCATCATCGCTCTCCCCCTTTTCGCTTCGCCGTCTTCAGCTCGTCGAGCAGCGCGTCGAGCCGCTCGTAGTTGCCCTCCCAGACCTTCCGGTAGCGCTCGAGCCATCTGGTCGCCTCGGCGAGCGGCCTGCCCTCGATCCGCGACGGCCGGCGCTGGGCGTCGCGGGCGCGCGAGATGAGGCCGGCACGCTCGAGCACCTTCAGGTGCTTCGACACCGCGGCCTGCGTCATCGGGAAGCGCTCGGCGAGCTCCGTGACCGAGGCCTCGCCGGACGCGAGCCGCGCGAGGATCGCCCGCCGGGTCGGGTCCGCGAGCGCGGCGAACGTCGCGTCGAGGCGTCGGTCGGTCGTTCCATAACTGGTCGGTTGCATAACTGACTGGTTGTATAAACCGCGAGTCGGGCCCTGTCAAGGCCCGTGGCGGCTAGGCGGTCCAGTCCATGACGACCTTGCCGCACTGGCCGCTCCGCACGACCTCGAAGGCCTCGGCGTAGCGGTCCGCTGGGAAGCGGTGGGTGATGACGGCGCCGATGTCGAGGCCGGACTGGAGCATGGTGCCCATGCGGTACCAGGTCTCGAACATCTCGCGGCCGTAGATGCCTTTGAGCGTGAGGCCGCGGAAGATGATCTCGTTCACGTCGATGGGCACCGCCTCGCTCGGGATGCCAAGGAGCGCGACGCGTCCGCCGTTGTTCATCACCGCGAGCATCGAGCGCAGCGCGGCCGGGCTCCCGGACATCTCGAGCCCGATGTCGTAGCCCTCGGTCATCCCGAGCTCGCTCATCACCGCGCGCAGGTCCGTGGCCGCGGTCACGGCCCGTGTCGCGCCCATCGTGCGCGCGAGCGCGAGGCGGTACTCGTTCGTGTCGGTGACGACGACGTAGCGCGCGCCGACGAACCGCGAGACCGCGGCCGCCATGCAGCCGATCGGGCCGGCACCCGTCACCAGCACGTCCTCCCCCGCGAGGTCGTACGACAGCGCGCTGTGGATGGCGTTGCCGAGCGGGTCGAGGCAGGCGCCGATCTCATCCGTCATCCCCGCCGGGAGGACGTACGCGTTCACCGCCGGGACGGCGACGTGCTCGGCGAATGCGCCGTCGCGCTGGATCCCGACCCCCTGCGTGTTCCGGCAGAGGTGCCGGCGGCCCGCGCGGCAGTTCCGGCAGTGGCCGCAGGTGACGTGGCCCTCGACCGCGACGCGCTGTCCGCGCTCGAAGCCGGCGACCTCGCTGCCGACCTCGACGACCTCACCGGAGAACTCGTGGCCGATCACGCGCGGCACGCGGATCGTCTCCTGCGCCCAGGCATCCCATTTCCAGATGTGCAGGTCCGTCCCGCAGATGGAGGTGGCGCGGACGCGCACGAGGAGGTCGTTCGGCCCGATGACCGGCCTCGGCACGTCCTCCAGCCAGATCCCCGGCTCCGCCCTGCTCTTCACCAGTGCGCGCATCAGATGACGCCGAGCGCCTTGCCTACCTTCGCGAACGCGGCCACCGCGCCGTCGACGTGCTCCGGCTCATGTGCCGCCGAGAGCTGCACGCGGATGCGCGCCTTGTCCTTCGGCACGACGGGGTACGAGAACGCGATGACGTAGATGCCCTCGGCGAGGAGCCCGTCCGCAAGGCGCGTGGCGAGCACCGCATCGCCGAGCATCACCGGCACGATCGGATGCTCTCCCGGCACGAGCGTGAAGCCGTGCGCGGTCATCCCGTCGCGGAAGCGCTTCGCGTTCTCGAACAGCTTCCGCCGCAGCTCGCCGGCGCTCTCGAGCAGGTCGAGGACCGCGATCGACGTCGCGGTGATGACGGGGGCGAGCGTGTTGGAGAAGAGGTACGGCCGTGAGCGCTGGCGGAGCAGGTCGACGATCTCCTTGCGCCCGCTCGTGTAGCCCCCCGAGGCGCCGCCGAGCGCCTTCCCGAGCGTCCCGGTGATGACGTCGATGCGCCCGAGGACCCCGCGATGCTCGTGCGAGCCGCGGCCTTCCGCGCCCATGAAGCCGACGGCGTGCGAGTCGTCGACCATGACCATGGCGTCGTGCCGCTCGGCGAGCGCCACGATCCCCGCGAGGTCCGCGACGATCCCGTCCATCGAGAACACGCCGTCCGTCGCGATGAGGCGGAACCGCGAGGAGCGCGCGTCGGCGAGCTGGCGCTCGAGGTCGGCCATGTCGTTGTTCGCGTAGCGGAAGCGCTTCGCCTTCGAGAGGCGGATGCCGTCGATGATGCTCGCGTGGTTCAGCGCGTCGCTGATGACGGCGTCCTCCTCGCCGAGGATCGTCTCGAAGAGACCGCCGTTCGCGTCGAAGCAGGACGAGTACAGGATCGTGTCCTCGGTCCCGAGGAAGCGCGTGAGGCGGTCCTCGAGCTCCTTGTGGATCTCCTGCGTCCCGCAGATGAAGCGCACCGACGACATCCCGTAGCCCCAGCGCTCGAGCGCCTCGTGCGCGGACTCGAGCACGCGAGGGTGGTCGGCGAGCCCGAGGTAGTTGTTCGCGCAGAAGTTCAGGACCTCGCCGCCCGCGACGCCGATGGCCGCGCCCTGCGGTGACGTGATGACACGCTCGCGCTTGTAGAGGCCGCTCGCCTTCACCTGCTCGAGCTCCGCGCGGAGGTGCGCGAGGAACGGCGCGCTCACGGCTGAATCATCGCTCGCAGCACGAGGACCCGCTCGTTCCCGGCGAGGTCGCTGACGATCTCGCCGCCGTGCTCGGCCGCGAGGGCGCGCGCCTGCGGCGGATCGCACTCGAAGTACGCCGCGCCGCCGGGCCGCAGGACGCGCGGCAGGTCGGCGATCGCGCGCCGCACGAGCGCGAGCCCGTCGGGTCCCGCGAGGACGGCGATGGGCGGCTCGAAGGCGAGCGAGGTGCGCTCGCCGGTCCACTCCGCGACTGACGCGTCGGTGAGGTACGGGAGGTTCGCCGCGACGGCGTCGACGCGCTCGCGCACCGGAGCGAGGAGGTCGCCCTGCCGGAGCTCGACCCGATCCGCGACGCGGTGCGCCTCGACGTTCGCGCGCGCGACCGCGAGCGCGTCAGTGGAGATGTCCGTCGCGATGACGCGCACCTCCGGCTCGCTCACGGCGAGCGCCACCGCGATCGCGCCACTGCCCGTGCCGATGTCGGCGACGAGGCGCGCGCCAGAGGCGCGGATGGCGTCCACCACCGTCTCGGTCTCGGGGCGCGGGATGAGGACGCGCGGGTCGACCGCGAAGCGCAGTCCGTAGAACTCCTTCCAGCCGCGCAGGTACGCCACGGGCTCTCCGGTCGCGCGCCGCTCGACGAGCGCCTCGAAGGCAGCGGCCCTCTCCGGCGGGACGTCTGCGTCCGGGTCCGCGTACAGCGCCTCCTTCGTGACGCCGAGCGCGTGCGCGAGGAGGACATCCGCGTCGAGCGACGGGATGCGCGCCAGCGCCCTCGCGCGCAGCCCGCCGACCGTGGGCATGGGCCGAAGTATCTGCGCAGCTGGGGCTATCTTCCGCTCGTGGTGACGATCGAGGACGTCGAGGCCGCACGTCGCGTCGTCGATCAGCGCCTGCGGCGCTCGCCGCTCGAGCACTCCCCCTTCCTGTCACGCTCGCTCGGCGCGGAGATCCACCTGAAGCTCGAGAACGCCCGCCCGACGCGGAGCTTCAAGGTCCGCGGCGCGCTGAACCGCATCGCGGCGCTCGACGCGGACGGCCGGCGTCGTGGTGTGGTCGCCGCGTCCGGGGGCAACCACGCGCAGGGGGTCGCGTACGCGGCGTACGTGCTCGGCACCTCGGCGACCGTCGTGATGCCGGAGACCGTGGCGCCCTCGATCGCCGGGGTCTGCGCGGCGTACGGCGCGCGCGTGCTCCTGCGCGGACGGATCTACGACGACACGCTCTCCCTTGCGCGCGAGATCGAGCACGAGGAGGGACGGACCTTCGTGCACCCGTACGAGGACCCGCTCGTCATAGCCGGCCAGGGGACGATCGGCCTCGAGATCCTCGAGGACCTGCCGGATGTCGAGACCGTCCTCGTACCGGTCGGCGGCGGCGGCCTGCTCTGCGGCATCGCCCTCGCGCTGAAGGAGCGCGCGAAGGGCGCGGTCACCGTCATCGGCGTCGAGCCCGAGGGCGCCGACAACGTCGCGCGCTCCGTCGCCGCGGGACGGCCGATCTCGCTCGACGCGCCGCGCAGCGTGGCCGAGCGCCTCGTCGCGAAGAGCACCGGACAGCTGAACGTCGAGCTCGCCCGGCGATACG
>DASUCM010000007.1:0-29044 GCA_036276035.1 Candidatus Limnocylindria bacterium | reverse complement strand
CGCAGGACGGCGCCCGCGACGATCTCCTGGATGAGCTCTGCGGTCGTGACCTCCGCCATCAGGGAGCGGAGTGTGGCGCAGCGTCCGCGATGGCGTCCCCGCCCGGCTCGTGGCCGCGGAAGAGCGCGAGCTGCATGAGCGTCGCGACGAGGTACGCGGCCGCGAGCATGACGAGGTTCGCGGTGTAGCCGGCGGGGCCGAGAGCGGCGCGGAGCAGGCCCGAGACGACGGCACCGGCTGCGCTGCCGGCGCCCCAGAAGAGGTTCATCGCCGCATGCGCCCCAGCCCGCTCGGCCGGCGCGAACGACGACTGGATGAAGGAGGTGAAGGTCGCCGAGGCGCCGTACATGAGGAGCGCGCGCGCGGCGAGCGCCGCGATCGCGAGCGTCGCGGTCGGCGCGAACGCCGCCGCGAGCGCGAAGGGCAGCGAGGCGAGCTCGACCGCGACGACCGCGCGGAGCGGGCCGAGCCGGGGCACGAGGACGCGCGGATGGAGGAGCGCGCCAAGGCTCCCGGCGACCGCGAGGACGCCGAGCGCCGCACCGACGCCGAGGAGGTCGAGGGCGAAGCGGTCCGTGAAGAAGAGGTTGAGGAACGGCAGGAAGCTCCCCGCACCAAAGCCGAACGCGACCTCGATGGCGAGGAACCGGCCGAGGAGGCGCAGCCGGACGCGCGGCTCGTGGCCGCCGCGCGGCACGCGCGGTGCCGCGACGAAGAGGATCGGGAGCGCCGACGCCGCCGCGATGATGCCGCCACCGGCGATGAGCGCGCGGATGACGAGCGGGTCGCGCGGCGCGAGGCCGAGCAGGGCGCCGACCGGCGCGGCGAGCGCGCCGGCGAGGAAGCTCGCGAGGAACGCGGCGATCGTGCCGAACGCGATCTGGCGGCCGAACATCGCCGCGCGGTCGTGCGCGACCGTCGCGTCGGCGATGAGCGCGGCCCCCGACGACGCGACGACGATGCCGCCGCAGCCGAGCAGCGCGGCGGAGGCCACGAGCAGCGGGAACGCGGAGAACGCGATGATCCCGACGATCCCGCTCGCGGTGATGGTCCCGCCGATGAGGAGCGCCGCGCGACGGGAGAAGCGCCGCGCGAGGAGCGCGGCGGGAGCCGTCCCGATGACGCCGCCGATCGCGAGCGCGCCCGCCAGCAGCCCGATCTCGGCCTCGCCGAGACCGAGGGCGCGGTACAGGAAGTTCAGGTAGAACGCCGTCACCCCGAGCCCGAAGCTGCCGATGACGCTCGCGCCGATGTAGAGGACCGCGTCCCGCCGCGCGAGGCCGCTGTCCGATCGCGTCACGCGCCGAGCCGGGTCACTGCCGTCCGAGCGTGACCTCGATGACCTGTTCCCTGCCGTCGCGGTAGACCGTCAGCCGCACGCGATCGCCGGGGCGGAACTTCAGCATGAGGCTCTTCAGCGGGTGCTCGGCGTCGATGACCTGATCGTTCACCTTCGTGACGACGTCACCCGGGCGCAGGCCCGCCTGGACCGCGGGCGAGCCGGCGATGACCTGCGTGATGAGGACGCCGGACACGGTCGACGGCAGCCCGATGCTCGTCGCCGCACGCGGTGTGAGCTGCTGGTAGGAGATGCCGATGAGCCCACGCTCGACCCGTCCGGTGCGGATGAGCTCCTCGGCGATCTGGCGCACGGTGTTGCTGGACACCGCGAAGCCGAGGCCCTCGGCGCCCGGGTCCCGCCGGACGACGGTGTTGATGCCGACGACCTGCTTCGCGGCGGCCCAGATGAGCGGGCCGCCGGAGTTGCCCGGGCTGATCGGCGCGTCGGTCTGGAGGAGGTCCTCGAGGAAGATCTGACCCGACTCCTCCGGGAAGCGGCGACCCTTCCCCGACAGCACGCCGGACGTGACGCTGTTCTTGAACTCCCCGAGCGGGCTGCCGATCGCGACGACGGTGGCGCCGACCGGGATCTGGTCGCTGTTGCCGAGCGGCGCGACCTTCAGCTGGCGGCCGCCCGGGTCGACCTTCAGGACCGCGACGTCGGTCTCGGGATCGCGCCCGACGAGGCGCGCGGACGCGCGCGTGTCGTCGGCGAAGATGACGTCGAACGCGGAGCCGGCGCCGCCCTGCGGGTTCGAAACGACGTGGCTGTTCGTCGCGATGTGGCCGCTCGCGTCGAGCACGAAGCCGGAGCCGCTCCCGACCTCCCGGTTGCCGCTCTTCTGCACGACAGTGACGACGGCGGGCCCGAGCTCACGGACGACCTCGACCACGGCGCTCTCGGCCGCCACGGCGCCGCCGCCCTGCACCGGTGGCGCCGTCGGCAGTCCGGTGAACGGCTCCGCTGCGGGACCGGCGACCCGCGTGCCGAGACCCGCGCCGACGAACCCGCCCGCGACGCCGCCGATGAGCGCGCCGATGAGCAGCATCGCCGCGCCGGAGCGCCCCCCGCGTGAAGGCTGCTGCACGGCAAGGACCTCAGGCTGTCGCGGCGCGAAGGGGTCCGGGCGCGGCGCGAACGGGTCGGGCCGCGGCGGGTAGTCGCTCAAGGACTACCGGCGCGCGCGGCTGGTGTCCACCGGGGCGCCGGCGGGCGTCGTCGCCTTGCGGCGACGGGCAGGCGCGCGCGTGGCCTCGGGCTCGACCATCTGGCCGACCGCGGTCGCGCGGATCTCGAGGTCCATGTGCTCGCCCGGGTCGAGCGAGACCTGCCACGAGCAGGACAGCTCGGTCTGCTCGTAGAGGCGCTCGAACCCGGCCTCGGAGTTCGCGACCGCGTAGACGGGCCGCGACGTCACCTCCGCGGGCGGGTCGATGCCGAACGTGATGTCGAAGTGGCGCGTCTCGGAGTGGACGAGGATCTCGCCGACGTTGCGGTTCGTGAGCTCCTTGCCGGGCGTCGTCTTGCGCGTGCCGAGGGTCAGGATGTCGGCCGCGTTCGCCTCCGAGAGGAGCGCGAGGTTCGACGCGCTGGTGAACGTGAGCTCGATCTCGTCGTCGCCCTCGTTCCGGATGCGGTAGCGCACGCCCGCGGCAAGTCCCTCGTCCGCGATGCGGATGTCCTTGCGGATGCCGAGGCCCGGGACGCTCGTGAGCGCCCGCGCCGGGACCTCGAGGATGAGGCTGACGGTCCGCGCCTCGCGCTGCGGCGTGAGCGTGTACGGCAGCGCGTGCAGGTTCACGGGCTCGCCGCGGCCGACGCGGAACGAGTCCTGGAAGAAGGCGCGGCGGCCGGGGTCGTAGTCGAGGAGCTTCGAGAGGCCGCGCTCCTTCGCGCGCACGACGTCGTGGATCGACTTCGCTTCCTTGTCTCCGGCCTTGCCGATCTTCACCTTGCCGGCCTTCTCCGCGCGGCGCAGCACGTCGTGCTCCGCCTCGCTGCGGCGGGCGATCGTGTCGATGAGGTTCGTCGCCGACGCGTAGATGTCCCACTCGATGATCGATCCGCCGTGCACGTGCACGAACACCGCGCCGGCGTTGCCGCGGAAGAGGTACTCCTCGAGGCCGTCGACGTCGTAGTCGCGCTGCTCGCCGGCGGCGACGCGGCGCTCCGCGAGGATCCGCTCCGCCTTCAGCAGCGAGCCGTACGCGTCGGCGCGCAGGTGCGGCAGGTAGATGCCGCCGAACACGCCATGCCAATACACGTCGTTGCCCTGCGCGCGCCAGAGGTTCTGCTGCGCCTGGCGCACCTCGATCGAGGAGTCGAGGATGCTGCGGCGCGCGAGCTCCTCGGAGACCATGAGCATCCGCTTGTGCAGCGCGTTCGCCTCGGGGTACTTCGCGAGGAAGTTCCGCCAGGGCGGCGACGCAACGAGCGAGGCCTGGTCGTCCTTCAGCGCGTTCCGCGCCTGCGTGAAGCGGCGCGCGGCCGGCGCCTCGAGCGCCCACTCGGCCATCTCGGGGTACGAGCCGCCGGGCAGGTACACGCGGCGCGAGGCGCGGTCGAAGACCCACGCGTTCTCGAGCGTGATCGTCTCGAGCCACTCCGACGAGGCGACGATCGCGGTGAAGAAGTCGTCGAGCCAGCCGTCCTTGTGGACGCGCTGGTGCGTACCCGGCCACGCGCCGAACTTCTCGCCGTCGTCGGCGTAGACGACAAGGCGCGCGCCGGCGTCCTTGCGCTCGCGCAGCTCGGCGATGCTCTGCCGCACGTCCTTGAACGGGATGAGGTAGCGCAGGCGCGCGTTGCCCGGGAACAGGACGAGCGGGAAGCCCTGGTCCTCCGTGATGAAGGACTGGCCGAGCTCGTCGCGCCGCAGGCCGGCCTGGAGGAAGTGCTCCTCGTCGAGCGTCGTGTAGGCGACACCGGCCTCCGCGAGCAGCGACGGCAGCTGCGGCTCCCACACGCGCTCTGTGAGCCACGCGCCGAGCGGACGGTGGCCGAAGATGCTGACGATGCGCTCGGTGAGCGCGCGGATCTGCGCGACCGCGTCGCGGCGCGGGACGCCGACGAGGATCGGCTCGTAGTAGCCGGCGGTGAGCATCTCGACCTGGCCCCGCTTCAGGAGGTCGCCGAGGTCGCCGATGACGTCGGGACGGTTCGATTCGAGCCAGTCGATGAGCGGGCCGGAGAAGTGGAGCGTCGCCTTCACTTCGGGGTGCCGATAGAGAGCGGCCACGAGCGGCGCATAGGCGCGCTCGGTCACTTCCTGGTAGACGGTGGGGGGATTCCCCGCTGGCTGGTGCTGGTGGAAGACCAGCGCCACGCGCAGGCGGTCGGCCATCTGGGGGCATTCTACCGCACGCCCTGTCATTCGTACGGTCTGCGTACGCCAGGCCGCTCCCAGAGGCTCCGCGGATGCGTCCGCGACGAGGCGGGAGCCCGCGCGGATCGCCGAAGGGCGCGAGAAGCGGCCCCCTTCCTTGTCCGTTCGCCGCCCAGATCACGTAACGCCGGCCCGGCGGGCATGAGGCAGGCGCGCAGGCGCCTGAGCCCGCGCGGGCCGTTCCTGCGATACTTGCCGTCCCCATGGCAGAAGCCCAGAAGATCGCTGTCCGCCCGCGCACCGTCCTCGGCAAGAAGGTCGGCCGCCTTCGCCGTGAGGGCCGGCTGCCGGGCGTTGTCTACGGCCTCCACGCCGAGTCGCTGCCGGTCGACACGGACCAGCACGACTTCGAGCTCGGCTACCGCCGCTGGGGTCAGACGACGCTCATGTCCCTCGAAGGTCTCGACGGCGGCGAGGTCGCCGCGCTCATCAGCAACGTCGCGCGCGACCCGCGCACCGGAAAGATGATCCACGTCGACTTCGCGCGCGTGAGCCTCACCGAGAAGACGCACGCCGAGGTCCCGCTCCACTTCACCGGCGAGTCGCCTGCGGTGAAGGCCGGCGACGCCGTCCTCATCCACGCGCTCGACCACGTGCGCATCGAGGCGTTCCCGCAGGACATCCCCCACCGCATCGACGTCGATCTCTCGCCGCTCCAGCAGCTCGACGACGCGATCTTCGTGCGCGACCTCATCGTCGACACGCAGACCGTCGAGATCCTGAACGACCCCGAGGAGCTCGTCGTGAAGGCCGCGGCCGTGAAGGTCGAGGCTGAGCCCACGCCTGCCACTGCGGCCGCCGAGGGCGAGGCCGCGGAGGCCGCCGAGGGCGAGGAGTCCGAGGCTGCCGCCGCGAAGCCGGCGGCGCCGGGAGCGAAACCGGCTGCCGCGGGCGCCAAGCCGGCCGCACCCGCAGCGAAGGCCGCTCCGGAGAAGAAGGGCTAAGCCACTCCCGCGAGCGCCGCGTCCGGGAACACGTCATCAACGCGCTCCATCGTCCGCAGCTCGGCCTCGTCATCGTCCGTGCCCGCGCGCGCGAGCGCGAGCGCACGCTCGAAGCGCCGCTCGTGGATGCGGAACCGCTCCGCGGCGTACTGCGCGGCCTGCCCGGTCGTGACGAGGAAGGGCCAGTCGCTCGACTGCGCGAGGAGCAGCTCCCGTCGGGCCTGCGAGAACGCGCGCGCGCGCAGTCCCGTGGTGCCCGTACCGGCGAGTGCGGCGAGCTCGCGCGCCATCCGCGCGAGCGCGTGCCACATCCATTCGGTCTGCGGGTTCAGCCAGGTCGAGTGGTCGCTCTCCTTGCCCCAGGAGCCCTCGCGCAGGGCGATGCGCGCCCGCGGCGGTGACTCGTGGAGCAGGCCCGCCGCGGTCCGGGTGAGGTCCGCGAGATCGCGGAGGACGAGCGCGAGCCAGTCGGGCCCCTCGAACCACCAGTGGCCGAAGAGCTCGCTGTCGAACGTCGTCGTCACGACGGCGTCCGCTCCCGACCGCCGGCGCGCTGCCGAGATCTCGTCGCGCACGCGCGCAGCGAAGTGCTGCGCGTGTTCCCGGACGCGGGCGGCGGCGGCCGCCACGTCGTACTCGTCCTTCGCGCCGAGGTCGGTCTGCGTGTCGGTGACGCGCCAGTACCGCAGCCCGGAGCGGTCGTCCTTGCGGTGGAACTCGCGGTAGGCGCCGTCGCCGGGGTACCCCAGCTGCGCGGACCAGACCTGGCCGGAGACCTCCGGATGCCGCGCGAACGTGGCCACGCCCGACCCTCCGACGAGGTACGGGCGGTGGACGTCCGCCCACGCGGGCCAGCGGCCGGTCTTCGGCATCGGGAGCGCGGCGCCCGACCACGACGAGGGGTCCCAGGCGCGGACGTCGCGGCTCGCGACGTTCGGGCCCGCGAGCAGCGGCGCGTCGGTGAAGAAGTGGTCGAGGCCGTGCGCCTCCAGGAAGCGCTCGAGCCCCGGCCGGTAGGCGCACTCGGGGAGCCAGATGCCGGCCGCGTCGATCCCGACGATCCGCCGCGTCGTCGCGCGCCCGATGGCGAGCTGCGTGTGGACGGACGCTTCGTCCAGGAGCGGCAGGTAGCCGTGCGTCGCGGCGGAGGTGAGGATCTCGACATGACCCGTGCGGGCGAGATCGGCGAACCCTTGCGCGACGTCGCTCCCGAAGCGCAGCAGGAACGCCTCGCGGAGCGCGCGGTACGAGCGGCGGTAGAACTCCGAAAGCTCGCGCCGGCGCGACGTCGAGGCGTCGGCGCGGTCGCGGTCCGCCCGGGCGATCTGGTCGTCGACGTACTCGACGAAGCGCTCCTTGATCTCGCGGTGCGCGAGCTGCTCGAGGAGCGTCGGTGTCAATCCGACCGTGAGCCGGTACGGCACGCCTTCCTCGCGAAGGTCGTGGAGCGCCACGAGGAGCGGCAGGTAGGTCCCGAGGATCGCCTCGTGCACCCACTCCTCGCCGTGCGGCCAGCGGCCGGCGCCGCGGACGTACGGAAGGTGCGAGTGCAGGACGAGGAGAAAGGCGTCAGGCATCACTGGAACGGTAGCGGGGCGCGGAGCGGCTAGCGATTCCGCTCCGAGCGGACGAAGAGCACCGTGCCGATGAGCATGAAGGCGAGGAACGCGACAGACATGATCAGGAAATTCGTCAGCGGGTCGAGGAGGACGACCTTGTCGTACTCCGGCGTGCCCGCGTAGTAGAGGCCGCGCGCGAAGTCGACCGCGTACCGCATCGGCGAGATCTTCGAGAGGATATCGAGGTACCAGGGCAGCACCTGGATCGGGCTGAACACGCCGGCGAGGAAGAACTGCGGCAGCATCACGAACGGGAAGATCTGGTTCGCGGCGCGCTGGCTCTTCAGGTTCGCGAGCACGATGAGGCCGAACGAGCCCCCGAAGATCGCGACGACAAGAGAGCCGACGAACAGCGCGACCGCCTGCTGCGGCGAGATCGGCACCTGGATGACGAGTCCGAAGATCATCACGGCGATGCCCTGCGGGATCGCGACGAGGGTCTCGCCGACGATCTTGCCGAAGATGATGGCGTAGCGCGAGATCGGCGAGATGAAGATCTCCTGGCTGAAGTCGTTCTCACGGTCCTCGATGAGCGAGATGAGGCCGAGCGCGGTCGTCTGGAACATCGTCTGCGCGAGGACGCCGGTGAAGATGAACACGAGGAAGTCGTAGCCGGCGATCTCGCCGAAGTTCGACTGCAGCGCACCGCCGAGGGCGCCGATGAAGATGAACGGGAAGATGAGCGTCGCGACGAGACGGCCGCGGTCCCGCAGCAGCTTCAGGAGATCGCGATGCGCGAGGGCGAGCATGGGCGAGACATCGCGCAGGATCGTCATGTAACGACCTCTACGACGTCGGTCTCGGGCTCGGTCTCGGACTGGCGCTCGCGGAGGACCTCGAGGTACGCGTCCTCCATCGACGGCGCGTGCGTGCGCACCGTGGTGAGCGGAGTCTCGATCGAGCGGATGAGCCGGTGTGCGGCGCCCGGCGTGCCGTCGATGTCGATGCGGAAGAGCGGTGTCTCGCTGAACGCGATGTCGCGCCGGCGGAGCTCGGCGCGGAGCGCGTCCCGGTCGTCGGCGTCGACGAGCAGGTACTCCGCCGTGAGGTCCGCCTTCACCTTCGCGGGAGCGCCCTGCGCGACGATGTGTCCCTTGTTGATGATGCAGACGGTGTCCGCGGCATCCGCCTCCTCGAGGTAGTGCGTCGTGAGGAGGACCGTGGCGCCGGTGGATGCCCGCACCTCGCGGAGGTAGTCCCAGAGCGCGCGGCGGCTGGCCGCGTCGAGACCCGAGGTCGGCTCGTCGAGGAAGAGCACGCGCGGGCGGTGCATGAGGCTGCGCACGATCTCGAGCTTGCGCCGCATCCCGCCCGAGTACGTCTTCACCGGCTTGAAGATCTCGCGATCGATGCCGAGCACCGACGCGAGCTCGTGGACGCGGTCGCGGTACTCGCGCGGCATGAGCCCGAACGTCGGGCGGTAGGGGAAGATCCGGTAGAGCACCGCGTGGAAGCGGACGTTCTCCTCCGCGGTGAGGTTCAGGTCGAGGCTCGGCCGCTGGAAGATGATCCCGACGTTCGAGCGCACCGCGGCAGCCTCCGTCGCGAGGTCGTGGCCCGCGATGCGGGCGGAGCCGGACGTCGGCGAGAGCGTCGTCGTGAGCATCGAGATGGTCGTCGTCTTGCCCGCGCCGTTCGGGCCGAGGAGCGCGAAGAGCTCGCCCGACGCGATGCTGAAGGAGATGCCCGCCACGGCGTCGACGTCGGCGCCCTTGTAGCGCTTCGTCAGCCTGTCGACGACGATCGTCGGCTCGCCGGTGCTCACGCGGCGAACGATAGGCTCAGCGGCGGCGGCGTCCTCCGCCGGACGTCGAGCCCGGAGCGGTCGTGCGCTGCACCTCGAACCCGGTGCCGGCCGCGTCGAGCGTCGACGGGATCGCGAGCGCCTGGTCCGCTCTGTTGTACATCGTGATCGGGCGCGCCCCGAGCGCCGCGATCGAGAGCGTCCGGCCATCGCGGACCGCGGTGCCCGCGGTGAAGCGGACGGTGCCGAAGAAGCTGAGCGGCAGGATGCCCCGTGCGGTGCTCGGCGCCTCCTGGACCCATTCGGCCGACGATCGGGTGGACTCGTAGTCGACGGTCGTGTTGTACGTGCCGCCGGTCGTGTTGTTCTTGAGCGCGATGAGCCAGCGGTCGCGGGACCGCTCGGTGATGGTCACCGTGACCGAGTCGCCCGCGGTGACCGATAGCGGGATCATGCGAGCGGAGTCCGGCAGCATCTCGATCCACGCCTGATAGGTCACGCGCCCGTCGCCGGTGACCGTCGCCATCGTGCCGGCCTGGATGAGGTCCTCGGTGTCGAGCCCGCCGATGCCGACCCAGGTCGCATCCGCGCCGGTCGCCGTCGCCGACACGCTCGGGACGTTCCACGTCCCGGTGACCGAGGTGAACACGCCGCCGTCGGCCGCGTAGCCGGACCAGTTCGTCGAGCGGCTCGTCGCGCCCGCGGGTGCGAGCGCGGGAGCAGGGTCGGGCCCGGGCACCGTCGGCCGCGCCGCGGGGTGGGTGTTCCCGCTGATCCTCCACGCGCCGCCCTCGCTCACGAGCGTGTAGTCGTTGCGGTCGGTCTGCTCGTTCACCGATCCGTCGGCGTACTCCGTCCGCCACGTCTCGAGCGTCGTCGCCTCGGCGGTGGTCCCGTCGATACGGACGTCGCCGTGCTCGAGACCGACGAGCGCGATGGCGGTGACCCCCGCGCTCGCGAGCGAACGGTTCGTCTCCACCATCTGCTGGTAGTGCGCGTCGGTGGAGGTCTCGCGCATGAGCTCCGGCGCCCGGCGCGCGAACGCCTCGGCCTGCGCGAGGTTCGCGCGCTGGAGGATGGCGCGGATCGCGGTCTCGGCGTCGGTGGCCGCGGGCGCGCGGACCGCGCTGGGCACGGGCGTGCGGGTGAGCGCCTCGGCGAGGCGGCTGAGATCGGAGCCCGCGCAGCCTGAGGCGAGGACGACGGTGAGGACGAGCGCGAGGGGACGCAGGACACCGTGCACGATCCGAGCGTGCCGCAGCGTCGCGGCGGCCGCATGAAAGCGCGCTAAGGAACGACCTTGGGCGGGAGTGTGCGCTAGGTGCGCAGCTTGGGGAACCGCCCGCGCAGGCCGGGGCCGTGGACCTGGAAGAGCGCCTCGGGCTCGGCCAGCCCGGCGAGCGCGTAGCGGCCGAGCGTCCGGAACCTCACGCCCTCGGGCCGGGTCCGTTCGAGCGCGTCGCGCGCCGCGGTCGAGAGCAGGATCTGCCCGCCGTGACCCGCGGAGCAGATGCGGGCCGCGGTCGGGACCGCGATCCCGACATAGCCGGTCTCGCCGAGCGAGGTGCGGCCGGTGTGGATGCCGATGCGGACGCGGACCTCGACAGCATCGGGCCACTCGCGGCCTCCCAGGGACCGCTGGATCGCGAGCGCGGCATCGAGCGCGCCCGCCGGATCGGCGAACGCGGCGAAGAACTCGTCCGCGCGGCAGTCCACTTCGTGCCCGCCGGCCGCGCGCACGCTCGAGCGGATGAGCGTCCGCACATCGCGCAGGACCCCGCCGTACGCATCGCCGAGCTGGCGCAGCAGCCTCGTCGAGCCCTCGATGTCGGAGAGCAGGAAGGTGACGGTCCCGCGCGGCAGCTTCGCGAGATCGGCCGCGCGGATCTTGATCTCGGTCTGCTGGCGCTCCTTGCGGAGCTGCCCGTCGAAGAACCCGATCGGCACGATCCCGTGGCGCTTCGCGGCGCGCAAGAGGCGCTGGCGCGCGCGCTCGCGGGCCGCGTCGTCCTCGAAGGCCGTCCGGTCGAATCGCGCGAGCGCGTTGCGGACGTGGGAGATGTCGTGGATGGGGAGCCGGCGGCGGCCGGCCGAGTCGATGTACGCGAACGCGCTATCGGGAAGGCGCGCGCGAGCTGCGGCACTGAGCGGTGGCATCGGTCTTCGGGCTTCTCGACGAAGATGATGCCACCGCACGCACCGCGCGCGGCCTAGCCGATCTGCATCACCAGCAACACAAGCGCCGCGACCATCCCGAGTCCGCTCACGATGAGCATCACGTCGACGAGGGTCCCCGATCGCCTGGGCTCCTGCCGCTCGACGAAGGCCGGGTAGGTCAGGCTGCTGCGGCGGCTGGCTCCTCCTGCTCCGGACACGTGGCACCTCCCCATGCCACCGCATCCCTACCCCGCGCGACATTGAAGACCGCGCCGGCCGGGAATGGACGGCCCACGGCGTAGGTCCTTCGGATGCCACCCCGGGCCATGACGGAAGGCCCATTGCGCAGGCGCGCGACGGGTACGGAGCATCGCCCGTGATGCGGATCCTTGCAGTCGACGACGATCACGACATCCGTGCCTTCTACCGCACCTTCCTACGTGAGTCGGGGCACGAGGCGCTCATCGCCGCGGACGGCCCCGAAGCGCTCGCCCTCGCGCGCCACGGTCCGGACGCGATCGTGCTGGACCTCGGTCTACCCGGGATGGACGGGTACGCCGTGCTCGACCACCTCCGATCGGACCCGGCGACGCGCGACATCCCGGTGATCATCGTCACCGCGTATCCCCTCGCGCGCGGCGTCGATCTCGCGGGCGTGGCGGGCGTCCTCCGGAAGCCGTATGACGTGCCCCTGCTCGCCCTCACGATCGAGCGTGCCGTCGCGGGGGGAGACCCCATCACAAAGTAGGGGCATGCGAGTGACCCGCGGCACAGCGCACGCGGGCACCGCAGGGCGGTCCGGCTCGTTACTCATGGTCCATGGATCGGGGAATGTGGCGCGAGCGCGCCCGGCGTAGCGACCTCGAGCAGGCGACGCTCCGCGTCCGCCTCACGGCGACCGCCGTCGGGGCGACCATCCTCCTGCTCGTTCCCGGGCACGACCAGGTCGCCGCCGGCAGCCTGCTGATCGGCTACGCAACGGTCGCGCTCGTGCTGCGCGCGCACGGCGGCCGGATCCCGGCGGGCGGCTGGATCGGCGTCGCGATGGACGTGCTCTTCGCGACCGCGCTCTCGCTCCTCCTTCCGCTCTCGGCCGCGTGGATCCTCTACCTCTTCGCCATCGGCATCGCGGCGATGCGCAGCGGGGTCCACGGCGTCGCCATCGCGACGGCGCTCAGCGTCGTGGCGTACGACCTCCTGCTCGCCGCGCGCGGCAGCGAGGCGCCCGCGACCGATCTCTGGCGGGTCCAGGCACTGCTCGCGTTCGCCGTCCTCGTCGCCGAGCTCGTCTGGGTCTCCGCACGATCCGAGCGTGAGCGGAGCGAGCTGCGGTCGTACTCGCTCGCGCAGCGGGATCTCGCCGCGGCCGGGAGCGCGGACGCGCTGCTGGCGCGGCTTGCCGACCACGCCGTTCGCAGCTTCGGAGCGCGGGCCGCGTGGGTCGTGGAGGACGGCGCGGTCCGGCACGAGCGGGGAGCGACCGAAGGCGTCGAGGCAGCGACCGTGATGCAGCTCCCGCTCATGCACGGAGTCGCGCTGCACGTCACGTTCGACGGCGAGCCGGGCGCGCACGGAGCAGCGGCGCTGCGTGATCTTGCCGCGGATACGCGGCCGCTCCTCGAGACCGCGGTCGAGCGCGCGCGCGAGCGCGAGGAGCGCGAGGCGGAGCGTCAGACGCTCGTCGCCGTCGACCGGCTCGGACGCGAGGTGACCAGGGCCGGCGTCCTCGCGCAGGTCGTCGCGACGGCGCAGGAGCTCGCCGGCCCGTCCGCGATCGTGCGCCTCGCCGACGGAGAGCGCGCGGTCGGTGACCTCGAGGCGGAGGTGGCGACCGCGATCGCCCGAGACGGCATGCCGCCGCGGCTCGTGAGCAGCACGACGGACGGCGCGGCCTCCGCCGCCGTGGTCGCCGTCGGCCACGGTCTCGTCCTCGTGACGCTCGGGACGCGCCGCACGCTGGCTGAGGCGGACCTCGAGGTGCTCACCGTCCTCGGCGACGCCGCGGCAGCGGCGCTGGACCGCGTCACGGAGCGCGGGATCCTCGTCTCGACCGCGGCCGAGCTGCGCCGCCGCAGCGAGGACCTCGAGCGCGGACTGCGCGAGCGCGAGGATGCGGTCGCGTCAGCGGTGCACGAGCTCCGCAACCCGCTCACCTCGGTGCAGGCCTACGGCCAGCTGATGTCCCGGCACCTCACCGCCGTGCAGCGGCAGGTCGCGCAGCTCGACTCGCTCATCGGCGAGCTGCTCGGATCGGCCGGCGCGGGTCCGCGCGCGTCCGGCAGCGGCACGGTCGACCTCAGGCAGGAGGCGGCCGAGGCCGTCGCGCGTCTGCGAGTGTCCGTCCCGGGAAGCGAGGTCCGGCTCATCGCGGATCCGAGGGGCGGCCCCTACGAAGCGCCGATCGAGGCCGGCCGCGTCGCGCAGATCCTGGACAACGTGCTCCGGAACGCCGCGAAGTACTCGCTGCCCGGGACGCCGATCACGGTGAGCGTGTCACGCCGCGAGCACGAGGTGCTCATCGCGGTGAGCGACGAGGGCGACGGCATCGCCCCTGAGGACCTGGAGCGGATCTTCGACCGCTACGCGCGGGGCGGCCAGCACGTCGGGGCGCAGCCCGGCGCGGGGATCGGTCTCGCCATCTCGCGCGACATCGTCACCGCGCATGGCGGGCGCATCTGGGCGGAGAGCGAGGGCATCGGCAAGGGCAGCACCTTCACGATCGCGCTCCCTGCGGTGGCCGCGACGGCGGAGAAGCCGGTCGCCTAGGTCGCCGCGATGAAGCGGATGCTCAGCATCGTGCGGCACCGCGGGCAGTCCACCGTCGCGAGCGACGGCTCGCGCTGGCCGAACGCCGCGACGAACTTCAGGCCGTCGGCTTCGGACACGGTGCGGTGGCACTCGGGGCACTTGAGGTTGCCCTGCTCGAGGTCCGCCTGCGTCCCTTCAAGATCCGCGAAGCCGATCCGCTTCTTGCGTCCCATGTAGCACCGATCCCGTCAGGCCCCGATCTGCTCGGAAGCCGCGCAGCCCAGGCCCAGATGCGTTCGGAGCCGACGACCAGGATCGAACTGGTGACCTGCGGTTTACGAAACCGCTGCTCTACCGGCTGAGCTACGTCGGCGGAGAGGCCGGGGTCCGACCAGTTTATCCGGTCTGACCCCCGGCCTACCGCCAGGGCAGATCGCTACGATCCGAGCGGTTGAGCGATCGTCCGCATGATGGCGCCTCACGCTCCGAAGCCGCCCGATCGTGACGGCGCGCGACCTCGCGGGCCTCCTCCTGCTCGTCGCAACGATCGCGTTGCTCGGCATCGCGGACTACGTCACGGGTCCCTACGGGTTCTCGCTCTTCTACCTGATCCCGATCGCGCTTGGTGCGTGGTATGTCGGCGCCCCGGCCGGCATCGCGCTCGCGGCCGCGGCCGCGCTCACCTGGCTCATGGTCGACCTGTCGGACAGCACGCCGGACAGAGTGCTGCCATCGGCCTGGAACGGCTTCACCCGGCTCGTCATCTTCGGCAGCGTCGCACTCCTGCTTGCGGTCCTCCGGCAGCGGGAGCGTCAGGCGGGCGAGCTGGAGCGCTTCCAGGGGCACCTCCTCGAGCTCGTCGACCGCGAGCTCCCGGGGCGGCTCGACCGTCTGCGCCGCGTGATGACACGTCCCGGCGGCCGGGGCCAGGGCTCCGCCGCGGAGATCACGACATCCGTGGACGACCTCGTGCTGCTCACGAATCGCGTGGTGGCACTCAGCCTGGTCGCATCGGGATCGAGCCGCGGGACGGCTGACGTGAGCGCAGTGGTCAGGGAGTGCGTTCGGGTGACCGGGGATCGCGACCGGGTCGTCCTCGGCGATCTGCGACCTGCCCGGGTGGCCATCAGCGCGCGCGTGCTCCGGTTCGTCCTGGCGGGCCTCATCGTCGCGGCCCTCCGGACGACCAATGGATACGTCAGGATCAGCGCGCGCGCGGATGCGGACGGCGTCGCGCTGACCGTCACGGTCGATCGCGCCACCGCGCCGGTGGCGGAGCGCGACATGGCCGGCCTGCTGAACTCGATCGCGACGGCCCGAGAGGTCCTCCAGCAGTTCACGTGCACCCTCGGCGTCGGCGAGTCGGACGGCGCCACGAACATCGAGATCCGGCTGCGCGCGATCTAGAGAACGATCCGTCGCTACCTCGCTAGGTCCGGAACGTCGTCGTCCTGTTGTTCACGCGGACCGCGTACGTCGTGCCCGGTGCGAGCTCGCGGCCGAGGTCGATGGACAGCTCGTAGGTCCCGTAGATCATCGTGCAGATCGGGTTCCCAGCCGGCATCGAGTTCAGCACCGTCACCGTGAAGGTGTCGCCGGTCCGGCTGACTGAGTGGGAGTCGCGCTGCGCGCAGCCGCTCGGCAGCCCGGCCTTGACCGTGAGCGTGACCTGCGGCGGCGCGGACTCGCGGATGAGCACGTCGACGGCGTCGATCGGAGCAGGGACGGTGACGCGGCCGGGTGCCTGACCTGGGCCGCCCGGCGCCGACGTGAGCGCGAGCGCGACCATCCCCACCAGGAGGAGCGCGGCGAGGCTGAGGGTGGCGACGAGCGCGGTGCGCTTCATACCCATCGAGACGTCCGAACCCCGCTTCCGGTTCCCCCGGGGCGAGCGGTCACCTAGCGGCTCTCGACGACGCCGACGCGCGGGCAGATGTCGCGCAGGACGCACTGCGAGCAGAGCGGGCGCCGCGCGACGCAGACGTGGCGCCCGTGGCGGATGAGCTGCATGTGCAGCTCGTACACGAGCTCGTCCGGCACCGCGCGCTGGAGGAGCGTCTGCGCGACGACGGCGTTCGCCCGCGGCGGGACGAGGCCGAGCCGGACCGCGAGGCGATGGATGTGCGTGTCGACCGGGAAGAACGGACGATCGAGCGAGAAGAGGAGAACGCAGGCGGCGGTCTTCGGGCCGACCCCCGGCAGGTCCACGAGCTGCTCCCAGAGCGCGGCGTCGTCGAGGCCGCGGAGCGCGCTGCCGTCGAGCGCGGACCCGCGGGCGCGGATGGAGCGGAGCACCTTCCTGATGCGCGGCGCCTTCGTCGGCGCGAGGCCGCCCCGCTTGATCGCGTGGGCGATCGCCCCGACCGGCGCGTCGGCGACCTCGTCCCATGCGGGGAAGCGCCTGCGTAGATCCGCGTACGCGCGGTCGCGGTTCGTGTCGTTCGTGTTCTGCGAGAGGATCGTGAGCACGAGCTCGTCGAGCGGCGGCAGCCGGCGCGGGGCGGGCGGCGTGCCGTACGTGCGGGCGAGCCGCCGTGCGATCGTGCGGAGGCGTGCCCGGAGCGACGCAGGCATGCCCCCGAGTGTGCGCGAATACGCGGGAGCGCCAGAACGTTGCGCGTACAGTGAGGACATGGCCAGGGCATCGGTGGGGGCGGGCAGCGGCCAGGCCGATGCGTTCGAAGCGGACGCCCTCTCCTTCCTCGACGCGCTCTACCGGACCGCGCTGCGCATGACGCGCTCGGAGGCGGAGGCCGAGGACCTCGTTCAGGAGACGTACATCCGCGCCTTCCGCTTCAAGGACCAGTTCGAGCCCGGCACGAACCTGAAGGCCTGGCTCTTCCGGATCCTCACGAACACCTTCATCAACCAGTTCCGACGCCGCAAGACCCAGCCGCAGACGACCGAGCTCGACGACGTCGACGAGTCGGCGCTGTACCGGCAGATGACCGGCGCCTCCGCGGCCTCCACCATCGGCCAGCCGGAGACCGTCGTGCTCGACCAGGTGGTGGACACGGAGGTCACCGAGGCGCTCGAGGAGCTGCCGGAGCGGTTCCGGACGGTCGTCCTGCTCGACTCCGAGGGCTTCTCCTATAAGGAGATGGCCGAGATGCTCCAGATCCCGATCGGGACGGTCATGAGCCGCCTTCACCGCGGCCGGAAGTTCCTCCAGAAGCGCCTCTACGACGTCGCGCTCGACCGTGGGATCGCGGCGGCGCGCTCGATGCCGAGGCCGACGTGAGCCACTCCCTGGACTGCGGCGACTGCCTCTCGAAGCTCGCCGAGTTCCTCGAGAAGGACTTCGACCCCGCGCTCGCGGCGGAGCTCAGCGCGCACCTCGAGGAGTGCGCGGGGTGCTCGAAGACGCGCGTCGAGGACGCGCTCGTCCGCAAGGTGAGGGACTGCAACGCGCACGAGAGCGCTCCGCCGGCGCTCCGCGAGCGGATCATCGAGCGCATCGACCCCGGTCGCTGACCGTCGCTCGCGCGGTGTCGAAGCGGCGTCGTGATGCCGAAAGTGTTGACATTCGTCGTGTGTCTGTGTCTATATGAGCGCGATTAGTGGCCAGAGGGAGGTGATCTCTAATGGCAGCGAAGAAGAAGGCGGCGAAGAAGTCGACCAAGAAGTCCTCGAAGAAGAAGTAGTTCTGATCCGCGGCCGATGCGGCCGCACCCCGTGACCCGAAAGGGTCCGGCACCTTTCGCGATCCCGCCGATCCGCTCTAGGCCTGAGCGGATCGGTCTTTTTCGGCCCTTTTTCCGTTAGTTTTCGCGGATGCCGCCCATCGCCTGGAACCCCGTGCTCGCCGGCTCCGCGCTCGCGCTGCTCGTCACGCTCGCGGGTGCGCCGCTCATCGGCGTCGCCGCGGGCGGTGCGCTCGCGGGACGCTTCGCGCGCATCGCGCCCGCGTACCAGGGTGCGCTCGTCGCGATCGCGGCCATCCTCGCCCTCGCCGTCCTGCCGGTCGCCGGGCCGGACGACACCGTCCTCATCCTTGTGACGGACGCCGCACTCCTGGCCGTCGGGGCTGCCTCGGCGTTCGTCGCGTCGCGCTTCCGGGGTCCGGGGGGCTGAGCCCGACCGTCTTCCGCGGATACGGGCAGAGCCCGTTCACCGGACAGCGCGGGCACTCCGGGACCGGGCGGCAGATCCGCCGGCCGTGGAGGACCAGGCACCAGGTCGCCTTCACCCACTGCGTCCGCGGCAGTCGCGCCTGAAGGTCCGCCTCGATCTTCTCCGGATCGCCCGACCGGGAGAGCCCGAGGCGCTGCGCGACGCGCGCGACGTGGCGGTCGACGGCGACGGAGGGGACCCCGAACGCGGCGCCGAGCACGATGGAGGCGGTCTTCCGGCCGACGCCGCGGAGCGACGTGAGCTCGTCCATCGTGCGCGGGACCCGCCCGCCGAACCGCTCGATGATCCCCTGGGTGGCGCCCTTCACCGCCTTCGTCTTCATGCGGAAGAAGCCGGTCGGCTTCAGCTCCCGCTCCAGCACCCGGTCGGGGACGCGGACCCAGTCGGCCGCCTTCCGGTACTTCGCGAAGAGGGGCTTCGTCACCTCGTTCACGCGCTCGTCCTGCGCCTGCGCCGCGAGGATCGTGGCGATGAGCAGCTCGAGCGGTGTCGTGAAGTCGAGCGTGGGACCCCAGTCGGGGTAGGCCTTCGCGAGCCGCGTCACGATCGCCCGGGCGCGCGTGCGCTCCGCCGGCGGCGGGGGCTTCACGGCCGCCGCGCGCCGGGACGCTAACGCAGATCGGCCCACGTGATGAGCGTAGTGAACGCGCGGCACCACACCACGACGCTCCGGTACTGGGCGACGTCGACCGACGCCGGGATCTCGTAGTTGAACGAGCCGTTCGTCGCCTTCAGCGGGCCAAGGTAGATCGTGTTCGCCTCGACGTAGCGGCCACCCGTGTCCCTCGAGAGGTAGATATGGACGTCGGGCGCGTTGGTGATCGCGACGCTCTCGAACCGGACGAAGCGCCGTCCGCCGACCTCGACGACCTGCACCTCGCCCTTCCCGTTATGCAGGTCGTCCACGTACCCGAGCTGCCCGCGAACGCGCACGGAGCTCGATGGGGCCGCGGTCGCCGCGCTCGGACCCGGCATCGGCTCGCTCGCGTTCGGGGCCGCCGTCCCGAAGGTCGGCGCGGGCGTGCGCGGCACCGGGAGCGCCTCGTCGGCATACGTCCGGATGAACAGCGGCGACGCGAGGTACCACGCGACTGCGAGGCCGGCGAGCGCGAGCGCGGCGGCGGCGGCGATGCGGTAGGGGTGACCGGCGAAGAGGCCGCGAAGGCGGGTCACGGCCAGGAGATCTCCTCGCCGAGGCCGAGCGCCTTCGCGCGGTCGTACGCGAGCGCCGCGACGACGAGGTCCTGGATGCCGTTGCCGACGCTCTTGAACACCGTGCGCTCCTCGCGTGATGTGCGCCCCGGCGCCGTCCCGCCGAGCACCTCGCCGATCTCGACGACGTCCGTCCCGCGCAGCCCCTGGAGCTCCCCCGCCTCGGCGAGCGCTCCGGCGCGCTGGTCGACGACGACGCGGGCGCCGTGGATCGTGTCGGCGTCGAGCTCGCGCATGTCCGGGCGGTGCGAGCCGACGCCGGTAACGTGAGTGCCTGGCGCGAGCCTGCTCCCGGCGAAGACGGGGCTCGCGCTGCTCGTCGCCGCGACGACGATGTCGGCCCCATCGACCGCGGCTCCGCTGTCCGCCGCGTCGGCCGTCCGGATGCGGAGATCGGGATGGCGCGTGCGCGCCCAGAGGACGAAGTCGCTGGCGTGGCGCGGATCGCGGGTCGTCACGCGCACGTCCTCGACCGCGCGGACCGCGCGCACGGCGTCGAGCTGCGTGCGCGCCTGCGCGCCGGCGCCGAAGAGAGCGACGACCCGCGCGTCGGGCGCGGCGAGCGCGCGCGCGGCGACACCCCCAGCGGCGCCGGTGCGCAGCGCGGTGAGCGCGGCGCCCTCGAGGAGCGCGAGCGGCGCGCCGGTGGCCGCGTCGCCGAGGACGACCGTCGCGCTGATGAGCGGCAGTCCCGCGCGCGGCGCGGCGGGCGCGATGCCGACGACCTTTACCACGTAGTACGGGGAGCCGTCGAGCGACGCAGGCATGGCGGCGACGAGCCCTCGTTCCTCGATCGGGATGTGGATACGGACCGGCACGTGCGCGCGCCCGTCGGACAGCGCGATGAACCCCTGGGCGACGGCGTCGATGGCGTCGGCCATGGAGCACGCGCGCTCGAGGTCCGCGGCCCGGATCAGCCGCATCCCCGTCCAAGCCGGCCGGGGGACGCCGGCGAGCTGCCGGGAACATCCCGCCGCAGGCTCCTCGGAGGGGTAATAGAAGGAGTGATGGCCACCGGGCGACCATACCAGCCGTTCGTTGACGCCCGCCCGGGAGGCTTCTACGCTCGCTGGTCACACCGCGAGAAGGGCCGCGCACGCGCTCCCAGAGCATGCACAGGGCCGCGCGCCACCCCTTCGACCTATAGGAGAGAGGGAGAACCAATGCTGAGGCGCTATCTGAAGGGCTCCGCGATCCTCATGGCGATCGGGCTCGTCGCGAGCGCGTGCGCAGGCACCGCCCCGGGCGGCGGTGGCACCGGTGGCGGCGGCGCTGCGAAGACCGTGAAGATCGTTTCCAGCTTCCCGATGACCGGTCCGTCGCTCGCGCAGACCCAGACGATGGTGAACGCCATCAAGATGGCCATCGACGAGATCGGCGGCACGAACGGGAACAACGGAAAGATCGGCAACATCACGGTCCAGTACGAGGCGCTGGATGACGCGACACCCGCGAAGCAGAACTGGGACGGGGCGAAGGAGGCCGAGAACGCCCGCAAGGCGATCGAGGACAAGTCGGTCGTGGCGTACATCGGCACGTACAACTCCGGCGCCGCGGCCGTCTCGATCCCGATCCTGTGCCAGGCGAACATGGCCATGATCTCGCCCGCGAACACCTACGCGGGTCTCACCAAGAAGGGCAAGGGCGAGGCGGGCGAGCCCGAGAAGTACTACCCCGGCGGCTGCAAGCGCAACTACAGCCGCGTCGTCCCGGCCGACGACCTCCAGGGTGAGGTCGGTGCGCGCTGGATGAAGGAGCTCGGCGGCAAGAGCGTGTACATCCTTCACGACAACGAGCTCTACGGAAAGGGCCTCGCGGACGTGTTCCGCGCCGAGGCCAAGAAGCAGGGCATCACCGAGGCCGGCTACGAGGGCGCCCCGAAGGCCGACAACTACCGCACCCTCGCGAACAAGGTCGCGGCCTCGAACGCGGACTTCGTCTACTACGCCGGCGTCACCCCGAACAACGGCGGGTTCATCCTCCGCGATCTCAAGGCGACGAAGCCGTCGATCAAGTTCATGAGCGTCGACGGGCTCGCCGAGTCCGCGTTCCTCGAGCAGGCAGGCGCGTCGGCCGAGGGCCAGTACTTCACCTTCGGCGGCTTCCCGGCCTCCGCGTACACCGGTGCCCCGAAGGAGTGGGCCGACAAGTACAAGGCGAAGTACGGCGGCGTCGTCGAGGTCTACACGATCTACAGCTACGAGGCCGCGAAGGTCGTCCTCGAGGCCATCCGCAAGGCCGGCGACAAGGCCGACGACCGCGCGACCGTGCGCGACAACATCATGTCGACCAAGGACTTCACGGGCGTCCTCGGCCAGAAGTGGTCCTTCAACAACGAGGGCGACACGACCATCACGACGATGGCCGGCATGATCGTCAAGGGCAAGGACTTCACCTTCGCCAAGGAGCTCAAGTAGCGGCGATCCGGGCACTCACACAGGTCACGGAAAGGGCGGTCCTCAGCACGAGGACCGCCCTTTTCTTCCCCCTCGCCGCGTGGCGCGGCGGGGCGGCCCCCCGCCCCGCCGCCTCGATGCCCTAGGCTCCCGCCCGATGGGGCCCATCTGCCCGGGCGGCTCGCCCGAACTGCTCGCCGCGGGGGTCTTCATCGGCCTCTCCAACGGCGCCCTCATCGCGCTCGTCGCCATCGGCTACACCCTCGTCTACGGGATCATCGAGCTGATCAACTTCTCGCACGGCGATCTGTTCATGCTCGGGACCTTCGTGGCGCTCACCGTCCTCACAGCGATGGGCTTTGCGACCGAGACCGGCACCACCCCGTGGCACGCGCTCGCGCTCGCGCTCATCGCGGCGATGCTCTTCTGCGGCATCCTGAACGTGCTCGCGGAGCGGATCGCCTACCGCCGGCTGCGTAACGCGCCACGGCTCGCCCCGCTCATCTCGGCGATCGGGGTCTCGTTCATCTACCTGAACATCGGACTGTTCTGGCGGGGACCCTCGGCCGTGCGCTTCCCGGACCTGCTCCCGACATTCGACCTGGTCGAGCTGTTCACCGGCGCCCAGACGCTCATCCGGTTCACGTCCAAGGACGCGATGGTCATGGGGACCGCGATCCCGCTCATGCTCGGCCTGGGTTGGATCATCAAGAACACGAAGATGGGCAAAGCGATGCGGGCCGTGGCCCAGGACCGCGAGATGGCCCTCCAGATGGGGATCGACGTCAACCGTGTCATCGCGTTCACCTTCCTGCTCGGCGGCATGCTCGCCGGTGCGGCTGCGCTCATGCACGGGCTGTACAACGGCAACACGGTGTTCACCCTCGGCTTCACCGCCGGGCTCAAGGCGTTCACCGCGGCCGTCCTCGGCGGGATCGGCAACGTCACGGGCGCGGCGCTCGGCGGCATCCTGCTCGGGCTGCTCGGCGCCATGACGGTCACCTGCTACGGCGGCGAGTGGGAGAACGTGGGCGTCTTCTCGATCCTCGTGCTCATCCTCGTCTTCCGTCCCACGGGTCTGCTCGGCGAGCAGACCCCGGAGCGCTAGACAGACGATGCTGCGCCGCTTCGGCATTCGCGAGATGACCGACGCCGATCAGAAGCGCCTGCTCTGGTTCGGGGCCGCGCTCGCTCTCGCGATCGCGTATCCCTTCATCGAGCAGCTGCTCGGGCTGCGGCTCCAGACGAAGCTCATCCCGGTCCTCCTGTTCGTGGTGCTGGCGCTCGGCTTGAACGTCGTCATCGGGTTCGCCGGGCTGCTCGACCTCGGGTACGCGGCGTTCTTCGCGATCGGCGCCTACACGGTCGCGTTCCTGACCTCATCCGACAGCCCGATCGGCTTCGTCCACACGGCGCCCGTGAACTTCTGGGTCGCCATGTTCCTTGCAGCCGTCGTCGCCGCGATCTTCGGCGTGCTGCTCGGCGCGCCGACGCTGCGGCTGCGCGGCGACTACCTCGCGATCGTGACGCTCGGATTCGGCGAGATCGTTCCACTCGTGCTGAAGAACACCCCGGACCTCACGAAGGGCGTCCAGGGGATGAAGCCGATCGGCTTCCCGGAGCTGCCCGGCGTGAAGTGGGGCATCGCGACCGAGCCGTGGTACTTCCTGGTCCTCGGCATCCTGCTCCTCTCGGTCTTCCTCACCGGCCGGCTGAAGGACTCACGGATCGGCCGCGCCTGGATGGCGATCCGCGAGGACGAGGTCGCCGCGGCGTCGATGGGCATCGACCCGGTGACGACCAAGCTCTTCGCGTTCGCGCTCGGGGCGAGCTTCTCGGGGTTCGCGGGATCGGTCTGGGCGAGCTACCTGCAGGTCATCTCGCCGGACCAGTTCGACTTCTCGGTCTCGATCTTCGTCCTGCTGATGATCGTGCTCGGGGGCATGGGGAACATCCCCGGCGTGATCGTCGGCGGGCTGCTGCTCGGCGGGTTCGACCGCGTCCTCACGGAGTTCGTGTCCGACCTGCTCCAGGAGGTCGGGAACACCTTCCAGGTCGAGTTCCTCCAGCAGGCCGACATCTCGCTCTTCCGCACGCTCATCTTCGGCACGGCGCTCGTGATCCTCATGCTCGTGCGGCCGGAGGGGCTGCTCCCCAGCCGCCGGGTGAAGCTGGAGCTCCATGCGGCGGACGAGGACGAGACGGAGGCCGCGCAGCAACGCGCGACGCTCTTCGAGGAGCAGAAGTGACCGTGCGCGGGCCTTCCGCAGCGGCCGCGGCCACGCCGCCGCTCCTGCGCGCGCGCAGCGTCACGAAGCGGTTCGGAGGGCTCGTCGCGGTCGATGGCGTCGACTTCGAGATCCCGCCGCGATCGATCGTGAGCGTCATCGGGCCGAACGGTGCGGGAAAGACAACGTTCTTCAACATGCTCGCCGGGCTCTACAAGCCGACGAGCGGCCTCATCGAGTTCGAGGGCCGCGCGATCGCCGGGCTGGCGCCGCACCGGATCACGGCGCTCGGGATCGCGCGCACGTTCCAGAACATCCGGCTCTTCCAGAACATGACGGCGCTCGAGAACGTCCAGGTCGGGCGGCACTGCCGGATGGTCGCGAGCCCATTCGAGGCGATGCTCCACACCCCCCGCGAGCGTCGCGAGGAGCTCGAGAGCGAGCGCCGCGGCGAGGAGCTCCTGGATTTCGTGGGGCTGCGGGGCAGCTCTGAACAGCTGGCAAAGAACCTGTCCTACGGCGACCAGCGCCGCCTCGAGGTCGCGCGGGCGCTCGCCACGGACCCGAAGCTCCTGCTCCTCGACGAGCCGACCGCGGGCATGAACCCGCAGGAAACGTCGGCCATGACGGCGTTCATCGTGCGTCTCCGGGACGAACTCGGGCTCGCCGTCCTCCTGATCGAGCACGACATGCGGGTGGTCATGGGCATCAGCGAGCGCGTCACCGTCCTGAACCACGGGTCCAAGCTCGCCGAGGGCGCGCCCGACGTCGTGCAGCGCGATCCCCGGGTCATCGAGGCCTATCTCGGCCGGGCGAGGACAGCCTGATGGCGATGCTCGAGCTCCAGGACGTGCACGCGTACTACGGCCACATCCAGGCGCTGCGTGGAGTGACCATCACGCTCGAGAAAGGCGAGATCGTCACGCTCATCGGCAGCAACGGCGCGGGCAAGACGACGACGCTGCGGACGATCTCGGGCCTGCTGCGGCCGCGCCAGGGGCGGGTCACGCTCGACGGGCGCGACCTCACCAGCGTGCCGCCGCACGACATCGTCCGGACCGGGATCGCGCACTCGCCTGAAGGGCGGCGGATCTTTCCGCGCATGACGGTCAGGGAGAACCTCGAGATGGGCGCGTACGCGCGCGAGCACGGAGATCTCGGCGCCGAGTTCGACCGCGTCTTCGCCCTGTTCCCGCGCCTGAAGGAACGCCTCACGCAGTCGGCGGGCACGCTCTCGGGCGGCGAGCAGCAGATGCTCGCGATCGGCCGCGCGCTCATGGCGCGCCCGACGCTCCTTCTGCTCGACGAGCCGTCGATGGGGCTCGCGCCCGTGCTCGTCGAGCTCGTCTTCGACACGATCAAGGACATCAACAAGCAGGGCATGTCGATCCTCCTCGTGGAGCAGAACGCGCTGATGGCGCTCACGATCGCCGACCGCGGCTACGTCCTGCAGACGGGATCGGTCGTCCTCGCCGACTCGGCGGCGGAGCTCGCGAAGAACGAGATGGTCCGGAAGGCCTACCTCGGCGAGAGCTAGGAGCGCGGCGCTCGTGGTGGCGCTGCTCGCGGCGTGCGACGCCGCGTCGCCCCCGCCCGGCGGCTCGCCTCCCGGGACCGCCGGGTCCTCTCTCATCGCGATCGAGGGTGCGGCCTGCGCGAGCCCGGTCCCGGCGACCTTCGCCGGGCGGTTCGCCGAGCAGGGGTACGTCGCCTACCGCACCTGCCGCGGCGCGGTCCGGAACGACGGCACCGACACGGTCGACGCCGACATCTGGGTCGACGCGCTCGACGCGGCCGGCCGCCCGGGCGGCGCCTGCCGCGTCACGGCCGGCACGCTCGGACCGGGCGCCCGCCGCGAGTGGGAGGCGACATGTCCGGTCACGCGGGCGGAGGTCGGCTTCGCGGTGCGGGTGACCGACGCGGCCGGCTCCCCGCTTCCCACGCGACGTCCCTGACGCACACTCGCGCCGTGGACCTGCGCATCCCGCCCGACGTCGCGGACGTGCTCGCGCGCCTGCACGATGCGGGACACGAGGCGTACGTCGTGGGCGGCTGCGTGCGCGACGCGATCCGCGGTGTCGAGCCCGAGGACTGGGACATCGCGACGCACGCGAAGCCGGAGCGGATCCAGGAGGTCTTCAAGCGGTCGCTCTACACCAACCGCTTCGGCACCGTCGTCGTGCGCTCGCCCGAGCGGGAGATCGAGGTGACGACCTACCGCATCGAGGCGGACTACAGCGACGCGCGACGTCCGGACCGTGTCGAGTTCACCGACTCGCTCCTCGCCGACCTCGCGCGCCGTGACTTCACGATGAACGCCATGGCCTGGAGCGGGGGGAAGCTCGTGGACCCGCATGGCGGGCGGGCCGACCTCGAGCGGAAGATGCTCCGTGCCGTCGGCGACCCCGGCGAGCGTTTCCGCGAGGACGCGCTGCGGATGCTGCGGGCGGTGCGCTTCGCGACCGTGCTCGGGATGGAGATCGAGCCCGCGACCGCTGCGGCGATCCGCGAGAACGCGCCCCTGGCGGCCACGCTGTCCGGCGAGCGCGTGAACCAGGAGCTCACGAAGATGCTCCTCGCCGACCGGCCGTCGACCGGCTTCCGGCTCATGAGCGAGCTCGGCCTCCTCGCGGTCGTCTGCCCCGAGCTCGAGGACTGCCGGCACGTCCCGCAGGACAAGGCCGTCGCGCAGGACGTCTTCGAGCACTCGCTGCTCTCCCTCGACGCGGTCGAGCGGCCGGACCTCGTGCTACGGCTCGCGGCGCTGCTCCACGATGTCGGGAAGCCCGAGACGATGGCGGACGGTCACTTCCACCAGCACGAGTTCGTCGGCGAGCACCTCGCGCGGAGGATCCTCCGGCGCTGGAAGTTCCCGAAGGACACTGTCTCGCTCGTCGCCCACCTCATCCGGCACCACATGTTCTGGTACCAGGACGTCTGGACCGGGTCCGCGGTGCGCCGGTTCATCCGCAACGTCGGGCTCGACAACATCCCGGCCCTCTTCGAGCTGCGCCGGGCCGACAACATCGGCTCCGGGGCCCGGGCGCCGCGGATGTACGCGCTCGACCAGCTCTGGCTCCGGGTCCAGGAAGAGATCCAGCGGGCGAACGCCTTCAGCGCGCGGGACCTCGCGATCGACGGGAACGACATCATGGCCGAGCTCGACCTGCGGCCCGGGCCGGAGGTCGGCCGGATCGTGCGCGAGCTCCTCGAGCGGGTCCTCGACGATCCCGAGTTGAACACTCGGGAATCGCTCCTGCGCCTCGCGAAGGAGATCCACAGCGCGCAGCCAGCCGATCCGGAGTAGCGCCAGGCGGAAAGCGGCATCCGCCTGGCGGACCCTGTCGTATCCTCCGCGGCAGCGCATTCCCGGCATGTGTGGGCGCGCCCCGTGGCGGGCGTTTCGGGAGGTTGACGTGGGGACGACGAGCACTCGACGACAGTTCCTGAAGCTCTCGGGGATCGGGACCGCCGGAGCAGCGGCCGCCGGCCTCGGCGGGCTCGGATTCGACGTCGCGTTCGCGAGCGAGCGGGTCGCGCGCCGCAAGCTCGAAGGCACGAAGACCACCGCGTCGATCTGTCCGTACTGCGCGGTCGGCTGCGGCACCCTCATCCAGGCGAAGCACAACGACGAGAGCGGCCTCGTCGAGATCGTGAACATCGAAGGGAACCCCGACAGCCCGATCTCGACCGGAAGCCTCTGCCCGAAGGGCTCGGCGACCTATCAGCTCGCGGTGAACCCGCTGCGCATCACGAAGGTCATGCACCGCAAGCCGAACGCAACGACGTGGGACGCCGACGGCGAGTGGGACCGCAAGAAGGCGATGGACCGCATCACCGAGCTCGTCGCCACGACGCGCGACGCCGCCTTCGTCGAGCGGCTCCCGAACGGGAAGCTCATCAACCAGAACACGAACATCTTCGCGCTCGGCGGCGCGACGAACGACAACGAGGAGAACTACCTCATCTGCAAGGTCATGCGGATGATGGGCGTCGTCCGTATCGAGAACCAGGCCCGGATATGACACTCCGCGACGGTCCCCGGTCTGGGGATCTCGTTCGGACGCGGCGGCGCCACCACCTTCCAGATGGACCTGCAGCACTCCGACTCGATCGTGTTCATGGGCTCGAACATGGCGGAGTGCCACCCCGTCGGGTTCAAGTGGCCGATGAAGGCGAAGGCACGCGGCGCGACGCTCATCCACGTCGACCCGCGCTTCACGCGGACGAGCGCGATGTGCGACTACTACGTCCCGATGCGCTCCGGCACGGACATCGTGTTCCTCGGCGCGCTCATCAACTACGTGCTCTCGAACAACAAGTACATGGACGAGTACGTCAAGGAGTTCACGAACGCCGCGACGCTCATCAACGAGGGCTTCAAGGACACTGACGACCCGGGCCAGGACGGCTTCTTCTCCGGCTACAACCCGCAGACGCGCGCGTACGACCGGACCACCTGGCAGTACCAGACCAACGCGGCGCCGGCCCGCGTGCCGGAGGCGCCGCCCGGCCAGACCCCCGAGGTCCGCGAGGGGCAGGAGCGCCCGCCGGCCCCGCTCCCGGGGGTCACCGCGCGGCCAGGCACGCTCGGCGGGAGCACGATCGCCGGCGCGAACTTCGCCGAGCTCATCGCGAACCGCCTCCCGGGCGTGCCGAAGACCGACCCGACGCTGCAGGACCGCAATACGGTCTTCCAGATCCTGAAGCGCCACTACGCCCGCTACACGCCGGAGATGGTCGAGCGGATCTGCGGCACGCCGAAGGACCTCTTCCTGAAGGTCGCCGAGACGATCACCGCGAACTCGGGCCGCGAGAAGACGACCGCGTTCGTGTACGCCGTCGGCTGGACCCAGCACACCACCGGGGTGCAGCTCATCCGCACCGCCGGCATGCTCCAGGCGCTCCTCGGGAACATCGGCCGTCCGGGCGGCGGGATCATGGCCCTCCGCGGTCACGCCTCCATCCAGGGATCGACGGACGTGCCGACTCTCTACGACGTCCTTCCGGGCTATCTCCCGATGCCTACCTCCGGCGAACCGACGCTCGGGGCATGGCTGAAGAAGCACAAGGCCGACAAGGGATGGTGGTTCAACGTCGACAAATACCTCGTGTCGCTGCTCAAGTCGTACTAC
>DASUCM010000006.1:0-23344 GCA_036276035.1 Candidatus Limnocylindria bacterium | reverse complement strand
GCGAGCGGGATCGGCTGCGAGCGGCGGATGAGCTCGTACCCGTCGATGTCGTCGGGGAAGACCGGCTCCTCGATGAACGCGAGGTCGTGCTTCGCGATCTCGTGGCAGACCTTGATCGCCGTCGCCGCGTCGTACGCGCTGTTCACGTCGGCGCCCATCTCGATGTCCGGACCGATGGCCTGGCGGATCGCGCCGGCGACAGCGATGTCCGCCCGGTACCCGCCCCACTTCGCGTTCCGGCCGAGCTGGATCTTGATCGCCACGTGACCCTTCTGCACCTGGTCCGCGGCCTGGCGCGCCATCGCGGCCGGCTCGGCCGTGTACACCTTCGAGCCGTACACCGAGACGCTCGTCCGCGCCGCGCCGCCGAGCGCCTTGTAGAGCGGGATGCCCTGCGCCTTCGCGACGATGTCCCAGAGCGCGCAGTCGATCCCGCTCATCGCCTCCTGCACGAAGCCGCGGTAGTGACCCCACGGGCGGAGGAGCGCGAAGCACTCGTCCCAGATCCCCTCGACGTCCCGGGGGTCGCGGCCGTTCACGACCGGCCAGAGGAGCTCGCGGACGACCGAGTCGAGGACCTTCGGCGCCCGCCGGGCGATGCACTCGCCCCAGCCCGTGATGCCGTCGTCGGTCGTCAGCGCGATGACCATGGCCTTGAAGGTCGAGTACGACCCCGCGCCGAACTCGATGTGCTCGCCCTCGGCCTCGAGGACCCAGGTCTCGAGCTTCGTGACCTTCACCGCGGCGGAGGCTAGCGCCCCGCCCGCCCTGTCGTCCGAGCGAGCCCCCTGTCGGGCCTCCCTTGACGCCTCCAGGCCCCCCGCCTACAGTGTTAGCAGTCACGCTGCGCGAGTGCTAACGGCACCCCAAAGGCGCTCCGTCCGCGCTTCGCGCTGCGAAAACGCAGGCCCAGACAAGGGAGGGAGCACACATGGCAACAGTCGCGACGAAGCTCAAGCTCAAGCCCCTCGGCTCCCGCGTGGTCGTCAAGGCCCTCGAGCGCGAGGAGATGACCAAGAGCGGGATCGTCCTTCCGGACACGGTGAAGGACAAGCCACAGGAGGGCAAGGTCCTCGCGGTCGGCCCGGGTGACCGTCACCCCGACACCGGCGAGCGCATCAAGGTGGAGCTGAAGGAGGGCGACCGCGTCCTCTTCCAGAAGTACTCCGGCACCGAGTTCAAGCTCGATGACGAGGAATACATCGTCCTTTCCGAGAAGGACATCCTCGCGACCATCGAGGGGTAAGGGGAGAGAAGCATGGCAAAACAGCTCGTCTTCACCGATGAGGCGCGCAAGGCTCTGAAGGCCGGCGTCGACACGATGGCGAACGCCGTCAAGACGACCCTCGGACCGAAGGGCCGCAACGTCGCCGTCGACAAGAAGTTCGGTGCGCCGACGGTCACGCACGACGGTGTCACCGTCGCCCGCGAGATCGAGCTCGAGGACGCGTTCCAGAACATGGGCGCGCAGCTCCTCAAGGAGGCTGCGACCAAGACGAATGACGCGGCCGGTGACGGCACCACGACCTCCGTCGTCATCGCGCAGGCCATCGTCCACGAGGGTCTCCGCAACATCGCCGCGGGCGCCAACCCGATGCTCCTGAAGCGGGGCCTCGAGAAGGGCGTCACGGCGGTCGTCGCCGAGATCAAGAAGCAGTCCAAGGAGATCAAGGGCAAGGACGAGATCGCGCACATCGCCGAGGTCTCGGCCGCAGACCGCGAGATCGGCGAGCTCATCGCCGAGGTCCACGACAAGGTCGGCCGCGACGGCGTCATCACCGTCGAGGAGTCGAAGGGTCTCGAGTTCGAGAAGGAATACGTCGAGGGGATGCAGATCGACCGCGGCTACATCTCGGCGTACTTCGTCACGAACGCGGACCGGATGGAGGCCGTCATCGACGAGCCGTACATCCTCATCACCGACAAGAAGATCTCCGCGATCACCGACATCCTGCCCGTGCTCGAGAAGCTCGTGCAGGTCTCGAAGAACCTGGTCATCGTCGCCGAGGACGTCGACGGCGAGGCGCTCGCCACGCTCGTCGTGAACAAGCTGCGCGGCACGATCAACGTGCTCGCGGTGAAGGCCCCGGGCTTCGGCGACCGCCGCAAGGCGATGCTCGAGGACATCGCGATCCTCACCGGAGGCGTCGTCATCAGCGAGGAGGTGGGCCGCAAGCTCGACTCCACGACGGTGAACGACCTCGGTCGTGCCCGCCGCGTCACCGCTGACAAGGACGAGACCACCTTCGTCGAGGGCCGCGGCTCGCAGGACAAGATCCTCGGCCGCGTGAAGCAGATCAAGGCGCAGATCGAGGAGACGACGAGCGACTTCGACAAGGAGAAGCTCAACGAGCGTCTCGCGAAGCTCGCCGGCGGCGTCGCGGTCATCCGCGTCGGCGCGGCGACCGAGATCGAGCTCAAGGAGAAGAAGCACCGCGTCGAGGACGCGCTGTCGGCGGCCCGTGCGGCCGTCGAAGAGGGCATCCTCCCGGGCGGTGAGGTCGCGCTCCTGAACGCGATCAGCGCGCTGGACAACGTCAAGGACGTCGAGGGCGACGAGCTCACCGGCGTGAACATCCTCCGCCGCGCGCTCGAGGAGCCCTTCAAGCAGCTCGTGGCGAACGCCGGCCGTGACGGCTCGGTCATGCTCGAGCAGGTCCGCCGCAAGCAGGCGGAGACGAAGTCCACGAACTGGGGCTACCACGTCATCAAGAACGAGGTCGTCGACCTCGTGAAGGAAGGCATCATCGACCCGGCCAAGGTGACCCGCTCCGCTCTGGAGAACGGCGCCTCTGTCGCGGCGATGATCCTCACCACCGAGGCCCTCATCACGGACCTTCCTGAGAAGGACAAGGCACCGGCTGGGATGCCCGGCGGCGGCGGGATGGACTATTAGTCCCTCCCGATAGCAGGTACGGCAAGAGGCCCGGTCCGGCAACGGACCGGGCCTCTTCATGTCCTATCGTCCGCGACCGTGCCGTCCGCGATCCTCCTGGCCCACGGCCCCCTGCGACCCCGGCTCGCCGCGACGCTCACCGACTTCGTCTACCAGCGTGGCGGCAAGATCGTCTACCACGAGCAGCACGTCGATCCGGAGACGGCGCTCTACTTCACGCGGCTCGAGTGGGACCTCGCCGGCTTCCACGTCCCCCGTGAGGACCTCGACCGCGAGTTCGGCGACGCGGTCGGGCGGGAGGCCGGGCTCCGCTGGCGCCTCCACTTCACCGGCCGGCCGCAGCGGATCGCGGTCTTCGTCTCGCGCCTGCCGCACTGCCTGTATGACATCGCGTCACGCTGCCGGTCGGGCGAGTGGCCGGCGGAGATCGCGCTCGTGGTCGGGAACCATCCGGACCTCGAGCCGGTGGCGCGCACGTTCGGGCTCGACTTCCTGCATACGCCCGTGAGCGCGGGCACGAAGGCCGCGGCCGAGGACCGCCAGCGCTCGGCCCTGCGCGAGCGCGGTGTGGAGCTCGTCGTCCTCGCGCGCTACATGCAGGTCCTGTCGCCGGCCTTCATCGCCGAGCGGCCGGAGGGCATCGTCAACATCCACCACGCGTTCCTGCCGTCCTTCCCAGGCGCGAAGCCGTATCACGCGGCCCGCGCTCGCGGCGTGAAGATGATCGGCGCGACGAGCCATTACGTGACCGAGGAGCTCGACGCCGGTCCGATCATCGAGCAGGACGTCATCCGCGTCGGACATCAGCACACGACGGAGGATCTCGTCCGGCTCGGCCGCGACCTCGAGCGCATCGTCCTCTCGCGCGCGGTGTGGCTCCACCTGCAGCGCAAGGTCGTCGTCCACGACGGACGGACGGTGGTCTTCGGCTAGTACATCCTCGACTGCATGACGATCGGGCCGGACCGTTTGCCGGTCGTCTGCGTCTCGAGCGTCACCGCGCAGCGGTCGAAGCCCTCGACGGGAACGCCGACGTCGACCATGCGCACCCCGCTCTCCGCCGGCGCGAAGCTCGCGCCGCGCACCCAGCGGCCCTCGGCGTCGACGAGCCAGATCGTGTAGTTCGCGCCCGCCGGGACGGGCGGCAGATCGTGGAAGACGACGTAGGCCGGCGCCCCCTGCGGCACGAAGAGCATGCCGCCCGCGCCCTTCCACTGCTCGACGCCGCTCATGTACCAGCTGCGCCCGCCGTGACTGACCCGCTCCGCGATCGCCTGCGTCGTGGCGGAGCGCGCCTGCGCCCCCGCGAGCTCCGCGCGCGTCGCGTCGAGCTGCTGCACGAGGCCGACGCTCAGCACCGCGAGGACGACCGCGGCGGCCGCGAGCGCGCCCGCCGGCAGCCACGCGCGCACGGGCCGCAGCCACGTGGCCGGCGCCGGCCGCACCACGCGCGTCCCCGCGGAGGCGAGGATCCGCTGCCGCAGGGCGAGCGGCGGCTCGCGTACGGGGAGCGCGTCGTGCATCGCGGAGATGACGTCCGTGAGGGCGGCCGCCTCGGCACGGCACCCGTCGCAGGCGACGAGGTGCGCCTCCACCTCCGCGCGCGTCGCCGGGGGGAGTACCCCGAGGACGTAGAGCTCGAGCTCGTCGAGGACGTGCGTCATCGCGCATGCTCCAGCGCGCGCCGCATCTTCTGCAGCCCGATCCGCATGCGGCCCTTCACCGTGCCGAGCGGGACGCCCATGAGCGCCGCGAGCTCCACCTGCGTGTACCCGCCGAAGTAGGCGAGCTCGATGGTCCGGCGCTGTGCCTCCGGGAGGGTCTCGAGCACGCGGCGGACGCCCTGCTGCTCGACGTTCCGCGCGGCCTCCTCGGCGGTGTCACTGTCGGCCGGGTGGTGCTCGGCCGCCTCGAGCGGTGCAGGCCGGAAGGCGGTCTTGCGGCGGAGCACGTCGACGGAGCGGTGGTGCACGATCGAGAGGAGCCAGCCGCGCACTGTCCCGCGCTCGCGCCGGTAGCTGCCCGCCCCTCGCCAGGCGAGGAGGAAGGCATCGTGCACCGCGTCCTCGGCCGCCTCGGCCTCCCCGAGGATCCGGTAGGCGAGCGCGTAGGCGAGGCGGCCGTAGCGGTCGTACAGGGTCGCGAGAGCGCCGAGCTGCTGGGCGGCCAGCTGCGCGATGAGAGCGTCGTCAGGGGGCTCGAGCGGCTCCGTCATCCCACTCGACTGTACGGATGGAGTCCACTATTGGATCGTTCCAGGCGACTGAGGGCTTTGCCCGAAGGAGCCGCAAGGGCCCACCGGCGCGAAGCAGCCGAAGGCGGCGCAGCGCCGGGGGATAGACAGGCAAAAAGCGACCCGAGCGACCTGCCTCCGTGCCCTGCCGCTGCTCCGTAGCCCAGCGACTTGGCCGGGGAGCCGATCCTCGATGTCCTCTTGGATCGCCTTTGATGCTATCTCCGGTTGCGCTCCCGGGGCCCGGTGATCCTTGATGGAATCTCAGATCCCGTTCCCTTTGGCAGACCCCTCGGGTCGAGGTGAACCATAGCCGCGGAGCGAGGGGCCGAGCAACGGTCTTATCCACAGGTTGCAGCTTCCGCGCGCGAGATGTGTCCACGAACGCGGGAAGTTGTCCACGCGATGTCCACGGCTCGTGTGCACAAACGCCGGCGAGGGGTCGGGCTTTGCCCGACGGAGCCGACAAAAAGAAAAGCCTCGAGGCACTGTCACCAACGAAGCGCTGTTGCCGACGACAGATCGCCGAACGCTCCCCGGGTGACCGCCCCTCGAGGCGTACGCGGGACCTTAGCGCCCGCCTCGCGGACCGGGGAAGCGCTCTATCCACGACCTCGCGGCCGATCCATCCACAGGATCGGCGGGTTATCCACGCTCCATCAGCAACGGCAGACGGACCGTGAACACCGCGCCACCGCCCGGACGCTCGCCGACGGTCACGGTGCCGTTGTGGGCGTCGACGAGCTGGCGCACGACGAACAGCCCGAGCCCGATCCCCGATCGGAAGCCGCCCTCGGGCATCCGGTAGAAGCGCTCGAAGATGCGCTCGCGCTCAGGCAGCGGGACGCCGGCGCCGTCGTCGCTCACCGTGAGGACCGCCTCCGGCCCCTCCGTCGTGAGCAGGACGTCCGGGGCGAAGCCCTGCGAGGCGTGACGCACGGCGTTCGAGAGGAGGTTCGTGACGATCTGGTCGAGCCGGTCGGGGTCGCCCGCGATCGGCACGCGCCCGCTCGGCACGCGCAGCGAGATCGGGCGGGCGCTCGCGCCCGCGTAATTCGCGACGGAGTCGGAGACGATCCCCGCGAGGTCGAGCGGACGCAGCTCGACCGGCCAGCGCCCGGACTCGAAGCGCTCGACGGTGAGCAGCGTGTCCACGAGGCGCACGATCCGGTCGACGTTCGCGCGGCCGCGCTGCAGGTAGCCCGCCATGCGGTCGCGCTGGGCGCTCTGGGGGATGTCGAGCCTCGGCAGGGATCGGGCGGCGAGATCGATGTACCCCGAGATCGCGGCGAGCGGGGTCCGGAGCTCGTGGCCGACGAGGCCGAGGAAGTCGTCCCGCGAGCGCCGCGCCCGCCGCTCCGCCGTCACGTCGCGGTAGATCTCGACCCGGCCGATCGTCCTGCCCGCGGCGTCGCGGACCGGCGCCGAGTAGCGGGACAGGTCACGGGGCGGCGTCGCCACCGTCATCTCGTCCGTCGCGATCTCCTCCATCGTCCCGTAGAGGTGGCGAAGCCGGGCGAGGAAGGCGTCGGGATCGGCGAGGGCGGGCGCGACGAGCTCGGTGAGGAGGTGGTGCAGGTTCTCGCCGACGTGCGCGTGCAGCGGCGCGCCGAGGAGCTCCGAGGCCCGAGCGTTCGCGAATCGGAGCGTGAGGTCCTTGCCGACCAGCAGCACACCCTCGTTCGTGGACTCCAGGATGCGCTGCAGCTCGGCGCGCGACCGCTCCGCGTCCGCGCGCTGCGCGACGAGGATCGCGGACCACGACTCGCCCGTCATGCGCAGGAAGCGCTTCGCGAAGTCGCGCACGATCTCCGCGACCGACGGGACATACAGGCCGGCGCCGTCGAGGTGACGGAAGATCACGTCCATGAAGCAGAAGACGCCCTCGGTGATCTGCGTGATGGTGACGCCGCGCTGGTAGACGTGCGCCATCGCGGCGTCGTCGGCGAGGGCTCCGGTGTCGACGTCGAGCCGGGCGCGAGGCGCCTCCAGGTGCATCGCCAAGCCGCGCTGCAGCGCGGAGACGATCCGCCGGACCGTCGCGTCGGAGGGCGTCGCGTCGCGAAGGACGCCTGACTCGGCGAGGGCCGCTGTCCATCCCGCGATGAGGACCTTGGTGTCCAGCGATCCGACGAGCCGCGCCGCGCGGATGCGCTCGGTGCCGAGCGTCGTCGTCATGTGCGGGCGCGACCATACCATCAGCCGGTGTCCGACCCCATCCTCGATCCGCTCAATCCGGAGCAGCGGCGGGCCGTCGCGCACGGCACGGGGCCGCTGCTCATCCTCGCGGGCGCGGGCTCCGGGAAGACGCGCGTCCTCACACATCGGGTCGCCTACCTCATGCGGGACCTTGATATCCCGCCGCGCAACATCCTGGCCGTCACCTTCACGAACAAGGCCGCGCGCGAGATGCGTGACCGCCTCGAGCGCCTCGTCGGCGCCGAGGGTCTCGCGGACCTCACCGTCGGCACCTTCCACGCGTTCTGCGCCCGCTTGCTCCGGCGCGACGGGCCGGAGGTCGGCGTCGATCGCTCGTTCGCGATCTACGACGAGACCGACCAGCGCGCGCTCGTGCGCCGGGCCATGGAGGAGACCGGGTTCTCGGAGCGCCTCTTCGCCCCCGGCGCGGTGAGCGCGGTCATCTCGGGCGCGAAGAACGACCTCCGTGGCCCCGCCGACCTCTCCGGGCACGCGCGCGACCAGCTCGAGCGCGTCGCTTCGACGGTCTGGCGCCGGTACGACGAGCTCCTGCGCGAGAACAACGCGGTCGACTTCGACGACCTGCTCCTTCTCGCCTGCCGGCTCTTCGAGACGAGCGATCGCGCCCTCGAGCGCTGGCAGGACCGCTACCGCCACCTTCTCGTCGACGAGTACCAGGACACGAACCGCGCGCAGTACGAGCTCCTCCGCTATCTCGCGGGCTTCGAGCGCAACATCGCCGTGGTCGGCGACGACGACCAGTCCGTCTTCTCCTGGCGAGGCGCCGACGTGCGCAACATCCTCGACTTCGAGCGCGACTTCCCGAACGCGGTGGTCGTGAAGCTCGAGCAGAACTACCGCAGCACGCAGCGCATCCTCGACGCGGCGTACTCCGTCGTGCGCAACAACGCGGCGCGCAAGGACAAGCGGCTGTGGACCGACAAGCAGGGCGGCGACCCCGTCGTCGTCATCGAGTCCTACGACGAGCATCACGAGGCAGAGCAGGTCGCGCGGGAGATCGAGCGCCTGCAGCGCGAGGGGCAGGTGACCGGCGCGCGCGACGTCGCCGTCCTGTACCGCACGAACGCCCAGTCGCGCGCGATCGAGGACGTGTTCCGCGGCTTCGACCTTCCGTACCAGGTCGTCGGCGGGGTCTCCTTCTACGACCGGCGCGAGGTGAAGGACGTCCTCGCCTACCTGCGCGTGCTGCGGAACCCGGTCGACAGCGTCGGCCTGCAGCGGATCCTGAACACACCGCCGAGAGGGCTCGGCGCGAAGACCCAGGAGCGGCTCGTGCAGTTCGCGCGCGAGCGCGCGATCCCGCCGGCGGAAGCGCTGCTCCGCGCCGAGGAGATGAGCGACGTCCCGAAGCGGCAGCAGGTCGCGCTCGCGGCGTTCGGGCGCCTCCTGCAGCGGCTCCGCGAGGAGGTGGAGCGGCGGGACCTTCCCGAGCTCGTCGACGAGGTCGTGAACGCGACGGGCTACGCGACGTACCTGCAGGACGGGACGGAGGAGGGGGAGGAGCGCTACGCGAACGTCCTGGAGGTGCGCAGCCTCGCGGCCGAGTTCATCGGCCTCCCGCGCGACGAGCAGCTCCCGTCCTTCCTCGAGCAGGTCGCGCTCGTCGCCGACGTCGACGAGTTCGAGGCGCAGCGTCCGGTCGCGACGCTCATCACCCTCCATGCCGTGAAGGGCCTCGAGTTCCCGACGGTCTTCCTCACCGGCATGGAGGAGGGCGTGTTCCCGCACCTGCGCTCGCTCGAGAAGGAAGAGCAGCTGGAGGAAGAGCGCCGCCTCTGCTACGTCGGGATCACGCGTGCGATGCAGCGCTGCTACCTCTCGTACGCCCGGAACCGCATGCTCTTCGGTCGCACGAACGCGAATCCGCCGTCGCGCTTCCTCGGCGAGCTTCCGGGGGACATCGAGCATCGCGGGACCCTGCCGACAGAAGAGCGCGACCAGTGGGAGGAGCTCGACTGGGCGCGCGGCCGCGAGCGCTACGAGGAGCGGCGCCTCGCGCGTCGCGCCGCGTCGATGGCCGACCTGCCGCGCGTCTGGGGCGGCGGGCGCGAGCCGACGCCGGCGCAGGTGAACGCCGCGGCGGGCCGCGCGATCGCGAGCGAGACGCGGTTCCGCGCGGGCGACCGCGTGCGGCATCCGTCGTTCGGCGAGGGAGTTGTCGTCTCCAGCGCGCTGCGCAGCGACGACGAGGAGGTCACGGTGGCGTTCCCGGACAAGGGCGTGAAGCGGCTGATGGCGGGCTTCGCGGGACTCGCGAAGCGCTAGGGAGGAAGACATGGCGACGATCGAGCGCTTCGGCGCGAAGGGCGTGTTCGAGCCCGCGGCGTACGCGCAGGGGATCCGCGTGAAGGACGCGTCGACGATCCTCTTCCTCTCCGGTCAGGTCGCCTACGACGAGAAAGGCGGGGTCCTGCACCCGCGCGACTTCAAGGCGCAGGCGCGCGAGGCGCTCAGGTGCATCAAGGCGCTCGTCGAGGCGCAGGGCGGGACGGTCCGGAGCATCGTGAAGACGACGACGTTCGTCACGGACGTCCGGTACCGCGCGGACCTCGTGCCGGTGCGCGAGGAATTCTTCGCGGGTCACACCGCCGCCTCGACGCTCGTCGAGGTGAGCGCGCTCGCGCACCCGGACTGGCTCGTCGAGATCGAGGCGATCGCGGTCGTCTGACACCGGGCGGGGCCGTCCCGCCCGGTGTCAGAACGCTCCGGCTACAGGACGATCTTGGTGCAGATCGCGTGCGCGACGAGCGTCCCGCCGAGCGTCGCGAACCCTCGAACGACCCACTTGGTAGATCCGGTGCCGAACTGGTAGGGCGAGTGCCCGACGCTGACGCCGTCCGATCGGAATCCTCCGCCGGTAACGACCTCGTCGGCTGCGCACTCCGCTTCAGCGCTCTTGAACTCGCCTACTCCCACCCCGACCGCAGCGCCGACGACCAGGCGAGACTCGAGGCGGGGAGCGATGGTCGTCAGCTTCGAGTCCGTGTAGGCCTTGGCTGAGGCCAGCGTCGTCGCGTCGCCGCTCTGGCGCGCGGTCGCCTCCGCATTGATGTTGCCCTGGAGTGCCGTGTCGGCGCCCTGCCTCGCGGCGGTCTCATTGCTGATGGCGACCTGGAGTGCCGCGTCCGCGTTCTGGCGCGCGGTGGCCTGCGCGTTGAGGTTGTTCTGTAGCACCTGGTCCGCCGCGGTCCGGGCTGCGGCCTCGTTGTCGATGTTCGTCTGCAGTTGCGCGTCGGCGCCCTGACGTGCGCCGGCCTCAGCGCTCACGCTGCTCTGCAGCGTGTTGTCTGCCGCCTGCCGCGCCGATGCCTCATTCGCGACCTGCTGGTCCGTGTAGGCCTTGGCGGCAGCGAGCGCATCCGCGATGGCCTGAGCCCGCGCGGCCGCCTCGCCCGCGAGCTGGCCACCGAGGCTCAGGAGCGATGCTTCGGCCGCAGTCACGCGCGCTTCCAGCGCCGTGAGACCACCGGCCGCCGCCTCAGCGAGGCGGCCAGATCCTGCGGTGAACGCGATGACGGCCACGATGAGGTACGCAATGACACTCCGCCGTGAGTTGCGCATGCGTCTTCCTTCCTTCACGCGTGTCTGGGGCGCGAGCAGTCTTTCCGCTGACTTGCCGGACCGTCAAGAAGCCCAGTAGGCAGGTGCTCGCTTGTCTGCTACCGCCCCGTCTCGAACTCCCACTCCTCGGTCGCGTCCACGCCGGCGACGGTCACGTCGAGGCGCACGCGGTAGCGGGTGCCGCTCGCGAGGGGCGCCAGCGGGACGATCGCCACGTAATCGCGCTCGTAGATCTGCGGCGCGACCGCGTGCTCGATCGCGCGGCCTCCTGCGGTGATGCTCGAGCCGCGCAGCGTCACCGCGCGCGCGCGGGACCACACGGCCATGACCGTGTAGCCGAGCGGCCGTGGTGCGCCGGGAGCGACGTCGGCGTCCTCGCGACCGTCCCACTGGAGGGTCGCCTCGCGCTGGCCCGAGCCCGGGGAGCGCACGACCTCCGGCGCGGGCGACGCGAAGTCGTAGACGATGACGCCGACCGTCGCGCGCCGGCCGCCGCTCTCGGCGTAGCCCCAGCCGGCGACGATCGCGTGCGGGTGCATGAGGCCGAGGCGGTGGTACGGCATCACCCAGAGCGAGCGCACTCCGTCGGTCCCGGCTGCTGAGGTGGCGACCTCGCTCGCGGCGGGGGCGTCGTAGCCCTGCGCGGCGAGGCGGTCGCGGACGTTCGCGCCGCTGAAGCCGGGCTGCCCCGGCGTCTCCGCGTGACCGCCGGTCGCGTTCCGCACGAGGTACTCCGCATGGCGCTGCGCCGCGGCACTGACGCGGTCATCGCTGCGCACGGGCGGGGCGCCGGTCGCGGCCCGCAGGTCGTTGTGCGCGCGCAGCATCGCCGCCGCGTCGTTCGACGCTGGTGCGGTGGCGGCTGGCGCCGCGCTCGTCGTCGCCGCCGCTGCCGGCGCGGACGGCGGCCCCCCGGCCGGGGCTGTGACGGTCGGCGTCGCTCTGGCCGTCGGTCCGGACGGCGCCGGCGCGAACAGGATCACCAGCGCCACGAGCAAGACCGCGCCGATGATGCTGAGCGCGGCCTGGCGCGGGAGGTGTCGCATGCGCTCTAGTCTCGGCCCATGACCATCTCCGCCGCCGAGAAGCGCGTCGCCGAGCTGCGCGAGCGCATCGAGAGGGCGAACTACGAGTACCACGCCCTCGACGCGCCGACGATCTCCGACGAGGCGTACGACGCGCTCATGCGCGAGCTCACGGAGCTCGAGGCGAAGCACCCGGAGCTCGTGACGCCGGAGTCGCCGACGCAGCGCGTGGGCGCGGCGCCGTCGGCGCGATTCGCGCCGGTCGAGCACGCCTCGCCGATGCTCTCGCTCTCGAACGCGTTCGACGAGGCCGAGCTGCGCGCGTTCGATCAGCGCGTCCGCAAGGCGCTCGGGCGTGACGACGTCGCCTACGTCTGCGAGCTGAAGATCGATGGGCTCGCGGTGAACCTCACCTACCAGGATGGCCGCTTCGTGCAGGGCGCCACGCGCGGGGACGGGCTCGTCGGCGAGGACATCACCGCCAACCTCCGGACGATCAGGTCGATCCCGCTTGCGCTCCGCGTGCGCAGCCCGGGCCGCATCGACGTGCGCGGGGAGGTATACCTGCCGACCGCCTCGTTCGAGGCGACGAACCGCGAGCGCGCCGAGCGTGGCGAGCCGCTCTTCGCCAACCCGCGCAACGCGGCCGCCGGCGCGGTGCGGCAGCTCGACCCGTCGGCGACGGCGAAGCGGAACCTCTCGTTCTGGGGGTACAGCGCCGCCGGCCTCGACGTCTCCTCGCAGGCCGGCCTCCTCGAGCGCATGCGCGCGCTCGGGCTGCGCACGAACCCGCACTGGGAGCGCGCGCCGTCGCTCGACGACGTGATCCGGTTCATCGGATCCTGGCGCGAGCGCCGCCACGAGCTCGACTACGGGACCGACGGCGTCGTGGTGAAGGTCGACGCCGTCGCGGACCAGGAGCGGCTCGGCTTCGTCGCGCGCAGCCCGCGCTGGGCGGTCGCGTTCAAGTTCCCCGCGGAGCAGGCGACGACCACCGTCGAGGACATCCTCGTGTACGTCGGGCGCATGGGCACGCTCACGCCCGTCGCGGCACTCGCGCCGGTGCTCGTCGGCGGCACGATGGTGAAGCGCGCGACGCTGCACAACCTCGACGAGGTGCGACGGCTCGACGTCCGGGCGGGCGACACGGTCGTCATCCAGCGGGCCGGCGACGTCATCCCCGAGGTCGTCCGCGTCGAGCACGACAGGCGGAAGAAGGGCACCCGCTACCCCGAGTTCCAGATGCCCGAGCGCTGCCCGGCGTGCGACGGACCGGTCGAGCATCCGGAGGGCGAGGTCGCGTACCGCTGCGCGAACCCCGCGTGCCCCGCGAAGAGCGGCCAGCGCATCGGGCACTTCGCTCACGCGATGGACATCGAGGGCGCGGGCTGGTCGACGATCACCGCCCTGCTCGAGCGCGGCCTCGTGACCGACCCCGCCGACCTCATGTTCCTCACCGTCGAGCAGCTCATGACGCTCGACCGCTACGCCGAGAAGAGCGCGACGAACCTCCACGAGCAGATCCAGCGCGCGAAGCGCCGGCCCCTCGGCCGGATCCTCCTCGCGCTCGGCATCCGCCACGTCGGCGACTCCACCGCGGACGACCTCGCCCGCTGGCTCGCCGGGCGCCTGGCGTCTGACGCCTCGATGGGCGACGTCATCGAGACCCTGCGCGGCGCGACGATCGAGGACCTGCAGGCGATCGAAGGCGTCGGTGCGGTCGTCGCGGGCTCGATACGCGACTTCTTCTCGCGGCCGGAGGAGTCCGAGTTCCTCGACAAGCTCGCCCGCAGCGGGATCCGGCCGGTGTTCCCGCAGGCGCGGCCCGCCGCCGCGGCGGGACCGTTCGCCGGCAGGACCGTCGTGTTCACCGGGACGCTCGAGCGGCGCACGCGCGAGGAGGCCGAGGAGCTCGTGCGCTCGCTCGGCGGCAAGACCGCGGGGTCAGTGAGCGCGAAGACCGACCTCCTTGTCGCCGGACCGAAGGCCGGGAGCAAGCTCGACCGCGCCCGCCAGCTCGGTGTCAAGGTGGTGGACGAGGCCGGATTCGAGGGCCTGCTGGGCGACCGCTAGATCGCCTCCTCGCGTAGTCTTGGCACCGATGTACCAGCCGCAGGCTCCCGCGCGTCCGACCATGCCGCTCGGGGGCGCCCCGACGACGCCGGCGCCCGCGATCGACATCCCGCTCCCCCCGGAGCCGCAGTCGGTGGAGCAGACGGGGCTGTACATCGGCTTCCTCGCCGACCTCGCGCTGAAGACGCTGTACCTCCGCGGCCAGATGACGATGTCCGAGCTCTCGAGCGCGCTCGGGCTGCCGATCACGAACGTCGTCGACAAGGTCATGGACTTCCTGAAGCTCGAGCGGCTCGTGGAGATCCGAGGCGGGACCGGCCTCTCGGCGGCGTCGTACCAGTTCGTCATCGTCGACCGCGGCGCCGAGAAGGCCCAGGAGGCGCTCGCGCGCAGCCAGTACGTCGGCAAGGCGCCGGTGCCGCTCTCCTCCTACATCACCGCGGTGCAGCGCCAGACGATCACCGGTGTCTCGGTCACGCAGGAAGAGGTCTCGCGCGCGTTCTCCGCCATGGTCATCCCGCGCCACACGCTCACGCAGCTGGGCCCGGCGATCAACTCCGGCAAGTCGATCTTCCTCTTCGGCCCGCCCGGCAACGGGAAGACGACGATCGCGGAGATCATGGTCACGCTGCTGAAGGGCGAGGTCGTCCTGCCGTACGCGGTCGAGGTCGACCAGCAGGTCATCAAGCTCTACGACCAGGTCTACCACCGCCCGGTCATCGACCCGACGGTCGCGGAGCGCCTGCGCTACGACCACCGCTGGGTCATCACGCGGCGTCCGGTCGTCATGACCGGCGGCGAGCTCACCCTCGACACCCTCGACCTCATCTGGGACGAGACCTCGAAGATGTACGAGGCGCCCTTCCAGATGAAAGCGAACGGCGGCATCTTCATGGTCGACGACTTCGGCCGCCAGCGCGTCTCGCCGAAGGACCTCTTGAACCGCTGGATCGTCCCGCTCGAGAAGCGCGTCGACTACCTGACGTTGCACACCGGCAAGAAGATCGAGATCCCGTTCGACATGCTCATCGTCTTCTCGACGAACCTCGACCCCGCTGACCTCGTCGACGAGGCCTTCCTCCGGCGCATCCGCTACAAGATCGGCATCGAGGCGCCGACCGTCGACCAGTACGAGGAGATCTTCAAGCGCATGTGCGCGCGCAAGCAGATCGAGTACCGCGCGGACGCGCTCTCGCAGATCCTTGCACACTACCGGCGCAAGGGCCTCGGCCTTCGCTCCTGCCACCCGCGCGACATCCTCGAGCAGCTCTCCGACACCGCGCGCTTCCTCGGGCGGCCGCCACAGCTCACGCCCGACCTCATCGACATGGCCTGCGAGAGCTACTTCGTGTCGCTCGATCCCTCCGGCTCGCCCCGGGAGCCGTGACCGCCCCGACCGGGCATGACGCCGGCCCGGTCCGCGTCGCCGACCTGGACGCGCGGCCCGCCACCATCGACGATGCCGCCGCGGTCGCCGACGTCCTCACCGCGATCGACCCCGACGATCCGACCGACCCGGAGATCCAGCGCTACCAGTGGGAGACCGCACCGCCGTGGCCGCGTCAGCGGTTCGCGCTCGAGCGCGTCGGCAGGCTCGTCGGCTTCGCGTTCGAGGCCCATGCGCCGTGGGAGGAGATGCCCGACCGGTTCGGCTTCGTCGGGGCCTGGCTCCTTCCGGCGGAGCTCACCCCCGCGCGTCTCGATGCGGCATACGACCTCGTCGAGGAGCGCTCGCGCGCGGATGGGACCCGCACCTTCTCCCTCTGGCTGAAGGACAAGGAGAAGGCCCACATCGCGGTGATCGAGGCCCGCGGGTACAGGGAGGAGCGGCGCGGAAAAGGCTGGGAGCTCGACCTTCGCGCGGAACGCGGGCGCCTGGAGCAGATGGCCGCCGAGAGCCGGGCGCGCATGAAGCGCGAGGGGATCCGCATCCTCACGCTCGCCGACGACCGCGACCCGGACGTCGAGCACAAGCTGTGGCGGATGTCGGTCGAGTCGTTCCGGGACATCCCGACCACCGTGCCGTTCGTGGAGCCGCCCTTCGAGCAGTGGCGCAAGTGGCTCTCGAAGCCGGGCATCCGCCGTGACCGCACATGGATCGCGCGCGAAGGCGACCACGTCGTCGGCGTGTCGGTCCTCAACTACCCGCCGGTGCGCGGCAACGTCTGGACCGACTACACCGGTACCGCCCGGCAGGTGCGCGGGCGCGGCGTCGCGCGGGCGCTGAAGCTCGAGACGGTCATGCAGGCGATCGCGCTCGGCATCTCACGGGTGCGCACGGGCAACGACGCCGCGAACGCGCCGATCCTCCACCTGAACGAGGAGATGGGCTACAAGCAGTTCGGCTCCGGGATCCAGTTCCTGAAGCCGGCCTGAGGGCGGCGCCTACGCGAGACGCGCCTCGATCTCCCGCCGGTGCTCCCACTCGTGGCCGAGCATCGCGCGGAGGGCGCGCCGCAGCGTGTACGTTGACTGCCCGCCCTGCCGCACGCTCTCGCGCTCTGCAGGCGTCGCCGCCCTGATCCGCTCGACCGCGGCGATCCGCGCCTCTCGGAGCGCGACGAGGAGATCGAGCTTGCCGGCGAGCGCTGCGTTCGTCGGGTCGCCGACGCTCTTCGTCGTCCGGAAGACGGAATACACGTAGCCCTTGTCCGCGCCCAGAACGTGCTCGAGGATCCCGCGGAGCGTCCGGCCGGATGCGGGCTTGTGGTCAAGGCGCCTGCGGTCGATCTTCGCAGCGAGCGCGAGCAGATCCTCGCGGCCCCACTCGAGCCAGCGCGCGTACCTCGCGACCTCCGCCGCGCTGAGCGGCGCCAGGTCCTCGTCGATGCGCGCGCTGCCGATGAAGCCGCCGGCGCGGCTCTCGTGCCTCACGCGGGTCGTGAACGGCGCGTCGGGGTCGGCCTTCTCGCCGTGCCGGTGGAGCCAGCGCAGGTACGCGCGGATCTCGTCGGGCGCGTCCGCGATCGCCTGGTCCGCGGCCCGCCGGAAGAGGACGCAGCCGAGGAGGTCGATGACGTAGACGTTCGTCGACTTCCGCTGCGGGCCGGTCTCGACGAAAAGGTCGTACGTGCGCGTCACGACTGTGCCTGCATGGCGCGCCGAACGCGGAGTGAGTCGGCCTTCGGCGCGATGAAGAGGAGGAACATGATCCCGTAGAAGGGGAGGTGGCCGAGCAGCTCGGACCAGCCGAAGAAGGGCAGGCTCGCGGTGAAGATGATCGCGCCGACGAGCGCGACGGGCCGCGTCACGAAGGGCGACATGAGCACTGCGCCGATGACGAGCTCGGTGAGTCCCGCGAGGAACGCGAACTGGCCATCGCTCACGCCCGCGAAGCGCGCGACGTTCAGGTACGGCCGCGCCTCGAGCAGCGATCCGGCGAGCGCCGGGTTCAGCAGCTTCTCGGTGAGCGCGCTGTACGAGATGCCGAAGCCGAGCATCACGCGGATGAGCGTGAGCGACGCGGCAGGGATCTCGGCGCGCGGCAGAGGCGGACGGACGCCGCGAAGGCGGTCGAGCGAATAGGGTCCCCGGCCGACGAGGAACAGGAAGACCGCGATGCCGAGGATGTGCACCTGCTCGAGGATGCTCTCGAAGGTGAATCCGGCGAGCGACATCGCCGCGATGCCGAGGAGCGCGAGGAGGATGGCGGCGGCGCGCGTGGCGAGGCCCGCGAGCATCATGAGGCCGCACATCGCCTCGACGGTGATGAGGCCGAAGCCGAGCGCCGTGTCCGTCGGGATCTGCAGCGCCGGGACGAAGAGCAGCCCGACGAGCGCCGCGACGAGGAGCGCGAGGCCGAGATGGATGCCGAGGACGGTCGGTGCCAGCGGCGCGAAGCGCTCGAGGATCTTCACCGTGCGCGGCTCGGGGAACCGCCGCTCCCACAGGTAGGCCGCGCCGACGGCAAGTAGCGCCGCGGCGAGCGCGGCGAGCACGGGAAGGGTGAAGAGCAGGTCGTAGCGCGTCGGGTACGGCGCGGGGTCCGCGAACCACTTCACGTGCCAGAGCGGGCTAACGAACATGCTGCCGCTCCCACCGCCGCGCGTGCGGCACCACCGTGAGCCGCTCCGGCGCGATGCGGCGCGCGAAGCGCAGGGTCACGATCACGGCGCGGAACAGTAGCCGCTCGCGCGTACGCCAGCGCAGCCCGAGCGGCTCGCGCAGCGCATCGGGGAGCAGGCCCGCGGTGAGCGCGTCGAGCGGCGCGTAGAGCGGTCCCGGGAGCGGAACGGGTCGCATGATCGATCGCGCGAGCTCGTAGGACGTGCGGTCGGGCACGACCTCGTCGCGCAGCATCGTGCGCTCGAAGGCGTGAAGCTCCGTGAGCGTCTCCGGCAGCATCGCGTCCGGGATCCCGAGCGCCGACGCGATCGGCTTCGTCTCGCTCCAGTAGCGTTCGCGCACGTCGTGCGCGAGCGGTCCGAGGACGAGCTCGTAGAGCCGCAGCGAGGTGAGGACGAGCGTCGTTTGCACCCAGAGGAGGAGCCGCGGGTCGCGTGCGGCGTATGTGCGCCCGTCGCCGGCGGTGCCTGTCACCGTCGCGTGCCGCCGATCGATCCGGCGCAGGGCGGCCGCGGCGCGGTCCGGCTCGCCGAAGACGACGGTGAGGGTCGAGTCGAGCGTGCGGTGCAGCCGGCCGAACGGCTCCTCCCGGAATCGGGAGTGCTGCGCGACGCCGGCGGCGACGAGCGGATGCGCGATCTGCAGGAGGAGCGCGGCCGCGCCGCCGACGAGGATGAAGGCCTCGCGGTCGATGCGCCTCGCGATGGAGCCGGGCGGGAACAGGTCATCGACCACGCCGCCAGCCTAGACTCGTCCCGTGAGCACGCTCGATCGCTCGGTCGTCGAAAAGGTCGCCGGGCTCGCGCGGATCGCCCTCAGCCCCGACGAGGTCGACCGCTTCACGGCGCAGCTCTCGGTCGTCCTCGGCGCGGTCGACCGCCTGCGCGAGGTCGACACGTCGGCGATCCCGCCGACCGCGTCCGTCCTGCCGGTCGACAACGTCATGCGCGACGACGTCGTCCGCCCGAGCCTCCCGCTCGAGGAGGTGTTCCGCAACGCGCCCTCGCGCGACGGGGACCACTTCCGCGTGCAGACCGTCCTCGAAGAGCGATGAGCCGATGACGAGCGCCAGCGCGCTCCCGCGGACCGCCGCGGAGGCGGGCGCTCTGCTGCGCAGGCGCGAGACGACCGCGCTCGAGCTCGCCGAGCTCGCGATCGCGCGGGCGGGCGCCGATCAGTACAACGCGTGGCTCCGGGTGTCGGCTGACCACGCGCGCGCGCAGGCGCGCGCGGCCGACGAGCGGCTCAAGGCCGGTGACGGCTCGCCGCTCCTCGGGGTGCCGTGGGCCTGCAAGGACATCATCGGCACGAAGGACATCGAGACGACGGCCGGCTCGCGGATCCTCGAGGGGTACGTGCCGCCGTACTCCGCGACGGTCGTGGAGCGCCTCGATCGCGCGGGCGCGGTCATGATCGGCAAGACGAACCTCGACGAGTTCGCGATGGGGAGCTCGAACGAGAACTCCGCGTTCGGGCCGGTGCGCAATCCCCGCGACCCGGCGCGCGTCCCCGGCGGCTCATCCGGCGGCTCTGCCGTCGCGGTCGCGACCGGCGAGGTGGTCTTCTCGCTCGGCACCGACACCGGCGGCTCGATCCGGCAGCCGGCGGCGCTCTGCGGCGTCACCGGCATGAAGCCGACGTACGGCCGTGTCTCGCGGTATGGCGTCGTCGCTTTCGCGTCCTCGCTCGACCAGGTCGGCCCGTTCGCCGTCGACGTCGAGACGTGCGCGCTGGTCTGCGAGGCGCTCTTCGGCGCGGACCCGAACGACGCGACGACGATGCCGCTGCCGGCGGAGTCGCTGCGCACGGGGCTCCGCGATGGCGTGAAGGGCATGCGGCTCGGTGTCCCGCGCGAGTATTTCGTCGAGGGCATGGAGCCGGGCGTCGAGCGCGCCGTCCGTGGCGCGCTGAAGGATCTCGAGCGCGAGGGCGCCGAGCTCGTCGACGTGTCGCTCCCGTCGACGGACCATGGCCTCGCCGTCTACTACATCATCCAGCCCGCCGAGGCCTCCGCGAACCTCGCCCGCTACGACGGCGTGCGCTACGGGCTGCGCGTCGCGGGCCCCGATCTCAACGAGACCTACCGCCGCACGCGCGGCCAGGGCTTCGGCCCCGAGGTGAAGCGGCGGCTCATCCTCGGCACCTACGCGCTCTCCGCCGGCTACTACGACGCGTACTACTCGAAGGCGCAGAAGGTCCGCACGCTCATCAAGCGCGAGTTCGACGAGGCCTTCAAGCGGGTCGACGCGCTCGTGACGCCGACGTCGCCGTCGGTGGCGTTCCCGATCGGCGCGAAGGTGAACGACCCGCTCACCATGTACCTGAACGACGCGTTCACGCTCCCGGTGAACATCGCCGGACTGCCCGGCATCTCGGTGCCGTGCGGGACATCCGACGGCCTGCCGGTGGGGCTGCAGTTCATCGCCGGCTCGTATCAGGAGGCGACGCTCTTCCGCGTCGCGGCCGCGTACGAGCGCATCGCGGGCCCCATGGAGGTGGCGGCATGACGCTCACACCGCGTCCGCTCACGAACTCGCGCGTCGGACGGCTGCCCGCGAGCGGCATCCGCCGGTTCTTCGACCTGATCGCCGGCGTCGAGGGCGTCATCTCGCTCGGCGTGGGGGAGCCCGACTTCATCACCCCGCAGCGGTTCCGCGACGCGGCGATGGCGTCGATCAAGGACGGCCGCACGAAGTACACCTCGAACTACGGGATCCTCCCGCTGCGGCAGGCCATCTCCGCGCACACCGAGCGCCTGCACGGCGTGCGCTACGAGCCGGGCCCGCAGCCCGGCGCCGCGCCCGGGTGGTCCGCGTTGCCGGAGATCCTCGTGACGGTCGGCGTGAGCGAGGCCGTCGACCTCGCGCTCCGCGCCACGCTCGAGGAGGGCGACGAGGTCCTCATCGCCGACCCGTCGTACGTCGCGTATGTCCCGGGGATCGTCCTCGCGGGTGGCGTACCGGTACCCGTGCCGACGTACGAGGAGAACGACTTCCGCCTGCGGCCCGAGGATGTGCGCGCGGCGCTCACGCCGCGGACGCGCGCGATCCTGCTCGGCTTCCCGAACAACCCGACCGGCGGCGTCCTCACGAAGGAGGACGTCGACGGCATCGCCGAGATCGCGCGTGAGCACGACCTCATCGTCTACGCGGACGAGATCTACGACCGCCTCGTGTACGGCACGACGCACGAGTCGATCGTGACCCGCGAGGGCATGAAGGAGCGCACGGTCTACCTGGCCGGGTTCTCGAAGTCCTACGCGATGACCGGTTGGCGCATCGGGTACGCGTGCGCGCCCGCCGAGGTCATCGAGCAGATGATGAAGATCCACCAGTACACGGTCATGTGCGTGCCGACGGCCGGCCAGTACGCCGCCCTCGAAGCGCTCACGAGCGGCGAGCCCGAGGTCGCGCGGATGGTCGGCGAGTACGACCGGCGGCGGAGGCGGATCTGGGAGCGCTTCAACGCGATGGGCCTGCACTGCTTCGAGCCGCGCGGCGCGTTCTACGCCTTCCCGAACATCACGAGCACGGGGCTCGACGACGACACGTTCGCGGAACGGCTCCTCAAGGAGGAGAAGGTCGTCGTGGTGCCCGGCAACGCGTTCGGCGAGCAGGGGCGCGGTCACGTCCGTGCCTGCTACGCGGCGTCGATGGAGCAGATCGACGAGGCGTGCGATCGCATCGAGAGGTTCGTCTCACGACTCTGATCGTCGACTGGGAGGATTCGTTCGGGACCGCCCTGCGGAAGGGCGACCCGCTGGCCGCGTCGTCGATCCTCCGCGCCTGCGGTGAGAACGGCTGGGTCCGCAAGTCGCACCTCGAGCGGGCTCGCGAGCTCGTCGACGAGATGGGGCCGGCGAGCATCGTCCGGCGCGACTGGGCGGCGCGGCTGCTCGCGCACCCGCGCCGCGTCGACAAGGAGCTGGCCGCGATCCTCCTCGCGCCCCTGGCGCGTACCCATCCGGGCGAGGTCGAGCGCGCGGCGATGCGCCTCGCGCGCGACGAGCGCTGGGACGTCCGGGAGGCGGCCGCGGCGCTCCTGGGCGAGGCCCTCGACGTGAACTTCGACCACTTCTACCGCGCCTGCACGGCGGCGATGGGCAAGGAGGAGCCGCGGGTCCGGCGCTGCATCGTCGTCGCGGCGAAGTACGCGGCGCGCTCGCGCGCGCCCGAGCGCGCCGGTCCGCTCCTCGACCTCATCGAGCCCGCGCTGCGCGATCGGGACGAGTACGTGCGCCGCAACCTCGGCCCGTTCGCGATCGGCGATCAGCTCCTGCGCAGCTACCCGCAGGAGACGCTCGCCCGGCTGGAGCGATGGGCGAAGGACCCCGACGAGGTCGTCCGCTGGAACGTCGCGATGGCCTTCAGCTCCGCGACCGGCGCGAAGCTCGCCGAGCAGGGGCTGCCGCTGCTGCGCGAGCTCCAGGCCGATGAGAGCAAGTTCGTCGCTCGCGCGGCGAAGGCGAGCCTCCGGCGGATGCAGAAGAGGCGTCCCGACGTCGTTCCGGCCTAGTGTCGTGACCGTGCCGCGCGCCTGATGGGGACCCGCTACGAGGACCAGCCGCCCGAGCATTGGGCCGGGCCGGAGTCGCTCGACCCCACGCCGGTCTGGAAGCAGTTCCTCGCTGTCGGGCTGCTCGCGCTCACCGCGCTCGCGATCATCGCGATCGTCTCGCTGTTCGCGCTCGCGCCGCAGCTCGCGACGCCGCCGGCGCTCGTCCCCGGCGACCGGCTGGTGCTGGCGCGGAGCGAGCTGCCGGCCGTGCGCCAGCAGCCGGTCCGCATCGGCGCCGGCCTGATCCCCGACGACCGCGCCGTGTGGATCGCGCAGGTCGCCGAGCGCGAGTACGTCGCGGTGAGCGCGTACTGGACGCACCCGGACACGGGCGCGCGATGCCCGGTGATCGCCGGCGCCACTCCCGAGGGTGTGCGGTGGCATGCCGGTGCCGGCTGCGACAGCGCTTGGACCTTCGCGGCGCGCGGCGAGCCGGACGCGGCCCCGCGCGGGCTGGATAGATATCTTGTCTCGGTGGACGGCGATCGCGTCATCGTGAATCTCTCGCGCCCGATCCGCGGCTTCGGGAAGACCCCGCAGCCGACGCGGTCGCCGCTGTGACCGTCGCCGTGTCGCGCGCGTACGAGCTCGTCATCGGCATCGAGTGCCACGTCGAGCTCGCGACCGCGTCGAAGATGTTCTGCGGCTGCAGCGCGCGCTGGTTCGGCGCGGCGCCGAACACGATCACCTGCCCGGTGTGCCTCGGCCTTCCGG
>DASUCM010000005.1:0-30560 GCA_036276035.1 Candidatus Limnocylindria bacterium | reverse complement strand
CGGATCCGCGTGTCGTCCTCGACCTTGCCTTTGGCGAGCGGGACGTTGAAGTCGACGCGCACGAGGACACGCTTGCCCTCGGGCTGCGCGTCCGCGACGGTGCGCATGCCGCTCAGGCGGCGACGGGCTGGCGGAGCTTCGAGGCGACGAACGCGGTGATGTCGGCGAGCCGGCAGGCGTAGCCCCACTCGTTGTCGTACCAGCTCACGATCTTCACCATGTTGCCGAGGACGATCGTGTCCATGCCGCTCACGATGGTGGAGTGCTCGTCGCCCTTCAGGTCGCTGGAGACGAGCGGCTCCTCCGTGTACGACATGATCCCGCGCATCGGTCCCTCGGACGCGCTGCGGAACGCGGCGTTCACCTCGTCCTTCGTCACGTCGCGGCCGAGCGTCGCCGTGAAGTCGACGACGGAGACCGTGGGCGTGGGGACGCGGAAGGCCATGCCGGTGAACTTCCCCTTCAGCTCGGGGATGACGAGGGCGACCGCCTTCGCGGCTCCCGTCTCCGAGGGCACGATGTTCTCGGCGGCCGCGCGCGCGTCGCGCGGGTCCTTCGCGGCCGTATCCACCGTGCGCTGCGAGTTCGTGTACGCGTGGATGGTCGTGAGGAAGCCCTTCTCGATGCCGAAGCTGTCGTTCAGCACCTTCGCGACGGGCGCGAGCCCGTTCGTCGTGCACGAGGCGTTGCTGATGATGTGGTGCTTCTCGGGGTCGTAGGCCCTCTCGTTCACGCCGAGGACGACCGTGATGTCCTCGTTCTTGGCCGGCGCGGAGATGATCACCTTGCGCGCGCCGGCGTCGAGGTGCGCCTTGGCCTTCGTCGCGTCGGTGAAGAAGCCCGTCGACTCGATCGCGATGTCGACGCCGAGCGCCTTCCACGGCAGGTTCGCGGGATCCTTCTCCTGGAGCACCTTGATCCTGCGGCCGTCGACCGTGAGCGAGTCGGGGGTCGCGGAGACCTCGCCCTTGAAGTTGCCGTAGTTGCTGTCGCGCTTGAACAGGTGGGCGTTCATCTGCGGGTCGGCCAGGTCGTTCACCGCGACGATCTCGAGGTCCGGGTGACGCTCGAGCACCGCGCGCAGGTAGACCCGTCCGATCCGACCGAAACCGTTGATGGCGACCTTCGTCATGAGACCTCCCGGTGCAGCGGCGCCATGCTAGAGGAACCATTCTCCGCGCCCGGCCGCACGCTCGCGTGCTGCAAGGACCGAGCCGAGCAGGCCGACATCCGCGCCCAGCCCCGCGGGCACGACACGGACCGATGCGGCGGGTACGCGGAACGCGCGCGCCTCGATCGCCCGGCGCATCGGCTCGAGGACGTGCGCCGGCTGGTGCTCGGCGACCGAGCCGCCGACCACGATGAGCGAGGGGTTCAGCGCGTTCGCGAGACCCACCGCGAGGTTGCCGAGCGCCGCCTCCGCCCGCCGCACGAGCGCGGCGGCGCGCGCGTCGCCCGAGGCCGCGGAGGAGTACACGCGCTCCGCATCGTCGACGCCGAACTGGTCCGCGAGGTTCCGTCCGGCGGCGAACGATTCTGCGCAGCCGAACGACCCGCAGCCGCAGCGCGGGCCCTCGAGCGCGACGGGGAAGTGGCCGAGCTCGCCGGCGGTCCCGCGGACGCCGCGCAGCAGGCGGCCGCCGCTCACGATCTTGCCGCCGAGACCGGTCGAGACCGTGATGTAGACGAAGTCGCGCACGCCGATCGCGGCACCGGCCATCGCCTCTCCGACCGCGGCCATCGCGGTGTCGTGGTCGACGAACACGGTGAGCCCCGCGAGCGCGGCGGAGAGCCGCTCGGCGAGCGGGAACTCCACCATCCCGACGAGGTTCGGGGCCTCATGGACGATCCCGCGCCGGAAGTCGAGCGGCCCCGGGGCCGAGCACGCCGCGACCCCGATGTCCGCGAGCGGGCGTCCCGCCCGATCGAGCGCGCTACGTGCGGACGAGGCGATCGCGTCGACGATGTCGTCCGGTCCGCTGCGCGGGGTCAGGCGCGTGTCGCGTCCGAGGATCCGCGGGACCGGCACCGCATCCTCAGCGACCACGCTGCGGATGTGCGTGCCGCCGAGATCGAGGCCGAGGAAGTGCGTGTTGGTCAGACCCTCGGGAGCCGGAGGTCGGTGCCGAGCGACGCCGCATCGCCGACGACGGCCGCCTGCACCGTCTTGAACCCGCGCTTCGCCTTGTCCTTGCCGAAGGCGTGCTCGGCGTCCTGGTAGATCTGCGACACGAGGAGCGCGAGGTACGGCGTGACCTGGCTCTCCGACATGTTCGCCCGCTCGAGCGTCGCGACGTCGATGCGGTCATCGACGATCGGCAGCGGCCGGTCGATCGGGTCGGCCTGCTCGTCGACGCGCATGAGCAGGTTCGCGATCCGGTCGTCGACGCGCCCCTTGCCGTACTGCCCGTTGTTGAACTCGTCGAGGAGCGCGTTCGCGAACGCGGCGAGCTTCGCGGCGCGGCTTCCGGTCTGCTGCGCGTGAGCGGTGAGCGGCGCCGCGGCGGCGGCAGCGCGGGGCTCCTCCTTCTTGAACAGACCCGAGAAGAGGCCACCTTTCTTCTTCGGCTCCTCGACCGGCGCCGGGGCGGGCTCGGCCACGGGCGGCGGCGCGAACGTCGTCGCGCGGGGCTCCTCGGCGGGCCACGCGGGCGCGGAGGGCTGGGCTGCCGGCGTGCCGAACAGTCCCGAGAGCGCCGAGAGGCGCTCGTCGATCGTCGTGTCGGCCGGTGGCGCGGCGGGAGCCGTGTCCTGTCCCTCGGGCGAGGCGATCCGGTCCGCGAAGGTGTCGTTCAGCGCGGCGTCGGGGCGCGCGGTCTCGGTGTGCTCCGGGGCCGTCCACGCCGGGCCCGAGGACGACGCCTTCTCCCAATCCTGAGCGGGAAGGCCCCAGTCGCGCTCGCTCTCCGCGGGCGCAGCGGGCGGCTGCCACGACCGCGTCTGCTCGGGGGGCGCTTCCCAGCTAAGCGGCGGCGCGGGCGCCGGCGCGGGGGTGTCCCACGTGCGGACCTCGGGCAGCGCCGCGTCCCAGCCGGGCTGCTCGAGCTCGGTGGCGGGCGAGGGCTGGTCCCAGCTCGGAAGCTCGGGCTCGGGCTCGGCCGTCGCGGGCCGGTCCCAGGCGGGCGTCTCGCGCGCCGCAGGCTCATCCCAGGTGCGGACCTCGCGCGGCGGGATCGGCGGCGGGGCCTCCCACGCGGCGGCGATCTCGGGTGCCGGCTCCGGGGCGGGGCCTGGCTCCGGCGCCGCGGACCGCTCGGGCACGGCGGCGATCGTCTCCGGCACGACCGGCGGCGGCTCGGGAGCCGGGACGTACGGCTCCGGCGCGGCCGCGTACGGCTCGGGCGCGGCGGGCTCGGGCTCGGCTGCGTGCACCGGCGGCGGCTCGGCGACCGGCTCGGGGGGCGCGGGCCAGGCCGCGGCGTCCGAACGCGGCCGGTCCCACTCGCGCACGGGCGGCGCGCTGGTGAATGCCGGGGTCTCCGACGCGCCGCCGCCGCCGCCTGGCCCCGGCCCCGATGACGGCGGCTCCGGTGGGGCTTCCCGCACTTCGACGATCCCGGCGCGCACGAGGTCCGCGAGCATCGCGAGCGTCGCCAGGCGGCCGAGCCGGAGCTGCTCCGCGATCGCGGGAAGGTCGCGCTCACCGTTCACCGCGAGGAGCGCGCGCCACTGCTCCGCCGAGAGCCGGACCTCGCCCTGCGCCGCGGCGCGGTCGGAGAGGACGAAGCGCACCCGGTCGTCGCTGATGATCTCGCGGTCGGCGACGATCTTGTCCCGCTGCACGACCGCGCGGTCCAGGAGCTGATTGAGGTCGCCGGCGAGGTTCGCGTCGGGCGGCTCCCCCCACGGGACGAACTCGAAGTCCCCGTCCGAGATCGTGAAGACCGCGCCGAGCGCGGCGTCGCCGGCATCGTCGCCGCTCACCGCCGAGACGAGGCGTCCCTCCGCGAACCCGAGCGTGCCGGTCTCCGTGCTCGAGCGGACCTCGAGCTGTCCGGTCTTCGCCGTGGCCGCCAGGAGCTGGACGATCGTCTCGAGCGGGAACGACGCGACGGATCCGCGCAGCGTCATCGCAATGCCTCCTCCGTCGCCCGATCGAACACGTGCACCTTGCGGGCGTCGAATCCGAGACGGATCGGCGCACCGGGCTGGGTCTGCGTGTCCGTCGACACGCGCGCGACGAAGGACCTGTCCCCCGCGGCGCGCAGGTGAAGCTGGAACTCGTTGCCGAGGTACTCGACGACCTCGACGGTCGCGTCGACCGGCAGATGACCGTTGCGGCTCACGTCGGCGTGCGGCGCCGTGAGGTCGTCGATGTCCTCGGGGCGCACTCCGACGATGACCTCGCGTCCTGCCGACCGTACGGCGGACGCGGACACGGGCGCGCGGAAGAAGCCGGCGTCCGCGAACGTCGCGCCCCCGTCATGCGCGAGGGTCGCCGGGAAGAAGTTCATCGCGGGCGAGCCGATGAATCCCGCGACGAACAGATTCGCGGGCCGCTCGTGCAGCGCCTGCGGCGTATCAAGCTGCTGAAGGAGACCATCCTTCATCACCGCGATGCGGTCGCCCATCGTCATCGCCTCGACCTGATCGTGCGTGACGTAGATCGTCGTGCGCCGGATGCGCTGGTGCAGCTTCTGCAATTCGGCGCGCGTCTGGATGCGGAGCGCGGCGTCGAGGTTCGAGAGCGGCTCATCCATCAGGAAGACCGCGGGCTCGCGGACGATCGCGCGACCGACCGCGACGCGCTGGCGCTGTCCACCCGAGAGCTCCTTCGGCTTCCGCTGCAGGAGGTGACCGATGCCGAGCACTTCCCCGACCTCGCTGACGCGGCGATCGATCTCGGCTTTCGCGGTGCCGCGGAGCTTCAGGCCGAACGCGAGGTTGTCGTACACGCTCATGTGCGGGTACAGCGCGTAGTTCTGGAACACCATCGCGATGTCGCGATCCTTCGGCGGCACGTCATTCACGACGCGGTCGCCGATGCGGATGTCGCCGCTCGTCTGCTCCTCGAGGCCCGCGACCATCCGGAGCGCGGTGGTCTTGCCGCAGCCGGACGGACCGACGAGCACGAGGAACTCGGCGTCGCGCACCTCGAACGTGAGGTCGTTGACCGCGACGACGTCACCGAATCGCTTGGTGACGTGGTCGAATGTGACCGTCGCCATGCGTTCGAAAGTATGACCGCTCACGGCGACCCGGCCCAGAGGCGGGTGAGCGCTGGGCGCAGGCGGGCCGGGCGGTCGACACGTACTCGGGCAACGGTCACCGCGCCGCCGCGTGACGACGGCATGCCGGGCGTCACCCGCGCCAGGACCCGGATGCGGAGCGCGACGGCTCCGTCGGGGGCCTCGAGCTGCACGACGACGCGCCGCCCGACGCCGGGCAGCACCACCGGCGCGTCCTCGACGAGCATCTGGCGCGGCCGTCCCTCATCGCGGTCGTACCACGCGATGCGGACGAACGCCTCGCGGACCGACTCATCGGTCACACCGAGATCGAGCGCCACGCTGGCGCTGCCGGCGACCGGGATGAGCCGGCTCTCGAGCCCCCACGCACGCCCGCCAGGGATCCCGAAATCGATCCGCTCGGCCGATGTCTGCACGGGGGCGCGTGGCGTCGTGCGCCGGAACGTCGTGCCGTCCTCCGCATGAGCGGCTGCGGACGCCACGAGCATGAGCGCGATACAGATCGCGAGCGATCGCATGCGTCCATTGAGCGGGAGCGACACGCGCTCGTGTTGTCGCCACTTGTGATGACGAGCGGTCGCCACTTTCGATGACGACGTGTTGCGACGGCGTGGTGACAAGGGCCGAGGGGCGCGCGGCGAGGGCGAATCGAGCCGCCCGAAGGCCGGCGAGGCGTCGAGACCGTTGGTCACGCGCGCCGTGATGAAGCCTGCCCGAGCCGCGCGGCCCCTCGGCCCACAACGCCGCCCGCGCGACTACGCCAGCGTCACGAGCCACGTCCCGATCTCGTACGGCGCGAGCGTCGCGATCGCGCCCCCGCCGTCGATCTCGAGCGGCGCCGCGGTGCGGATCACCTCGAAGCCGGTGTTGCCGAGGTCGAGATCGCCCTCGCGCAGATCGACCGTCCTCACGGCTGCGACCGGCCGGGCGAAGCGCAGCGTCGCGGTCGCAGGGTCGCGACCGGGGTTCACGAGGCGCACGAGGATCGCGCCGTCGGGACCGGCGCGGAGCGATGACAGCTGCACGCTCGTGTCACCGCCCAGCCGGAGGAGCGGGCGTCCGGGCGCGCCGCCGCGCAGCGGGACCGGTGGCGAGAGGTACTCACGGACGAGGCGCGCCGCCGTCGCCAGGCCGCCCTCGTGCCAGAAGGGGACGACGCAGTAGCGCGCGACGACCTCGCCGGGCAGCTGCGCGCTCGGCGTCTCGAGCCCGGGGCCGGCGTGGCCGGGTCGCTCCGGCAGGTCGCCCCGCGAGAGCCAGCCGACGCTGCGGAAGAGCGTGATCGCGATCGTGCCGCCGTCGGCGAGGACCGCGTACTCGCGGATCCCGTCGAGACCGACCGCGAGCCCGTGCGTCGCGCCCTGGACCGCGACGAGCTCATGGGCGCACCTCGTCTCGGTCGGTGGCTCCGCCCAGCCGCGCGTCGCCGGGACGCGGTTGATGCGCGTGAGCCAGGCAAAGGCGGCGCCGGCGACGTGGTCGAGGGTGCGGGTCGTCGTCTCGCAGAGCGCGCGCAGCCGGTGATCCCTGGCCGCGTTCGCGACGCGCACCGTGACGTCGACGCGCCGCGCCCCCGCGTCGAGCGAGATCTCCACCGTCGTCGGGCAGTCGACGCGATCGGGGTCACGGCCCAGGCGGTCGGCGCGCAGCCCGGCTGGGAGCTCGAGCGGCAGCTCGACGGTCGCGGTCGCCCGGTCGCCCGAGACGCTGGTAGACACCCGACCGGCGAGCCCCGCGGCCTCGACCGTCGGGCCCGCATATGAATAGGTGTACTCGTCGCCGCGGTCGCCGTCGTCGACGAGGAGGTTCTGCCTGCCTGTGCGCCGGCCGGAGGCGCGGTCGATCACGACGAACGTCCCGTCAGGCGACACCTCGACGCGGAGGTACTCGTTCTCGAGCACGCCGTCGGCGGCCGAGGGGGCCGGACCGTCCGCCCGCTCGACCGCCACGATGCCGAGGCCCTCCGAGCGGATGCGCACCGGGCCGCCCGGCGCGTCGACGACGGCCTCGCGCTCCCACGGCACGGGGTCGAAGGCGAGCGCCGCGTCCCCCTCCCCCGCGAGCCGCGCGGCGAGCCGGTCCGCGAGCCGCGTGCCCTCCACGCGGACGTGGGCGAAGCGCGGGGCCATGTCCAGATCGTGGACGGCGTCGATCGAGCACCCGCAGATCGAGTCGTGCGGATGGTTCTCGATGAGCGTCCGCCAGAGCGAGCGCAGCTCCTCGCGCGCGCCGCCTCCGGTGAGCGCGTCGAGCGGCTCGCAGCGCTCGAGCAGGAGCCGCTCGCAGCGAGCGTTCTCCTGCTTGATCCACACGCGCGTCGAGTTCACGCCGCGGAGGATCGGCCGGTAGCGTCCCGCGACCATCTCACCGGCGAGGAGACCCTTCGGCTGCGGCAGCGCGGCGACGAACTCCTCGAGGCTCGCGATCTGGGTCTTTACGCGCGGCAGCACGCGGCGGCCGGCGGCGAGGGCCTCGGGCAGCCGCTCGTATGCCTCGGTGTGGTCGTCGCCGACCATGAACAGGAGCGCGTTGCCGGTCGCGTAGCCGCTCACGCGATCGACGATGCGCGGGAGCACCTTTCGGACGCGGCGCGCGAGCACCTGCGGCGTCTCGTCCCCGGGCCCGACGAGCGGCAGCGCGTTGCTGTAGTGGGCGACCTGGTGCGACGCGAGGACGCGATCTCCCGAGGGGCTCTCCCAGCGGAATTCGCTGCCGAGCTCCTCGCCTTCGTGGCCGACGCCGCGCGCGAAGACGTAGCTCGTGTAGCCGAAGCCGCGGAGGAGCTGAGGCATCTGCGCCGGATGCCCGAAGGGATCCGCGACGTAGCCGACGCGCATCGCGCGCCCGAACTCGCCCGCGACGCGCAGGCCCTCCTGGAAGTTGCGCACGAGCGACTCGCCGGAGACGAGGAGGAGGTCCGCGAGCACGTACCAGGGACCGATGAGGAGCCGGCCGTCGCGCACGAGCCTCTCGATGCGCGGCCGGTCGTCGGGACGGATGTCGAGGTGGTCCTCGAGCTGGATCGTCTGGCCATCGAACGTGAACGAGCGGAACGCGGGGTCACGCTCGAGCAGGGCGAGGAGCTTCGTCGTCATCGTCACGAGCCGCGCGCGGTAGCCCTCGAACTGCTCGTACCACTCGCGGTCCCAGTGGGTGTGCGGCACCACGAAGGCGCGCCAGCGCATCTGCCGCCGGATGCGCGTGACGATGGCCGGGGCGAGGAGCCCGCCCGCGACGCCGACGAGCGCGCCGGCCGTGACATCGAGCGGGTAGTGGACGCCGACCGCGACGCGCGCGACCGCGATGCCCGCGGCGATGAGGATCGCCGGCGCACGGAGCCGCGGGTACATCTGGCCGAGCGCGACGGCCGCACCCATCGCGAGGGCGGCGTCCCCCGACGGCATCGAGTACGACTGGGGATCGAACTGCAGCCGCGCCGGCGCCTCGGCGATGGTCTCGAAGGGACGCGGCCGGCGGATGACGAGCTTCAGGAGCTCGGCGGCCGCCCACGGCACGGCCATGCCGACGAGCACGGTGAGCGCGGCCCAGAGGCCGCGCCGTCCGAGACCGCGGCCGCGGAGGACTCCGTAGGCGCTGAAATACCAGATGAGCCCGTTGAAGTTCGCCACCACGAGCGCGAGGGCGAGCACGGCCGTGACCTCGCTGCGGGACGTGTTGATGGCGAGGTAGAGCTGGCGGTCGAAGCGCCCGAGCGCCTCGAGGAGCTCGATCACGTGCGGCGGAGCTGACGCCAGAGGAAGAGCGCGATCGCGGCGGCGACGATCGCGTACGCGGCGTATTCCGCCGGCCGGAGGAGCCCGCTCACCTCCGACCAGCGCTCACCGAGGACCATGCCGAGCCAGACGAGCAGCATGCACCACGGGATCGTGCCGAGGGCGGAGAAGAGCGTGAAGCGCCAGAGCGGCATCCGCGACACGCCCGCGGGGATGGAGATGACTGACCGCACGATCGGCACGACGCGGGCGATGAACACCGCGAAGTCGCCGTAGCGGGCGAACCACCGGTCCGCGACATCGAGATCGTGCGCGTCGATGAGCACGTAGCGCCCGTAGCGCTCGAGGAGCGGCCGGCCACCGACCAGGGCGACGCCGTAGAGGAGGAGCGATCCCGCCGTCGTCCCGGCGACCGCCGCGAGCACGGCGATCCAGTAGGTCCACGGCGCTCCGGTGAGCGGCTCGGTGACGCCGCGCGCCACCGCGAAGCCGGCGAGGGGCAGGACGATCTCCGACGGGACGGGAAGGAAGAAGAACGCGTTCTCCACGGCCATCGCGGCCGCGAGCCCGAGATAGCCGACCGTCGCGTACACCGCTTCGAGGAACGGGATGATGACGCGGTCGATCGCATCGAGCATCGCTCGGTATCATCGCCGAGGACCGAGGGAAGGGCATGGAAGGGAGCGACCATGCCAGACACCACGAGCGGCCTTGACGACCGGATGCGCGAGGGCCTTGCGAGCGTCGCGTCCGCGGATCTCGTCGTCGGGATACCGAGCTACAACAACGCGGGAACGATCGCGCACGTCGCGAGCGCCGTCGCGTCGGGCCTTCGCGACGGCTTCGCGGGACGCCGCTCGGTGATCGTGAGCTCCGACGGCGGATCGAAGGACGGCACGACACAGGTCGTCCTCGACACGGTGAAGGGCATCCCGGTCATCGCGGGCGCCTACGTCGGCCTCCCGGGAAAGGGCTCGGCCCTCCGCGCGATCTTCGAGTGCACCTCCGCGCTCGGCGCGCGGGCGGGCGCCGTCGTCGACAGCGACCTCCGGAGCATCACGCCGGAGTGGGTCCGCCGGCTCCTGGGGCCCATCGTCGAGGACAAGGCCGACTACATCACGCCGCTGTACGCGCGGCACAAGCACGACGGCACGATCACGAACTCGATCGCCTACCCGCTGACCCGGGCGCTCTACGGCGTGCGCATCCGCCAGCCCATCGGCGGCGAGTTCGGGTTCTCCGGCGCGCTCGCGCGCCGGTTCGTGGATTCGGGCGACTGGAGCGGGCACATCGCGCGCTTCGGCATCGACATCTACATGACGACGACGGCGCTGCTGTCGGGCGCCCGGGTGGCGCAGGCGTTCCTCGGCGCGAAGATCCACGACCCGAAGGACCCCGGCGCGGACCTCGCGCCGATGTTCTCGCAGGTCGTGGGCACGCTCTTCGACCTCGCCGGGAAGAACGCGGAGCGGTGGCGCGAGGTGAGCGGCTCGAGGGACGCTCCCGTGATCGGCGACGTGCACGCCGTCGAGCCGGAGGTCGTGAACGCGAGCGTCGAGATCCTCCGCTCGAAGTACAGCGCTGCGCGAGGCGAGCACGGCGCGCTCTGGGACGAGGTGCTCGGCTCCGTCCCGTCGACCTTCGGGCCACGCGAGTGGGCCCGCATCGTGTACGCGTTCCTCGCCGCGTCGGTGCGGCAGCCGGCGCGGCGGGAGCGCTACGTCACCGCTCTCGTGCCGCTGTACTTCGCGCGCGTCGCGCGGTTCATCGAGGACGCCGCGGAGATGACGACCGAAGGCTCCGAGCGGCTCGTCGAGCAGCAGGCCATCGCGTTCGAAGAGGAGAAGGGCAGCCTGCGTGACCGTCTCGCTTAAGGAGGACGCGCTCGTCCTCGTCACCGAGGACGACGGCGGGCTCCCGGTCGGCGCGGCGACGCGTCTCGGCCTCTACTACCACGACACCCAGTTCCTCTCCGGCTTCGCGATGCGCGTGAACGGCGTCGCTCCGATCCTCCTGTCGGCGAACACCGAGCAGAGCTACGTCGGGACGTTCCAGCTGACGAACGCCGCGACGACGCTGCCCGACGGGGGGTTCCTGCCCCCGCAGTCGCTCTCGATCCGGCGGACGCGCTTCCTCGCCGACGGATGGCGCGAGCGGATCGGGATCCTCAACTGCAACGCACAGCCCGTCGCGCTGCGCATCGAGCTCGAGTTCGAGGCGACGTTCCGCGACATGTTCGCGGTGCGCGCCTCCGCCGGCGGCAACGACCCGGCGTACTGGGACCGCTACCGGCGGCCCGACGCGGGGCCCGAGGTGCGGCTCGAGCCCGTGGACGGCGGCATCCGTCTCGCGCGGCTCGGCCGGGACGGCGTCCGCCGGACGACCGATCTGACGAGCCGTCCCGGCCCCGACGCGATCGAGGGACGCACGTTCATCTACGAGCGCACGCTTCCCCCGCAGGGCGTCGTCGCGCTCGAGCTCGCGGTCGTCCCGCGCGAGGACGGCGCGGGCCAGGATCCGTCGCCGGCAGGATTCGATGAGGCCCTCGACGCGCTGAACGCGCGCTACCGCCGCTTCCTCCGCTCCTGCGCGAAGTACACGACGAGCTCGGAGTCCCTCGACGACACGCTCCTCACGCGAAGCGCGCTCGACCTGCGGGCGCTCATCGACTTCGAGGACACCGGGCCGTACCCGACGGCCGGGATCCCGTGGTACGCGGTGCCGTTCGGCCGCGACGGGCTCATCTGCGCGTACCAGACGCTCGGGTGGAACCCCGACCTCGCGCGGGGCACGCTGCGGCTCCTCGCGCGCTACCAGGGCAAGACGACGGACGCCTTCACAGCCGAGGAGCCGGGCAAGATCTTCCACGAGCTGCGGCGCGGAGAGCTCGCGCGCCTCGGCGAGATCCCGCACCGTCCGTACTACGGCACCGTCGACGCGACGCCGCTCTTTGCCCTCGTCTTCGCGGAGACCATCAAGTGGACCGCCGACCGCGCGCTGTGGCGGGAGCTCCTCCCCGCGGCGGAGCGCGCGCTCACGTGGTGCGACACGCTCGGCGACAGCGACCGCGACGGCTACATCGAGTACGGCACCCGCGGCGGCGAGCTTCGGAATCAGGGCTGGAAGGACTCCGCGGAGTCGCTCTGCGGACCGGACGGGCACTGGACCTCGCTCCCCGCGGCGCTCGTCGAGGTGCAGGCCTACGTCTACGCCGCGAAGGTCGGCCTCGCGGACCTGTACGCCGTCGATGGCGACGCGGCGCGCGCCGACGCGCTGCGGGGCCAGGCGCGCGAGCTCCGCGAGCAGTTCGAGCGCGACTTCTGGATGGAGGACGAGGGCTGCTACGCGCAGGCCCTCGACGGCTCGAAGCGCCAGGTGCCGGCCGTGACGAGCAACGCCGGTCACGCGCTCTGGACCCGCATCGCCGGGGAAGACCGTGCGCGGCGCGTGGCGGCGCGCCTCCTCGCACCGGACATGTTCAGCGGCTGGGGCGTCCGGACGCTCTCCGCGCTGTACCCGACCTACAACCCGATGAGCTACCACAACGGCTCGGTCTGGCCGCACGACAACGCGATCATCGCGCACGGCTTCGCGCGCTACGGGCTGCGCGAGGAAGCGAACGCGATCGTCGAGGGCCTGATCGAGGCCGGGAAGCGCTACCCGAACGCGCGGCTGCCAGAGCTGTTCTGCGGCTTCTCGCGCGACCTGCGCTTCTCCTCGCGGCCGGCCGACTACCTCGTCTCGTGCATCCCGCAGGCATGGTCCGCCGGGATGGTCTTCCACTGCCTCCGCGCGCTGCTCGGGATGGAGCCCGACCTCGAGCGGCGGCGCCTCGTCCTCGAGCCGGCGCTCCCGCCGTGGCTGACGCGCATCGAGGTCGAGGACCTCGAGGTCCACGACGCGACCGTGTCCTTCGCGGTGCAGCGTGAGCGGAGGGCCGTCCGGGTCACGGGCGGCGGCGAGCGCGTCGAGGCGAAGCGCACCACCGCGACGACGTGAGACGGCGCAGGGTCCTCCTCCTGCACTTCACGACGCCCGGGATCCTCGGCGGCGTCGAACAGGTGATGGGCATGCACGCGCGCGGGCTGCGCGACGCGGGCGCGGACGTCGCGATCGTCGCGGGCCGTGGCCGGCTGCCGCGCGCGCTGAAGGGCGTGCGGCTCATCCGGATCCCCGAGATCGACTCCAAGCACCGCGCCGTGCTCGCGATGTGCGCGCGGCTCGCGCGGGGCGAGATCCCGGATTCGTACGCGTCGCTGCGCGACCGGATCGAGCGCGCTCTCCGCCCGCACGTCGACCGGGCGGACCGCGTCGTCGTGCACAACGCGCTCACGCTGCACAAGAACCACGCGCTCGCGGCCGCGATCGAGCGCCTCGCGGCCACACGGCCGGGCCGGTTCATCTCGTGGACCCACGACCTCGGCTGGACCGATGCGCAGTACGCGGGCGAGCTCCACCCGGGCGAGCCCTGGGACCGCTTCCGGAAGCCGATCCGGAACGTCCGCTACGTCGCGGTGTCGGGCGAGCGCCGCGATGAGCTGTGCGAGCTGCTCGGGCTGCGGCGCGGGAAGGTGAGCGTCGTCACGAACGGCGTGGACGTGCCGGCGCTCCTCGGGCTCTCGCCGGCCGGCGCGCGCCTCGCCGAGCGTCTCGGGCTCTACGACGCCGACCCGCTGCTCCTCCTCCCGGCGCGGCTCACGCGCCGAAAGCGCATCGAGGCGGCGATCGCCGCGCTCGCGGCGCTCCGGGGCGGGGGCTCGCAGGCGGCGCTCGTCGTCACCGGATCACCGGGTGCCCACAACCTCGGCAACCGGCGGTACCTCGCGGAGCTGCGCCATCAGGCCGCCGGCGTCACCGGCGCGCACCTCCTCTACGCGCTCGGGATCCGGCCGAGCTATCGCGTCGTCGCGGATCTCTACGCGCTTGCCGACGTGCTCGTGCTGCCGACCGGGAACGAGGGGTTCGGCATCCCGATCGTCGAGGCCGGCCTGCACCGGCTGCCGATCGTCTGCACCGACCTTCCCGCGCTGCGCGGCCTGGCCGGTGACGACGCGACGTACCTGCGACCCGACGCGGACGGCCCGGCGATCGCGCGCGCCATCCTCGACCGCCTCGCCGCCGACCCGGAGGCGCGCCTGCGCTCGCGGGCGAAGCGACTCGCCTGGCCGCGCGTCCTGCGCGAGCGCGTCGTGCCCGTCATCCTCGAGGGCGCGGCATGAGGTGCCTCGTCGTCGTGACGGATCCGGTGCGCGACCGCGGGCTCGCGGACGTCGCGACCTCGCTCGCCGGTGCGGACGAGGTGACCCTCGCCTCCGTCATCGAGGTCCCCGAGGACGAGACGCTCGCGTCCGCGCAGACCGCGGCGAAAGCGCAGCGCCGCGCGCTGCGTCCGTTCGAGCGGCCCGGCGTCCGCGTGCACGTCACGGTGGCGCGGCGGGGCTGGGCCGCGATCGAAGAGCTCGTCGCGAAGGACCGCCCCGACCTGCTGGTCGTCTCGTGGCGACGGCCAGGCTGGGACTTCCTCGGCACGACGATCGAGCAGATCCTCCGCGAGCCGCCGTGCGACGTCGCGATCGTGAAGGGCAGCTTCGCACGCGTCCGGCGCCTGCTCGTGCCCGTGCGCGGCGGCCGCTACGCGCAGCTCGCCGCGCGCCTCGCGACGACGCTCGCGCGCGCGCGGGACGGCAGCGTCTCGCTCCTGCACGTCGAGAGCGAGGGAGCGAGGCGGCGGGACGACCTGTACCAGCTCCTCGGAGAGGTCACGTTCGACGAGCGGGTCGATCAGCTGCTCACGAGGATCGGTGACCCCGCCGGGATCATCGCGGAGGAGAGCGCCGAGCACGACGCGGTCGTCATCGGCGCCACGGGCCGCGAGGGCAGCGACCCGCTCGGGCCGATCGGCCAGGCGGTCGTGCACGGGGACCGGCCGGCGCTCCTGGTGCGCACGCGGGCGCCGGTCGCGTCGAGCGTCTTCGCCGAGCGGCGCGCGCTCCCGACCGAGCGCGGCGCGCGCAGCCGCGCGATCGGCGAGCTCGTGGACACCTGGTTCGTGGAGAACACCTTCAGCTCGTCCGAGTTCGCCGACCTCGGGAATCTCGTGAGCGAGAAGGAGCGCCAGGGGCTGCGCATCTCCGTCGTGCTGCCCACGCTGAACGAGCAGGCGACGATCCGGAAGGTGATCCGCGCGATCCGCTCGCGCCTCGTCGAGCGCTTCCCCCTCGTCGACGAGCTCATCGTCATGGACTCCGACTCCGAGGACCGGACGCGCGAGATCGCGGAGGACGAGGGCGTCCCGGTGCACATCCACCAGCGGACGCTCCCCGAGTGCGGCGCGAACCGTGGCAAGGGCGAGGCGATGTGGAAGAGCCTGCACGTGACCACCGGCGAGCTCGTCGTCTGGATCGACACGGACATCGCGAACATCCACCCGAAGTTCGTCTACGGGATCGTCGGCCCGCTGCTCCGTCACCCGCGGCTCCAGTTCGTGAAGGCCTTCTACCAGCGGCCGCTGCGCTTCGGCCAGGAGCTGCAGGCCACCGGCGGGGGCCGGGTCACCGAGCTCACCGCGCGCCCGATCCTCAACCTCTTCTACCCGGAGCTCTCCGGCATGGTGCAGCCGCTCTCCGGGGAGCAGGGCGGGCGGCGCGCGCTCCTCGAGCAGCTCCCGTTCTTCACGGGCTACGGCGTCGAGACCGGCCTGCTCATCGACGCGGTGCAGCGCGCGGGGATCGGTGCGATCGCGCAGGTGGACATGAAGCAGCGCATCCACCGCAATCAGTCTCTTTACTCTCTGTCGAAGATGAGCTTCGAGATCCTGCAGGTCGCGTTGAAGCGCGTCGGCGAGGCGCGCGGCGTGCGCTGGGAGGACGCGAACTCGACGATGAAGCTCATCCTCCCGGGCGAGGACGGCCGGCTGCAGCTCACGCTCGAGGACATCGTCCCCGTCGAGCGGCCGCCGATCGCCACCGTCCCGGCGTACAGCGCGACGCACCGGTGACCGTCCCGCTCCGCACGGTCGCGGAGCTCCGCGAGTGGCGGGCGCGGCCGGGCAGCGTCGGCCTCGTCCCGACCATGGGCGCGCTCCACGCGGGCCACGCCGCGCTCGTCGAGCGCGCGCGGCGCGAGAACGAGCGCGTCCTCGTCTCGATCTTCGTGAACCCGACGCAGTTCGGACCCGGCGAGGACTACCTCGCGTATCCGCGGACGGAGTCCGCGGACCTGGCACTGCTCGGCGGCCTCGGCGCGGACGCGGCGTTCCTGCCGGACGTGAGCGAGGTGTACCCGCCCGGCGACGCGACACGCGTCGTGCCGGGGCCGGTCGCGGAGCCTCTCGAGGGAGCGCGCAGGCCCGGCCACTTCACCGGCGTCGCGACCGTCGTCATGAAGCTCTTCCTGATGACGGGACCGGACCGCGCCTACTTCGGGCAGAAGGACTTCCAGCAGCTCCGCGTCCTGCAGACCGTCGCGCGCGACCTCCGCTCGCCGGTCGAGATCGTCCCCTGCCCGACGGTCCGCGAGCCGGACGGCCTCGCGCTCTCGTCGCGCAACGCGTACCTCGGGCCCGACGAGCGGCGGCGCGCGACGGCGCTGTCGCGCGGCCTCTTCGCCGCTGTGGATGCGCACGAGCGCGGGGAGCGGGACGCGGGCCGCCTGCGCGCGATCGTGACCGGCATCGCCTCCGGGGCCGGTGCGCTTGACTATGTGTCGGTGGCCGATCCGGCGACGCTGCGGGAGCTCGAGGGCGCGGCGCCGCGTGCCGTCATCTCGCTCGCCTGCCGGGTCGGCAGGGCGCGGCTCATCGACAACGTCCTCGTCGGCATGACGCTGGCGGAGCTCGTTTGAGCGTCGCGGAGGAGACCGCAGCGATCCCGCGCGGCCCGTCCGAGGAGCGGCTCTCGCTCCGCACCGGCCGCGGGCAGGCGCTCCTCGGGAGCATCACGCTCGCCCACTTCTCGCATCACACGAGCAACTCGCTCCTGAACCCGCTCCTGCCGCTCATCCGGGACGCCTTCGGGCTGAGCTACGCGCAGAGCGGGTTCGCGGTGTCCGCCTTCGCGCTCTCGTCAGGCCTCGCGAACGCGCCGTGGGGCGCCTTCGCGGACCGCGTCGGCTCGCGCGCGGTCATCGTCGGCGGCCTCGTGCTCATGGCGGGCGTGAGCGTCGCGCTCAGCCTCTCCGGCTCGTACGAGTGGCTCCTCGTGATGCTCGTGGCGATGGGCATCGTCTCGGGCAGCTACCACGCGCCCGCGGCGGCCCTCATCGCGAAGGCGTACTCGCCATCGGTGCGCGGCGCCGTCATGGGCATGCACATCACGGGCGGCCATCTGTCGTTCTTCGCCGCCCCGCTCGTCGCTGGGATCCTCGCCACCGGATCGGGGACCTGGCGCACGCCGTACCTGTGGTTCGCGATCGCGCCGCTCGTCTGCGGCGCGCTGCTCTGGCTCGTCGCGCCGAAGCTCCACGAGCGGCCGGAGCCCGGCGACCGCTTCGCGGCGTTCCGCGAGATCGGACGGGTGTTCCGCGACGTCGGGCCGCTCGTCTCGCTCGCCATGGTCTTCCAGCTCGGCTTCTCCGCCGTCCTCGCGTTCCTCGCGCTCTACCTCGTCGACGCGCGCGGGATCCCGGCCGCGATCGCGGCCGCCATGTTCGGGGTCGTGCAGCTCGTCGGCGTGGTCGGCGCGCCGCTCGGGGGCGCGCTCTCCGACCGCATCGGCCGCAAGGCCGTGATCATCGCCGCGCTCGGCGTCATGGGCCCGGCGATCTGGGCCATCACCGCCGTGCCGAACGAGCTGCTCCTGCTCCCGCTCATCGTCGTGGGCCTCGGCTTCTCGATGCGCTCCGTCGTGACCGAGACGCTCGTCCTCGACAGCGCGCCGCCGGCGCGGCGCGGGACCGTCCTCGGCGCGTACTACCTCGTGAACCAGGAGATCGGCGGGATCGCGGCGCCGGTCTTCGGGCTGGTCGCGACCGTCATCGGCATCGCCGCGGCGATGTCCTACATCGGCATCGCGCTCGTCGCCCTCTCGGCGATCGCCGTCGTCATCGGACGCCGCCTGTAGCGGCCGTGCCCGTCAGAGCGTGATCGCGCGCCTCCTCGCGATCGGCGCCGACCCGCGCGATCCTCCGGAGCTCGGACGCCGGAAGCGCCTGCTCGTCGCGTTCATGCTCGCGATCGTCGTGGTGGGACCGGCGTGGTCGGCCATCTACGTGAGCTACGGGGAGCCGCTCGCAGCGATCGCCCCGATCCTGTACCCGCCGCTCACCCTCGTGAACCTCGCGCGCTTCGCGCGCCACCGCTCGATCGAGAAGCTCGCGGCCGCGCAGTCGCTCGCCATCCTCGTGCTGCCGTTCCTGGTCCACGTCGCGCTCGGCGGCTACGGTCCGTCGAGCGCCGTCGTGCTCTGGTCGATGCTCTCGCCGCTCGGCGCGCTCGTCTTCATCGGGGTCGCCTCGGGCTTCCGCTGGCTCATCGCGTTCGTCGGTGTCCTCGTGCTCGCGGCGCTCGCGCAGCCGCGTGCGTCGAACGCCCTGCCGGCGTGGCTCGTGACGGGGTTCTTCGTCGCGAACATCGGCACCATCCTCGGCGTCGCGTTCGGGCTCCTCGCCTCGTACTCGCGGCAGCTGACGGCGGAGCGCGCACGGTCGGAGCGGCTCCTGCTGAACGTCCTGCCGCCATCGATCGCGCAGCGGCTGCGCGAGCGTGAGCAGACCATCGCCGACCAGTACGAGGCGGCCACCGTCCTCTTCGCCGACGTCGTGAACTCCACCCCGCTCACCGTCGAGCTCTCCCCGGCCGAGATGGTCGGTCTCCTCAACGAGCACGTGTCCGCGTTCGACGCGCTCGCGGACCGGTATGGCGTCGAGAAGATCCGGACGATCGGCGACAACTGGATGGGTGTCGCGGGCGCGCCGGTCGCACGGCCGGAACATGCCGCGTCGGCCGCCCGGCTCGCGCTCGCGATGCTCGCGTACGTCGAGAGCCGGCGTGGCCGCGGCGAGCGCTGCCTCGACTTCCGCATCGGCCTGAACTCGGGACCGGTCATCGGCGGCGTCATCGGGACGCGCAAGTTCGTGTTCGACATCTGGGGCGACCCCGTCAACACCGCGGCGCGGATGGAGTCGCACGGGATCCCGGGGCGCATCCAGCTCACCGAGGCGACGTACGACCTCATCAAGGACCGTTTCGAGTGCGAGCCGCGGGGGACGATCGAGGTGAAGGGCAAGGGCCTCATGCGGACGTGGTATCTCGTCCGGGAACGCCCTCAGGCGTAGCCGATCACCTCGACACCGCGCGCCGCGATGAGGTAGGTCCGTCCGGCGGCGCTGAAGCGGAGCACGACGTCGACGCGGGAGCCGACATCCCAGACAGGACCGCCGCGCAGGCCGAGCGAGAGGTGGGATCGGCGATCCACGGTGAGGGTCTGGAGCGGCTCGGGCACGAGCTCCCGCGCCTCGCCCCCGCGGATGAGCCAGGCGCGCTCCGCGCGCAGGCCCTCGGGCGCGTTCGACTCGGCGTCCGCGCGCAGGAAGATCGTGCCCTGTATCCCGCTCGGTGACGCCGGCGGGACGCGCGGCATGACGTCCCGGCCGAGGTCGACGACGAGCGTGTACGTGCGCCCCTCGACCAAGACCCGCTGCGGCGCGGCGGCGACGTCCGAAGGCACTGCCGTGCCGGGCGCGCCGGCGCTGCCGCCGCCTCCGCACGCGGCGAGGGCGAGCAGGGCGAGACCGAGCGCCATCGGGCGCATGCCTGTGGAACGACGCGCGCGGCTCAGAGGTCCCGGATCGCGCGGCGGATCGCTTCGGCGGTGACGTCCTGCGCCGCCGCGCCGAGCGCGTCGGGGTCCGCCTCGCCCTCCTGGCCGGTGGCGATGGCGAAGATCGTGTCGCCGTCGAGCGAGGTGTGCGACGGGCGGACCGCGCGGGCGATCCCGTCGTGCGCCATGCGCGCGAGCCCGCCTGCCTGCGTCTTCGAGAGCGGCGCGTCCGTCGCGACGACCCCGATCACGGTGCTCTCCCCGGGCGCGAGGGCGCCGCGGGTGCGCTGCGCCGGGCTCGCGATGATCTCGCCGCGCTCGTCGACGACGTCGCCGACCGCGTTCACCACGAAGAGCGCCCCGACGGTCCAGTCGCCGCAGCGCGCGCTCGCGGTGCCGAGGCCACCCTGCCGCTGCGAGCCGTCGCGCTTCCCGACGCTCGCGCCCGTGCCCGCGCCGATCGCGCCCTCGCGCGTCTCATCCGCCGACGCGGCCTCGCACGCGGCGTAGCCCTCGTCCGGCCCCGGACGCACCGACGGATCGCCGACGCGCAGGTCGAAGACGACCGCGCCCGCGACGATCGGGACGATCGAGGCCCCGAGCCGCAGGCCGAGGCCGCGCTCCTCGTGCCAGCGCATGACCCCGGCCGCGGCCGCGAGGCCGTACGACGAGCCGCCCGTGAGGAGGATCGCGTTCGGCCCCTGCACCCGCGCGAGCGGCGAGAGCGAGTCGGTGCCGATCGTGCCGGGCGCGCCGCCGCGCACGTCGACGCCGCCCGTCGCCGCGCCCTCGACGAGGACGACCGTGCAGCCCGTCCGGGCTCGCGCGTCCGTCCAGTGCCCGACGCGGATGCCGCGGACCGCCGTGATGCTCACAGGCGAAGCACTACGCGGTCCATCGGGGGGGCGCTCACGCCGGATGGAAGGCGCCGACGAGGAGCGCGAACGCGCGGTTCAGCGGCGCGTCGATGCCGGCGCGCTCGCCGGCTCGCGCGACCGCGCCGTTGATGGCGTCGACCTCGGTCCGCCTGCCGGCTTCCACGTCCTGCAGCATGGACGAGCGGTTCGCGCCGAGCGTCGCGGCGATCCCACGCCAGGCGGCGACGCCTTCCTCCTCGCCGATCGGTGCGCCGCTCGCCGTCGCGACCCGCGCGGCCTCGCGCGCGATGCCGTCCGCGAGCGGCGCGCCGGCCGGGTGCACGGCGAGCTCGCCGTTCGTGATGCGGAACACCGCGGTCGTCGGGTTCATCGCCGCGTTCACGAGGACCTTCTTCCAGACGGCGAGGCGCGGATCGGCGACGCGGGCGACCGTCATGCCCCCGCCCTCGAGCGCGGCGGCGAGCGCGTCGAGCCTGCGATCTGTCCCGATCTCGATGCGGCCCGGTCCGGTCGCGAAGAGCGAGCCGTCCGGACGGAGCGCCGCCCCGACGTAGATGACGCCGGCCGCGGCGCGCGCCTCGCCGACGCGTCCGGCGATGGTCTCCTCGTTGCCGAGGCCGTTCTGGATCGTGAGCGCGACGCCGCCCGGCGCGAGGATCCGCGCCGCCTGCTCCGCCGCCCACGCCGTGCCGAAGGTCTTCGTGCAGATGATCGCGACGTCGACCGCTCCCTCGCCGTCGCGGAGCGGGCTGCGGGTGCGGTCGACCTCGAGCAGCCCGACGCGCCCCGCGAGCGCGCGCTTCACCACGTGGCCGATGGCACCCATGCCGATGATCGCGACGCGCGTCACGCCGCTAGCTGGCCTTGTCCCGCGCCAGTCCCCGCTCGAGCGACGCGAGCTCGGTCTCCTTCATCACGAAGGAGTGCTCGTCGTCCGGGAAGGTCCCCTCGCGGACCTCGGTGTCGAAGCGCCGGAGCGCATCGAGGATGACCGGGCCGAGCTCCGCGTAGCGCTTCGCGAACTTCGGCTTGAAGTCGCCGTACAGGCCGAGGACGTCGTGGAGCACGAGCACCTGGCCGTCGCAGTGGACGCCGGCGCCGATCCCGATCGTCGGGATGGCGAGACGCTCGGTGACCTGCTGCGCGACCGGCGCAGGGATGCCCTCGAGGACGATCGAGAACGCGCCCGCATCCTCGAGGGCGACCGCGTCGTCGATGAGCCGGCGCGCCGCGCGGGCGGTCTTCGCCTGGACCTTGAAGCCGCCGAACTGCGCGACGCGCTGCGGCGTGAGACCGACGTGCGCCATGACCGAGATGCCGACGTCGACGAGCGCCCTCACGATCGGCACTGTCTCGTGCGCTCCCTCGATCTTCACCGCGTCCACGCCCGCCTCCTTGAGGAAGCGCGTGGCGTTGCGGATCGCGTCCTCGGGGCCGGCCTGGTACGAGCCGAAGGGCATGTCGCCGACCAGGAGCGCGCGCTTCGCGCCGCGCGCGACGGCCGCCGAGTGGCGGAGCATGTCCTCCATCGTCACCGGCACCGTCGACGGGTGGCCGAGCACGACCATCCCGAGCGAGTCGCCGATGAGGATGATGTCGATGCCCGACTCGTCGACGAGGCGCGCGAACGCCGCGTCGTACGCGGTCATCATCGTGATGCGCTTGCCGTCGCGCTTCATGCCGGCGATCTCGGGGATCGTGGTCTTCGCGCGCGGGGCGGGAGCTCCGCCGTAGCTCTGCTCGCTCATGTCAGCCCTCCGTCCAGGCCCGCATCGGGGCGGGTCCCGGCGTCGCTTCGAACGGTATCACCCCGGCGGCCACGCGAAGCGCCGTCCGCCGAGCACGTGCAGGTGCAGGTGGCGGACCGACTGGCCCGCGTCGGCCCCGGTGTTCGCGACGATCCGGTAGCCGCCCTCGTCGTACCCCGCGTCGCGCGCGACCGCGGCGCAGGCCGCGAAGAGCGCGGCCGCGAGCTGCGGGTCGTCGACGTCGCGCCAGGCAGCCAGGTGACGCTTCGGGATGACGAGCGCGTGGAGCGGCGCGACCGGCGCGATGTCGGGGAACGCGAGCGTCGACGCGTCCTCGCGCAGGACCTTCGTGGGGATCCGCTTCTCGGCGATCCCACAGAAGAGGCAGTCGCTCATCCGAGCTGCGCCACGGTCTCCGGCAGCTTCGACAGGTCCGGGATGACGCGGGTCGGCGACGTGGTGAGCTCCTCGCCGTGGCGGTCGACGAACACCGTGCGGAACCCGAGCTGCGCGGCGGGCCGCATGTCGTGGTACTGGCTCGCGCCGATGTGGATCGTCTCCCCGGGCGTCGTCCGGGTCTCGCGCAGGAAGCGCTCCCAGTGTCCGGGCGCGGGCTTGTAGCTACCGCAGTCCTGCGCGGTCACGCTGAGGTCCGGCGCGACGCCGAGGTTCGCGATCGAGTGGTCGAGGAGGTCGCGGTCGACGTTCGAGAGGATCGCGAGCTTGTACCCGCGCTCCCGCAGCTCGCGCAGGGCCGCCGGCACCTCGGGGAACGGCTTCCACGAGGGGAGCGAGGCGGGCAGCGGCGAGCGCCCCTCGATGCCGTACTCGCGCAGCAGCGCGCGGCCCGCGCGGTCGAGGATCTCGCGGTACGAGACGTAGCGGTCGCTCTCGAGACCGGCCTCGACGTCGATGTAGCGCTTCGCGAGCGCGTCCCGGTCGACGTCGCCGGGCAGGAGCGGCAGCAGTGCGTCGGTGATGCCGCCTTCCCAGTCGATGAGGGTGCCGTAGCAGTCGAAGGTGAGCCAGCGGTCCGTCACGACGCGAGACGTTCCGCGATCTTCTGCACGAGGCGGCGCGCGACCTCGGTCTTCGGCAGCAGCGGCTGCGGCTCCGCGCCGTCGGCGCTCACGAACGTCACCTGATCCGTGTCCGATCCGAACACGCCCTCGCTGACGTCGTTCGCGACGACGAGGTCGAGGCCCTTCTCGCGCAGCATGCGTCCCGCCTCGGCGAGCGGGTCGCCGGTCTCCGCCTTGAAGCCGACGACGAGGGTGCCGTCGCGGCGCGCCTGCACGACGGCCTTCAGGATGTCCGGGTTCTCGGTGAGATGGAGCGTCACGTCCCCGCCCGCACCCTTCTTCACCTTGCGGTCGAACGGCTCGGCGACGCGGTAATCGGCGACCGCGGCCGCCATGACGACGGCGTCCGCGTCGGGCAGCACGGCGAGGAGCGCGTCGCGCAGCTCGCTCGCGGTCTCGATGGCGACGTGCCGCACGCCGGCAGGCGCCTGCAGCGCCGTCGGGCCGGAGATGAGCGTCACGTCGGCGCCGGCGGCCTGCGCCGCCGCCGCCACCGCGTAGCCCATTTTCCCCGAGCTGCGGTTCGAGATGACGCGCACCGGGTCGATCGGCTCGACCGTCGGGCCCGCGGTGACGACGATCCGGCGACCGCTGAGCGCGCGCGAGCCGCCGAGCGCGCTCTCGATCTCCGCCTCGATGCGCTCGATCGCCGCGAGGCGGCCCTGGCCCGTCTGGCCGGACGCGAGCTCGCCAGCCTCGGGCTCCACGACGCGCATCCCGCGCGCGCGGAGCGTCGCGACGTTCGCTTGCGTCGCCGCGTTCTGCCACATGTGCGTCTCCATCGCGGGGCAGACGATGACGGGCGCGCGCGCCGCGAGCACCGTCGTCGCGAGGAGGTCGTCGGCGAAGCCGTGCGCGAGCCGCGCGAGCACGTGCGCGGTCGCGGGCGCGATGACGATGAGGTCCGCCTGCTGCCCCATCGCCACGTGGCCCGCGGCGCGGTCGTCGAGCTGGCCGAACATCTCGAGCTCGACCGGCCGGTACGTGAGCGCCTGGAAGGTGAGCGGGCGGACGAACTCGGCGGCCGAGCGCGTCATCACGACCTGCACGGTCGCCCCGGCCTGCGTGAGGTGGCGCGCGAGCTCGACGACCTTGTACGCGGCGATCGAGCCCGACACGCCGAGGACGATGAAGAGGCCGCGCGTGCGCTCGAGGCTCACGGCCGCCCGCCCGCGAGCGGCGCCATCACGCGTTCAGCTCCCAGAGCAGCCGCAGGCCCTCGAGCGTGAGGTCCTCGTCGACGCGCTCGATCGCCTTCGTGAGCGGCGCGATCGTCGCCGCGAGGCCCCCGGTCGCTATGACGCGCGGGGCGCGCGGCAGCTCCGCGGTGATGCGCGCGACGAGGCCCTCGATGAGCCCGACGTAGCCGAAGACGATCCCGGAGCGCAGGCAATCCACCGTGTTCTTGCCGATCGCGTCGCGCGGCGCGGTGAGCGGGACGCGGAACAGCCGCGAGGCGCGGCCGAAGAGCGACTCCGCGGAGACCTCGAGGCCCGGCGCGAACGCGCCGCCGAGGAAGTCGCCCTCCTCGCTCACGACGTCGAGGTTCGTCGAGGTGCCGAAGTCGACGACGATCGCGGGGCCACCGTGGCGGCGGTGCGCCGCGAGCGTGTTCGCGATGCGGTCGGCGCCCACCTCGGACGGGTTGTCCACGCGGAGGCGCACGCCGGTCTTCACGCCGGGACCGATGACGAGCGCCTTTCCCTCGAGGTAGCGGTCGGCCAGGCGCTGGAACGCGAGCGTGAGCGGCGGCACCACGCTCCCGAGGACGAGCGCGTCCATCTCGCCGAGCGAGAGATCCTGCATGGCGAGCAGCGCGTCGAGGGTGACCGCGAGCTCGTCCTCGGTGCGGTCGTGCACCGTGGCGGTCCGCCACGTGGCGACGAGCTCGGCACCGCGGTACGCGCCGAGGACGACGTTCGTGTTGCCGACGTCGACCGCGAGGAGCGTGCTCAGGTCAGTCCTTGCCTTCCGTCGCTCCGGTGCGGAGACCGTCCTTGCCGCGGTGCGCGGCGAGGGCCTTCGCGACGTTCGCCGGGACGAAGGTGTCCACCGACGCGCCGAACGCGACGAGCTCCTTGATCCGCGACGCGGAGATGAAGAGCCACTCGGGCGAGGTCATGAAGTACACCATCTCGACCTCGGGAGCGAGCTGATGGTTCATGTTCGCCATCTCGAACTCGAACTCGAAGTCCGAGAGGGCGCGGATCCCGCGGATGACGAACGACGCTCCGCACGCGCGGGCGAACTCCACGGTAAGCCCGTCGAACGCGCGCACCTCGACGTTCGGGAACGCGCGGCAGGCCCCCTTCATGAGCTCGATGCGCTCGGTCGCGTCGAAGAGCGTGCGCTTCGACACGTTCGTGCCCACGCCGACGACGACGCGGTCGAACAACCGGGCCGCGCGCGCGACGATGTCGATGTGACCGTTCGTGGGCGGGTCGAACGACCCTGGGTAGACCGCCACGCGCTCAGGCATCAGGTCGCGCCTCCTTGTGCGAAGTGCACGCCACGAGGAATGGTAGCGGTCACGACGCGGCGAACAGGCGCCACTCCCCCGGAACACCCTTCAGGGCGTGGCTACCGCGGTCCTCGAATCGAAGGCCGGAGCCGGCAACGAGATCGCGCACGGTGCTCGAGACGAGCACCTCGCCAGGTGCGGCGAGCTCGCGGACACGGGCACCGATGATCGACGCGATGCCTCCGACCTTCCCGGCGATGACCTCACATTCGCCGGTGTGCGCACCGGCTCGGATCTCGAGACCGAGCTCGCGCAGACGATCCCGTGCCGCGAACGCGCAGCGCACGGCACGCGCGGGACCATCGAACGTGGCGTAGAAGCCATCGCCGGCGGTGTCCTGTTCGACCCCGCGGTGCCGCGCAAGCTCTTCGCGGACGACCGCGTGGTGGCGTTCGATCAGCTCGCGCCAGCGGCGGTCGCCGAGCTCGGCGGCCTTCTTCGTGCCTTGGACAACATCCGTGAATAGCACCGTCGCGAGGAACCTATCGGCGTCGACCGCCGGACGTGTCCCCGTGAGGAACTGCTGGACCTCATCGACCACTCGATCGGCGTTGGCGAACACAGGTACGTGGTCGCCGCCCGGCAGCTCGATGAGTCGCGCGCCCGGGATCCGCGCGGCGATCCATCTGCCTTCCTCGATGTTCACGTCCTGATCCTCGACCGGATGGAACATCAACGTCGGTACACGGATCGTCGGAAGCACAGAGCGGATGTCGATGTCGGTGTTCATGCGCCCGAGCGCGAGCGCGGCACCAAGGCTCACCGACAGGCGAAGGCTGCGCGCGTAGTGGGCGCGCACGAGGGGGTCGTCGGCGACGCTCGGCAGAAGCACGCTCATGTCACCGACGCCGCCCCACCCCTCGGCGATGCTCTCGAGCCACGCCTGGCGCGCCGCGGGCGTCGGCGCCCAAGGGTAGTCAGGAGACCAGACGCGCTTCGCGAAGATCGAGTACGTGACGAGTGCCAGCGTGCGGGCCGGGTACATCGCGGCGAACAGCACCGACATGTTGCCGCCCTCGGACACTCCGAACAGCGCCACCCTCTCGGAGCCGACCGCATCGAGCACCGCGCGGATGTCGTCGGTCCGCTGCTCCAGTGTCGGAGGGTGTGCGTCTGGCACTCGGTCGGAGAGGCCGGTGCCCCGTTTATCAAAGAGGATGAGCCTGGAGAACGACGCGAGCCGCTCGTAGAACCGCGCGATCTGAGGGAGCTCCCAGCCAAGCTCCACGTTGCTGATCCAGCCCGCCGCGTAGAGCAGATCGATCGGCCCGTCGCCCACCACCTGATAGGCGATGTTGACCCCGCCGCTCTTCGTGTAACGCGTCTCCGGCAGCCTCAAGCGTCCTGCCTCCCGGCTATGCGCCGCCCCGCCGCATAGACCTCGCGCACGAGCGGTGCCCCGAGGCGGTACGCAAGGTCTCGCTCGTCGTCCGTCTCGAGCACGACGATGTCCGCGCGGCGGCCCTCGACGAGCGCACCGGCGCGGTCGCCGCGCCCGAGCGCGTGCGCGGCGTTGATCGTCGCGGCGACGATCGCCTCCTGCGGCGTGAGACCGCAGAGCACCGCTGCGAGCGCGATCGCGGTGGGCATCCCCTCGAGCGGCGAGGTGCCGGGGTTGTGGTCGGTGGCGATCGCGACCGGCACGCGCGCCGCCACGAAGCGGCGCGCGTCGGGCGGCGCATACCCCACGAACAGCGCGCTGCCCGGCAGGAGCACCGCGATAGTCCCCGCCTTCGCGAGCGCGCGCAGCCCCTCCGGGCTCGCGTTCGCGACGTGGTCGGCGGAGCGTGCGCCGATGCGGGCGGCGAACGCGGCGCCCCCGACGTCGTTCAGCTGGTCGACGTGGGCGGTGACCGCGAGGCCGAGCTCGAGCGCCTTCTTGAAGAACGGGCGGATCTCGTCGTCGGCGAAGACCCCCTTCTCGATGAACGCGTCCACCGCCTCCGCGAGCCGCTCCTGCGCGACGATCTCGAGCGCCTGCCCGATCTCGTCCAGGAACCCCTTGCGGTCGTCGACGTGCTTCGCGGGGAGCGCGTGCGCGGCGAGGTACGTCGGCGCGATGTCGATGGCGGCCTCGTCCCGGAGCTGCGCGATGAGCCGCAGCTGGCGCAGCTCCTCGTCGGGCTCGAGCCCGTAGCCGCTCTTCACCTCGATCGTCGTCGTCCCGAGCGAGGCGGCGTGGGCGAGGCGGCGGCGGGTGAGCGCGAGGAGCCTCGCGTCGTCCGCGTCGCGGGTCGCGCGGACCGTCGCGTGGATGCCGCCGCCACGCTCCAGCACCGCGAGGTAATCGGCGCCGCTCTTGCGCGTCGTGAACTCGTCCCAGCGCTCCCCCGCGTAGCAGAGGTGCGTGTGCGGGTCGACGAACCCGGGCATGACGACGCGCCCGGCGACCTGCCGCTCGACCGCTCCGGCCGTCAGCTCGAGACGCTCCCACGACGCGCCGCGGCCGGTCTGCACGATGACGCCGTCGCGCGCGGCGACCCAGCCGTCGTCGACGACGCCGAGGTCGCTCGCGACGGGACCGACCCGCGGCCCCTCCTGCCGAAGGGGCGCGAGCGTGAGGAGTCGCCCTCCGCGGATCAGGAGATCCGCCGAGGTCACTGGATGAAGTGGCCCTCGATGATCTGCGTGCGCACGAGAGCCTCGAGCTGCAGCGATGCTCTCGCGACGTCGAGCATCGCGTCGAGCGGCGCGAGCCCGATGAGCTCGCCGCGCAGGATGCGGACGCCCTGCGCGTTCGCGCGCGTCTCGACCTCGCGCCACACGGTCGCCAGGGAGGTGACCGTGTGGTCGAGGAGGTTCATCGAGACCTGGGCGCGAACGGGGTCGGTGAGCTCGAAGCCCATCGCCTGCACCGCCGGCAGGCCGCCGGACGACTCGCGGATCTCCTTCGCGATGCGCTTCGCGAGCTTCACGTCCGTGGTGTCGAGCTCGATGTTGAACGCGATGAGCGGAGGCCGCGCTCCGATGACGATCGCGCCGGCGGTCGGGTGGAGGCGCGCGGGCCCCTCGTCGGGCACGTGCGTCGTGGCCATGAGGTCCTGGAGGCCCTCGTACTGCGGCTTCCGGATATCGGGGAGGCGGACGCGCTCCGGCCTCGTCGCGGCCTTCGCGTAGTAGTAGACGGGCACCTCGTGCTGCTGCGCGACGGCGCGCCCGACGCGCTTCGCGATGGCGACGCAATCCTCCATCGTCGAGCCGGACAGCGGCACGAACGGCACGACGTCGACCGCGCCGAGGCGCGGGTGCTCGCCGGAGTGCGTCCGCATGTCGATGACGCCGTACGCCGCGGCCACGAGCGCGAGCGCGGCGGACTCGACGGCCACGGCGTCGCCCGCGAACGTCAGCACCGAGCGGTTGTGGTCGGGATCGCTCGTGAGGTCGAGCATCCGGATGCCCGGGACCGCGCTCACGACGTCGGCGAGCCCGCGAACGACCTCTGGCCGGCGCCCCTCGCTGACGTTCGGCACGCATTCGACGAGGCCCGGCATCAGCAGCGTCCTACGTTCGCCACTACGCCTCGATCTTCGCGAGCTCGGCAAGGAGCCAGTCGGCCCGTGCGCGCTCGAGGTGGTCCCGCATCCGCGCGAGCGGCTCGCGCCACTCGGGTCCGAGCGGGACGCCCGCACGCCGCAGCTCCCGGGCGAACAGGAGCGGTGACGGCCGGTAGCCGAACCGCTTCGACTGCATGAACTCGTTGTAGCGCGTCGTCGCGCGGCCGCACTCCGCCGCGTCGCGCGCGAAGAACGCGCTCGCGGCCGCGAGCAGCAGCCGCGGTCCTTCGCCGTCCTCGTCCGCGGGGACGGCCGGGCCGAGGAGATCGACCAGGCCCCGGTCGCCGAGGTAGGCGGCGGCGCCGGCCGCAAGGTGGACCGGCCCCTGGGCAAGAAGCCGCAGGACGCCGGGGTCGCGCTCCGCGCGCCCGCGCAGCTCGCGCATCCACGTCTCGCACTCGGCCCGCTCCTCGGCCATCGCGGCGACGAAGACCATCTGCGCCAGGGGCAGCACGGTCCGCTGCGCCTCGGTCCCCCGGCTCGCCTTCTCCGCGCTCCGTCGCGCCATCGGCAGCGCCGCCCCCGGTCCCTGACGGCCGAGCGCGATGTTGATCCGGGTCGCCACGACCATGCCGTCATGCCAGAACGAGCCTTCGGGCACCCGCTCCCCCACCGCGAGCGACTCGTCCCAATCGCCGCGCAGGAACGCGTCGAACGCGCGGGAGGCGAGGAGCATCGGCTGCTCGATGCCATGCCGCTCCGCGTACTCGATCCCCTCGGCGAGGACGCGGTCGCGCTCGGCCGGCTCGATGTCGGCGCCGATGACGAGGTTGTTGTACGCACGGAGCGCGACCTCCGCGAGGCCCGCCTCCTTCGCGAGCTCGAGGCCCCGGGTCATGAGGGCCTTGCCCTCTGCGCGCCCGCCCTGGGAGAGGTTGCGCAGGGCGGTGCCCTTCGTGATGAGCGCGTTCGCGGTGGTCCACGTGTCGCCGAAGCGCTCGCCGATCGCGTGCGCGCGCTCCGCGAGCGCGACAGCCTCCGTATCCGCGCGCGCGACCATCCGCAGGCCAGCGAGATTCGCGATCGCGCGGCCGAGCTCGACCGTCTCCTCGAGCCCGTCGAGGACGTCGATGGCCTCCTGCGCGAGCTCGCTCGGG
>DASUCM010000004.1:0-58088 GCA_036276035.1 Candidatus Limnocylindria bacterium | reverse complement strand
GCAAGGCGCCCGACGCCGCGAAGCGGTTCAAAGAGGTCAACGAGGCGAACGAGGTCCTCTCCGACCCCGCGAAGCGCAAGCGCTACGACGAGCTCGGCCCGGACTGGGAGCGCTTCGCGCACGCTCCGGGCGGAGGGAACGGCCGCGGCGGGTTCCAGTGGGTGTACACCGGCCAGCCCGGCGCACGGGACCCGTTCGGCGACGCGGGAGGGTTCTCCGACTTCTTTCGCACGCTTTTCGGGGATCAGGCCGGCGCGGGGTCGCCGTTCGGCGACGCGTCGCCGTTCGGGAACGGGCGCCCGCGCACGCGCCGCGCGCAGGCGGGCACCGACACGGAGGCCGAGCTCGAGGTCAGCCTCATCGAGGCCCACAAGGGCGGCGAGCGCGCGCTCGAGCTGCGGCGCGACGACGGCACGACGCGCACCCTCGAGGTGAAGATCCCAGCCGGTGTCCGGGACGGCCAGCGCATCCGGCTGCGCGGCCAGGGCGGCACCGGGGGCGGCGGCGGGCCAGCCGGCGACCTCTACCTGCGCGTCCGCGTGCGGCCGCATCCGTTCTTCCAGCGCGACGGCGACGACCTGCGCGTGGAGCTCCCGGTCGCGCTGCACGAGGCGCTCCTCGGCACGGAGGTGCCGGTCCCGACGCTGCGCGGCCGCGTGACCCTGCGGATCCCGCCGGAGACGCAGAACGGGCGGACGATCCGTCTCGCCGGGCAGGGCATGCCCAGGCAGGGCGGCGGGCACGGCGACCTCTACGCGACGGTCAAGGTCGTGCTGCCGCAGAAGCTCACCGAGAAGGAGCGCGGGCTCGTGCAGGAGCTCGCCGCCGCGCGGGCGAACGAGGACCCGAGGAGGGACCTGCTGTGATCGATCCGAACAAGCTCACCGAGAAGACCCAGGAAGCGCTCTTCGCCGCGCAGCGGAGCGCGAGCGAGGGCGGCCGCTCGCAGGTCGACGTCGAGGACCTCGCGCTCGCGCTGCTGACGCAGCCGGGCGGCGTCGCGCCGTCCGTCCTCGAGTCCGTCGGCGCGAACGTCGCGCAGCTGCGCGGGTCGCTCGAGAGCGAGATCGCGCGCCAGCCCCGCGTCGCGGGGAACGTCCAGGTCGGCGCGTCGCCGCGGCTCGGCCGCGTGCTGCAGCAGGCGCAGCGCGAGGCCGAGGGGCTCGGCGACGAGTTCGTCAGCACGGAGCACCTCCTCCTCGCGATGACCGCGGACGGCGGCTTCACGGGGAAGGCGCTGCAGCGGCTCGGCGTCACGCGCGAGAAGGCCCTCTCCGCGCTGCGCGAGATCCGCGGCAACCAGCGCGTCACGGACCAGAACCCCGAGGCGAAGTACCAGGTCCTCACGAAGTACGGCCGCGATCTCACCGACCTTGCGCGCAGGAACAAGATCGACCCGGTCATCGGCCGCGACGAGGAGATCCGTCGCGTCATCCAGGTGCTCCAGCGCCGGACGAAGAACAACCCGGTCCTCATCGGTGAGCCGGGCGTCGGCAAGACGGCGATCGTCGAGGGTCTCGCCCAGCGGATCGTCCGCGGCGACGTCCCCGAGGGGCTCAAGGACAAGATGGTCTTCGCGCTCGACATCGGCGCCGTGCTCGCCGGCGCGAAGTATCGCGGCGAGTTCGAGGAGCGCCTCAAGGCCGTGCTGAAGGAGGTCTCCTCGAGCGAGGGCCAGATCGTCCTGTTCATCGACGAGCTGCACACGGTCGTCGGGGCCGGCGCGTCCGAGGGAGCGGTGGACGCCGCGAACCTGCTGAAGCCGATGCTCGCCCGCGGCGAGCTGCACGCCATCGGCGCCACGACGCTCGACGAGTACCGCAAGTACATCGAGAAGGACGCCGCGCTCGAGCGGCGCTTCCAGCCGGTCATGGTAGGTGAGCCGACGGTCGAGGACACCATCTCGATCCTGCGCGGGCTGCGCGAGCGCTACGAGATCCATCACGGCGTGCGGATCCAGGACTCCGCCCTCGTCGCCGCCGCGACGCTCTCGCAGCGGTACATCAGCGACCGCTTCCTGCCGGACAAGGCGATCGACCTCATCGACGAGGCTGCCTCGAAGCTGCGCATGGAGATCGACTCGATGCCAGCCGAGCTCGACGAGGTGGACCGGCGCATCCGGCAGCTCGAGGTCGAGCGCGAGGCCCTCCGGAAGGAGACCGACAAGGCGAGCCAGGAGCGCCTCGAGCGTCTCGAGCGCGAGCTCGCCGAGCTGAAGGAGAGCTCCGCCGCGATGCGCGCGCAGTGGCAGGAGGAGAAGTCCGCGCTCGACGAGATCCGCCAGAAGCGCCAGCAGGTCGAGGATCTGCGCGCCGAGATCGAGCGGCACGAGCGCGAGGCGAACTTCGCGAGGGCCGCCGAGCTGAAGTACGGCACTCTCGTCCAGCTGGAGAAGGACGTGAGCTCGGCCGACGAGAAGCTCCACCGTCTCCAGTCCGGCAGCCGGCTGCTCGCGGAGGAGGTCACGCCGGAGGACATCGCCGAGGTCGTCGCGAAGTGGACCGGGATCCCCGTCACGCGCCTGCTCGAGGGAGAGGTCCAGAAGCTCCTGCGCATGGAGGAGCGGCTCCACGAGCGGGTCGTCGGGCAGGACGAGGCGGTCCAGGCCGTCTCGAACGCCGTCCGGCGCGCTCGCGCGGGGATGCAGGACCCGAACCGGCCGCTCGGCTCGTTCCTCTTCCTCGGCCCGACCGGCGTCGGCAAGACCCTCCTCGCCAAGGCGCTCGCCGAGTTCCTGTTCGACGACGAGAAGGCGATGGTCCGCCTCGACATGAGCGAGTACATGGAGAAGCACACCGTCGCGCGGCTGCTCGGTGCGCCGCCCGGCTACGTCGGGTACGAGGAGGGCGGCCAGCTCACCGAGGCGATCCGCCGCCGGCCGTACGCGGTGCTGCTGCTCGACGAGATCGAGAAGGCGCACAGCGATGTCTTCAACGTCCTGCTGCAGATCCTCGACGACGGCCGCCTCACCGACGGCCACGGGCGTACCGTCGACTTCAAGAACGTCGTCCTCATCATGACGAGCAACGTCGGCTCGACCTTCATCGTCGAGCTCGCGGGCGACCGCGAGAAGATGCGGTCGCGGGTGATGGACGCGGTCCGCGGGCACTTCCGGCCGGAGTTCCTGAACCGCATCGACGAGACCGTCATCTTCGACCCGCTCGAGCAGCGGCAGATCATGGAGATCGTCGAGAAGGAGACGAAGGCGCTCGCGAAGCGGCTCGAGGACCGCAAGCTCACGCTCGAGCTCACCGCGAACGCGAAGGCGTTCCTCGCGACGGAGGGCTTCGACCCGGTCTACGGCGCACGGCCGATCCGCCGGACCATCCAGAAGCTCGTGCTCGACCCGCTCGCGCAGAAGCTCCTCGCGGGCGAGTACTCGGAGGGCGACACGGTCTTCGTCGACGTCGACGGCGGCAAGATCCGCTTCTGGACCGAGGAGTACGCGAAGGAGACGGCCGGCGGCCGTGCTGCCGCGGGAGCGGGCCGCGTTAACTAGCGCGTGACGCGCCTCATCGCGCTGTGTCTCGCGGGCGCGGTCGTCCTCGCCGCCTGCGGGGCTCCGCCCGCCGCCCGGGGCACCGCGTCCCCGATCCTCACGGCGATGCCGTCACCGATCCCGTCACCCACGGCGACCCGCACCGTCGTACCCGCGACGCAGGCTCCGACACCCGCTCCCACCGTCGCCGCGACGCCGACCGCATCCCCGTCGCCGGTCGCGGCGCTCATCGCCCAGATCAACGCCTTCAAGATGGACGACCACCTCCGCGCGCTCGTCGCGGCGGGCTCGCGCGACGTGCGTCATCCGGGGCACGCGAAGGCCGTCGCGTACCTCTACGAGCAGCTCCGCGCGATCGCCGGCCTCGAGGTGCAGACCCACGTCGGCTTCTACCAAGGCATCCGCCTCGAGAACATCCTCGCGATCGTGGACCCGCCCGGTCCGGTCCCGGCGAGCGGTTGGACGCTCGTGTCGGCGCACTACGACTCGATCTCGAACCGCACTCCCGGCTGGGACCCGCGCACGACCCCCGCGCCCGGGGCCGACGACAACGCGACCGGCACGGCGGCGCTCCTCGAGTACGCGCGCATCCTCGCGGCGAACAAGGGCGCGCTGCGGAACCGGGTCGTCCTCGCGTTCTTCGACGGCGAGGAGCTCTTCTACAAGGGGAGCGCCGACTTCGTCTCGAAGCTCACGCGCCCGTACGCATACAAGGCCGCGCTCAACCTCGACATGGTCGGCTTCAACCCGCTCGCCGACCGGCTCGACCTCCTCTGGTACCTGCCGCATTCGGCCGCGCTCCGCGACCGCGTCATCGCCGCGAACGCGCGCTACGCCATCGGCGTCTCACCCTTGAACGCGCAGTACGCCGCGGACGGCAACACGATCATGGACGCGGCCCCGTTCGGCCTCGCGGGGATCCCCTCCATCGCGCTCTGCCAGCGCTACGGCGAGAACGACGCGACCTTTCCGGGCAACTCCACCTTCCATACGCGGAACGACACCGAGGCGAATGTCACGAACCGGCGCCTTTGGCTGAAGGCCGCCCGCCTGACGCTCGCCGCCGCGCTGGATCTCGCCCGAGAGTGAGGTCGCGGGACGTCGAGCGCCCGTAGTTGCGCCGAAAAGCGAACAGGTAGCCTGTCTGACCGTCCACTTGCCGGTCATGCCGTGAACCCCTAGCCTGCCCGCTCAGTTCGGCCGGACCGGCCGACGCTGGGCCGGCCACGCCGGTCGGGAGAGGGAAGGGGATCCATGCGCAGGACGCTCGTGCTCTGCCTCGCGCTGCTCATCTCACTGTCAGGTGTGCTCGGCGTCACTCCGGCGGCCGCGGAAGGTCCGAACGCGATCCTCGCGTTGCCATCGGCGACGAGCGCCGATGGATGCCGCGACATCGCCCTGCCCCGGAACGATGACGGGTCAGGCCTTTCGGTCGCGTTGCCTTTCGCGCTCAACTTCTTCGGTCGCTCCTACTCGACGCTCTATGTGAACAACAACGGCAACGTCACATTCGACTTCCCGATGAGCACGTACACGCCGTTCCCGATCATCACGACGGGACGTCCGCTGATCGCGCCGTTCTTCGCCGACGTCGACACGCGCAACGTCTCGTCGGATCTCGTCCGGTACACGGCGGGGTTCACCACCTACGGCGGGCAGCGCGCGTTCTGCATCAACTGGGTCAACGTCGGCTACTACAACGCCCGGGCCGACAAGCTGAACAGTTTCCAGCTCGTGCTGGTCGAGCGTCCGGACACCGGCGCAGGTGACTTCGACATCCTCATGAACTTCGACAAGATCCTCTGGGAGACCGGTGACGCGAGCGGCGGCTCCGGTGGTCTCGGCGGTTCTCCCGCGCGCATGGGCTACTCCAACGGGACGTCGGCCGCCTTCGAGCAGCCTGGCTCAGGGGTGCGGGGCGCGTTCCTCAACTCCAACCTGACCACCGGGCTCATCCACAACAGCCGCGGCACGACGCAGCTCGGCCGGTACATCTTCCCGGTACGCAACGGCGTCGCGCCCGTGGGCGCGACGGTCGCGGGGCAGGTCTTCGGCGGGACGACCGCGAACCCCCTCGTCGGCGCGTTCGTGCAGATGTGCTCCGGCGGCATGTGCAGCCTCGCGCAGACCGCCGCGAACGGCCGGTACACGTTCACCGGCGTACAGTCCGGTCCGCACACCATTTCGGCGAATCCGCCGACCGCCGGCTTCCTCTCTGGAGCGCTCCCTGGCCCGGTGACGGTCACGCCGCAGAACGCGAGCAGCGCCGCGACCGTCACGGCGCCGGACCTGATCCTCGATGGGCCGACACCGCCTCCCGCCGGCACGACGATCGGTCCTGTGCGGGGCTACACGTCGGCTGGTGTCCCCATCGTCTACTGGGGCGACACGCTGACGCTCGCCACTCAAGGCTGCGCCGGCGGCAGCGCGACGTACGAGGTCCGGGATGGAGGGATCGTCATCGCCAGCGGGCCGATGAGCGAGTCGCCCGCGGGGACGTACACCGGGACGATCGCTCCGCTGCGTCCGAATAGCGGCTTCGCCGAGATCGCGATAAGCATCGTGTGCGGAAGCCTCGTCGAGTCCATCGCCTTCGACGTCTACATCGATCCGAGCGGCCACGTACGCACGACCACTGGTGATCCGATCGCGGGCGCGACGGTGACGCTGTACCGGTCCGACTCACCGGCGGGTCCGTTCTCGGTCGTGCCGAGCGGCAGCGCGATCATGTCACCCGCCAACCGCGACAATCCGGACAGCACCGACGCGTTCGGTCGTTTCGGTTGGGACGTGCTCGTTGGCTACTACATCGTCCGAGCCACAGCTGAGGGATGCGTGTCGCCGAGCGATCCGGCCCGGACCTTTGTCGAGACGCCGGTGCTTCCCGTACCGCCGCCCTGGCTCGACCTCGATCTTCGTCTCTCGTGCCCGTCGCAGAACCGGGCACCGGTCGCCACTGCCGGGGGTCCGTACGACGTGGCGGAGGGCAGCTCCGTCGCGCTCGCCGGCTCGGGGAATGACCCCGACGCAGGTCAGACCCTCACCTACGCCTGGGATCTCGACAACGACGGCACCTTCGAGACCGCGGGTCTCGCGGCGTCCTTCTCGGCCGCGGCCGTTGACGGTCCCGCGACACGCACCGTGGTGCTCAAGGTCTGCGACAGCGCGACCCCGAGCCTCTGCGACACCGATGCCGCGTCAGTCACGATCAGCAACGTCGCGCCTACCGCTACGGCGAGCAACGACGGCCCGCGGTACTGGGGCATCGCGATCGGCTTCACCGGCACCGCCACCGACCCGAGCCCCGCGGATGCCGCCGCCGGCTTCACCGGCGCGTGGACGTTCGGCGACTCGGCGACCGCGAGCGGCATGACGGCAAGCCACGCCTACGCGACCCCAGGCATCTACACCGCCAGCTTCGCCGCCACGGACAAGGACGGCGGCGTCAGCGCCCCCGCCACGACGACCGTCACGGTCGACAAGCGTCCGACCACGCTCTCGTGCGCCGACGCATCGGCGGTCTTCGGCTTCGCGATCACGCTCACCTCAGAGCTCCGCGACGGCGTGTCGAACGCGGTCCTCACCGGCGAGACGATCGCCTGGACCGTGAACGGCGCCCCGCTGGCCGGCAGCACCACGCCCTCCGGCCTCATGCCCGGTGCCCACACCGTCGGCGCGACGTTCGCCGGCAACGCGCTGTACACCGGCTCGACCGCGACCTGCACGCTCACGGTCACGAACGCCGTGGGCAAGATCACCTCCGGGCTCATCAGGTTCGAGGGCAAGGGACGCGGCGGGTTCAACGTCCAGCACGACGCCGTCGAGGGCACCAAGGGCGAGCTGCAGTTCCAGACCTCGAGCGTCGATCTGCACGTGCACACCATGACCGCGATCGGGATCTCCGCCGACAAGAGGAAGGGCTGGTTCGCGGGTACCGGGACGAACGGCCAGAAAGTGGTCGTCTACGTCGAGGACAACGGCGAGCCCGGTCGCAACGACATCTTCCGGATCTGGGTGAACGGCACCGCCCAGAACGGCGACGGCGCCATCACCGGCGGCAACGTCCAGATCCACTAGCGATATCTGCGGCTGTCATGCGGGAAGGGCCCGGCTTCGGCCGGGCCCTTCCGCGTGCTAGAGGTCGCCCTCGGCCCACCCGTCGCTCGTCATGACGATGGTGACCGGGCCGTCGGCTTCGAGGTCGATCCGCATGTGCGCGCCGAAGCGGCCCGTCTCGACGAGCACGCCTGTCGCGCGGAGCGCGCCGCAGAGCACGTCGAACAGCGCGCGGCCGCGGTCGGGTGGGGCGGCGTGCGTGAAGTCGGGGCGCCGGCCGCGCCGGATGTCGCCGTACAGCGTGAACTGCGGGACCGCCAGCACGGCGCCGCCGATGTCCGTGACGCTGTGATGGAGACGTCCGCGCTCGTCCTCGAACACGCGGAGCTCGACGATCTTGCGCGCGAGCCGCTCGGCATCCTCCGCGCGATCCGCGCTCCCGATGCCGACGACCACGGCGAGGCCCGTACCGATCCCCGCGACCCGCTCGTCGCCGGCGTGGACGACCGCGGAGCGGACGCGCTGGACGACGGCTCTCAGGCGGGACTCACTCCAACATCCACGGGTTGTCGCCGCGGACCACGTCCTCGACCTCGGTCGCGGAGAGGTGCCCCGGGGCCCAGACCGTCATGCTCTTGCCGAGCGGGAGGCGTGTGACATATGTCACCTTGCCGAAGCGGTAGCCATGCTGGAAGAGGAACTGCTTGCCGTCGATCTCGATGAGCTGACGTCGGTCGGTCGTGGTGGCCGGCACGCGCTCAGTATGCGGACTCGCGGGGATCCGGGGTCTAGAAGCCCCCGTCGTCCACCGAGCTGGCGCTCGGGAATCCGCCGTCGTCGCCGGAGTTGATGCCGGGGAAGCCGCCGTCCTCACCTGAGTTGAGGCCCGGGAATCCGCCGTCTTCGCCCGAATTCACGCCGCTGTCGGCGGATGCGGGCATCGCGGCGAACACGGTGAGCAGGAGGGCGAAGAGCGCGGTCAGAACGCGGATGCGGATCGGTGTCACCTGCGCCACCCCCCTGTTGTTTCCTGCTCGCTTGTCTGCGATGCTGCGTCGCAGTCTAGGTACGCGGTACTCCACGGGTCAATCCGAACTTCTATCAACGGCGTATCCAGACCGTGAGACGAGGGTATAGACATCACTGTGACGGCTAGCACACCTCTACAGAACGCGCCCGCGACGCTCGGCGAGCGCATTCGCGCTGCCCGTCGCGAGCGCGGCTTGAGCCAGGCGGCGCTCGCCGGCGAGGAGCTCACGAAGGGCTTCATCAGCCAGGTCGAGTCCGGGCTCGTGCGTCCGTCGCTCCGCTCGCTGCAGCTGCTCGCGACCCGTCTCGGCAAGCCGCTCGACTACTTCCTCGGCGACGAGACCCTCGCGAGCGCCAAGCGCGTCATCTTCCATCGCCTCGCCGCGCAGGCAGCGGCGGAGCGCGGTGATTGGGCCACGGTCCGCGCCGAGGTCGAGAACGCGCTGCCGCACGGCGAGCCGCGCGAGCGCGCGAAGCTCATGGGCCTGCTCGCGGGCGCCGATCTCGCCGCGGGCGACCACGAGCAGGCGTTCGCGCGCGTCAACGAGGCGCTCGCGGTCCTCGAGCCCGCGACCGATGCCGCGGACATCGCGCAGCTCCTGTACCGCCGGGGGACCGCGTACGCCCACCTCGGGCAGCTCGTCGCCGCGGCCGAGGCATTCGAGGCCGCGCGTCAGACCGTCGAGCAGTACGAGGTCATCGATCAGCGCCTGCGTGCCCGGCTCCTCGTGAGCCTCGGCACCGCCTACCGTCGTCTCAACCGCACGACGAAGGCGCTCGCGACGTACGAGGCGGCGCTCTCCCTCGCGAGCCGCTCGTCGGAGACCGAGCTCGCCGCCCGCAGCTACATGGGTCTCGCCGCTTCCCTCTTCGACTCAGGCGAGTTCGACAGCGCGATCGCGAACTACCAGCGCGCGCTCGAGCTCTGGGAGCGTCTGTCCGACGCGGGCTTCGAGCTGAGCGTGCTCCACTCGCTCGCGGGCGCCTACTTCGAGCAGGGCTCCGTCGACCGGGCGCGTCTCATGGCCGAGCGATGCCTCGTGCGCGCCGAGCTGCTCGGTGACGCCAAGGAGGTCGCGGTCGCGCAGACCGAGCTCGCGCGCGTCGCCCTCGCCGAGGGCCAGACCGACGAGGCGCTCCGTCTCGCGGGTCTCGCCGACAAGACGCTCGCCGGGCTGCATGACGACCGCCAGCGCGCGAGCGCGCTGCGCGCCATGGCCGCGGCACACGACGCGCGTGGCGAGTACGAGGCCTCCGACGCCGCGTACCGCACCGCGATCGAGCTCGTCACGCACATCGATCACCTCGCCGACCGTTCCGCGATCGCCGCCGAGTACGCGCAGAAGCTCCGCGCGCGCGGCGACATGGATGCGGCGTTCGACATGCTGGACCTCGCCCGGGGCACGTCCGCAAAGCACTAGCCCCCGCGATACCCTCGTCGCGTGGTCCGGCAGGCGCTCTCCTTCGACAACGACGCGGTCGCGGCCGTCCTCGACGAGATCGGTGATCTCCTCGAGCTGAAGGGGGAGAACGTCTTCCGCGCGGTCACCTACCGCGCCGCCGCCCGCGCCATTCGTGACCTGCGCGATCCGCTGAAGCTGTACGTCGAGCAGAAGCGGCTCGGCGAGATCCCGAAGGTCGGCGCGTCCGTAAGCGACGTCATCACGCAGCTCATCGCGACCGGTAGGTCGAAGCGTCACGAGGAGCTGCTCGCAGCCGTGCCGCCGGGACTGCTCACGCTCCTGCGCGTGCCCGGTGTCGGCCCGGCGACCGCGCGCACGATCTACGAGCACCTGCGGATCACCACCATCGACGAGCTCGACGAGGCCGCGAAGGCGGGGAAGCTCCGTCAGCTGCCGAAGATCCAGGCGAAGACCGAGGAGAACATCATCAAGTCCATCGCGTCGCTGCGGCAGCGCACCGGGCGGGCGCTCCTCGACGACGCGCGAGCCGCGGCCGGAGCGATGGTGGCCTGGCTGCGCGAGCAGACCGGCGAGGAGCGCATCGAGGTCGCGGGCAGCCTCCGCCGCTGGCGCGAAACGATCGGCGACGTCGACCTCCTCGTCGCTTCGGCGTCGCCGGCAGTCGTGATGGACGCCTTCACGAGGGCGCCCATGGTGGAGCGCGTGCTCGCGCACGGGGACACGAAGAGCTCGGTCGTCGTCGACCGGGGGCTGCAGATCGACCTCCGGGTCGTCCCCGACGCCTCATGGGGTGCCGCGCTCCTCTATTTCACGGGGTCCAAGGAGCACAACGTCCGGCTGCGGGGCATCGCGCTGAAGCGCAAGCTCCTCCTGAACGAGTACGGCCTTTACCGGGTCGGCGAGGAGAAGGGCGGGACGCCGCTCGCGTCGCGCACGGAGGAGGAGATCTACGCGGCCCTCGGCATGGACTGGATCGCGCCGGAGCTGCGGGAGGACCGCGGCGAGGTCCAGGCGGCGCAGGCGCACGAGCTGCCGCGGCTGCTCGAGCTGCGCGACATCAGAGGCGATCTCCACTCGCACTCGAGCTGGACCGACGGCCGCGATCCGATCGCGGACATGGCGCGTCAGGCGCGGGCGCGCGGCTACGAGTACATCGCGCTCACGGACCACTCCGTCGGCCTCGGCATGACCCAGGGGCTGAGCGTCGAGCGCATCCGCCAGCGCACGGCGGAGATCGAGCGGCTGAACCGGGAGCTCGCGCCCTTCCGGATCCTCATCGGGACGGAGGTGGACATCCGCGCGAACGGCAGCCTCGACTACCCCGACGAGGTCCTCGCGCTCTTCGACGTCGTGACCGCCTCGGTGCACTCCGCCTTCAACCAGCCGCGTGACGTCATGACCGAGCGCATCGTCGGCGCGATGCGCCACCCGCTCGTCGACGCGATCTCGCACCCGACCGGGAGGCTCCTCGAGAAGCGCGACCCGTACGACGTCGACCTCGACCGGCTCGTCGAGGTCGCGGCGGAGACGGGGACGCGGCTCGAGATCAACGGCGGCCCGGAGCGTCTCGACCTGCCCGACGTGAACGTGAAGAAGGCCGTCGCCGCGGGCGTGCGGCTCGTCACGAACTCGGACGCGCACTCGATCGAGGAGCTCGACTACATGGCGAACGCTGTCGCGACCGCGCGGCGCGGCTGGGCCACCGCCGCATCCGTGGAGAACACGAGGCCGCTCGCGGAGCTCATGAGCCTGCGGCCGAAGCGCCCGCGATGAGCCGCGGCCGCTGGATCGTGCGCGGCCGGGTGCAGGGCGTCGGGTTCCGGTACGCGACGCAGCAGCGCGCGTCCGCGCTCGGCCTCGCGTGCACGGTCTGGAACCGCGATGACGGCGCCGTGGAGTGCACCGCCGATGGTCCCGACGACCGGCTCGCGGAGCTCGAGCGCTGGCTCCACCAGGGGCCGCCGCTCGCTCGTGTCGAGACGGTGGAGCGCCTCGCCGGCTAGCCGGCTAGCGCGCCTCCTGGTCACCGCCACGTGGCCGCGCGAGGCCCGCCGCCTTCGTCGCCGCGGTCACCGCCTGCGCGATGGCGGGGACGACGGCCGTGTCGAAGATCGAGGGCAGGATGTACTCGGCGGAGCGCACGTTCTGCGGGACGACGCTGGCGAGGGCCTCGGCGGCGGCGACCGCGATCTCGGTGCTGACGCCCTTCGCGCGCGCGTCGAGCAGGCCGCGGAACACGCCCGGGAACGCGAGCGCGTTGTTCACCTGGTTCGGGTAGTCGCTGCGCCCCGTCGCCATGACGTCGACCTCCCCCGCGGCGTCGAGCGGGTCGATCTCGGGGTCGGGGTTCGCGAGCGCGAACACGATCCGCGGGCGCGCCATCGTGACGAGCATCGCCTTCGAGAGCGTGCGCGGTCCGGAAAGGCCGATGAAGACGTGCGCGTCGCGCAGCGCATCGCCGAGCGCGCCACGCACCGGCGGCGCGCCGAGCTCGGCCAGGAGCGCGCGCTTCTCCGCGTTGAGGTCGGCGCGGTCGGGCGAGAGAACGCCCCTGCGGTCGCAGAGCACGATGGCGCCCGCACCCGCTGCGCGCAGGAGGCGGGCCGTCGCGATCCCGGCCGCGCCGGCGCCGTTCACGACGATCCGGGCGTCCGCGAGGCCGAGGCCGCAGACGGCGAGGGCGTTCCGCAGCCCGGCCAGGACGACGATGGCCGTGCCGTGCTGGTCGTCGTGGAAGACGGGGATGTCGAGGCGCTCGCGCAGCGCGCGCTCGATCTCGAAGCAGCCCGGCGCGGCGATGTCCTCGAGATTGATGCCGCCGAAGGCAGGGGCCACGCGCACGACCGTCTCGATGATCTCCTCGGGCGTCTTCGTGTCGAGGATGAGGGGGAAGGCCGTGATCCCCGCCAGCTCGGCGAAGAGGAGCGACTTGCCCTCCATCACGGGCATCGCCGCGGATGGTCCGATGTTGCCGAGACCGAGCACGGCCGTCCCGTCGGTCACGATGGCGACGGCGTTCGCCCGGATCGTGAGCGCCCAGGCGCGCTCGGGGTCCTCCGCGATCGCGCGGCAGATGCGCGCGACGCCCGGCGTGTACACGAGCGAGAGATCGTCTCGCGTGCGCACCGAGACCCGGCCGCGGACCTCGATCTTGCCCCCGAGATGCATGAGGAACGCGCGGTCGGAGACCGCGCGCACGTTCACGCCGTCGATCGCACGCAGCGCCGCCGCGAGGCGGCGGCCCGTCTCCTCGTCCGGGGCATCGACGGTGACGTCGCGGACGTGCACCTGTGGCGTCGCCTCGACGAGGTCGATCGCGCCGAGCGAGCAGCCGTGCTCGCCGACGACGCGCGCGACCTGCGCGAACATCCCCGGCCGGTTCGCGATCTCCAGCCGGAAGATCAGCCGGTGCGTCGGGCTCAGCACGGGCTCAGGCACGGACGCTCAGCGATGCGGCAGGTGCTGTCGTGGCGCGCTACCGGCGCCGCTTCTTTCGCCGCTCGGGCTTCGGGATGTACCGCAGCCGGCGCTGCTCGCGCGCCCACGCCGTCTCGCGCGGCGGGAGCCAGTAGAAGTACAGGAAGCCGAGGATCGCGAGGTTCACGACGAGCGAGACCGGGATGGCGATGAACGGCGTCTTCGCGATGAGGAGCACGAGGACCCAGATGAGGAAGATGACGTTGACCCACATCGCCCACGGCCGGAGCTCGCGCTCGGGCGGAGGCACCGGCCCGCGCTGCTTCCAGTAATACCAGGCGACGTTCGCCGCGATCGCGATGAAGGCCGCCGCAACGAGCGGCCAGTAGTAGCGGGACTCCGGGTTGAACGGATCGGTGAGGCGGCGCAGCAGATGCTCGAGATCGATCACTGGGGGTCCGTATACTACCCGCGCACCAGGCCAGTCACCCGCAAGGAGTCACGCCCCCAGTGCGAGCGATCCTCTCCGTATCCGACCAGACGGGCATCGCCGCGTTCGCGCGCGGCCTGCGCGAGCTCGGTTGGGAGCTCATCGCGACCGACGGGACCCGCGCCGCTCTGGCGGCGGACGGGATCGATTCGCGCGGCGTCGAGGACGTCACGGGGTCTCCGGCGATGCTCGGCGGCCGCGTCAAGACGCTGCACCCGAAGATCCACGCGGGGATCCTCGCGGTCCGCGGCGACGCGTCGCACAGCGCGGACCTGGCGCGCGAGGGCATCCAGCCGATCGACCTCGTCGCCGTGAACCTCTACCCGTTCGGGGAGGCGGCGGCGAAGGGCGTCGCCGGCGACCAGCTGCTCGACCTCATCGACATCGGCGGGGTCACGCTCCTGCGCGCCGCGGCGAAGAACCACCTTCACGTCGTCGTCGTGTCGAGCCCGGAGCGCTACGAGGCGATCCTCGACGAGCTGCGCGAGCGCGGAGAGGTCTCCGTGGAGACGCGGCGGCTGCTCGCGGCGGAGGCGTACTCGCACACCGCGGCCTACGACGCGACCGTCGCGGCGAAGCTGGCGCGCAACGCGGGGGTCACCTTCCCGGACGAGCTCACGTTGTCGCTGCGCAAGGTGCGCGACCTTCGTTACGGGGAGAACCCGCACCAGCAGGCGGCGTTCTACGCGCTCCGGGGCGAGCAGGGCGCGATGACCGCGATGGAGCAGCTCCACGGCAAGGCGACGAGCTTCAACAACATGCTCGACATCAACGCGGCCTGGCGCATCGTCGCGGACTTCCCGCAGCCGACCGTCGCGATCGTGAAGCACCAGAATCCCTGCGGCATCGCCTCCGAGACGACCATCGACAAGGCGTACCAGCGCGCCTTCATGTGCGACTCGGTCTCGGCCTTCGGCGGCATCGTCGGCGCGAACCGCAAGGTCACCGTCGCGCTCGCGCTCGCGCTGAAAGACACCTTCTACGAGGCGATCATCGCGCCCGGCTATGAGGAGGACGCGCTGCCGCTCCTGCGCGAGCGCCGCAACCTCGAGATCCTCACCGTGCCCGGCTACGACCCGCGGCGCGGCCGCGCGGACCGCGGCGCGCTCGACATGAAGCGCGTCGCCGGCGGCCTCCTCGTGCAGACGCCCGACGAGTCCGTGACCGAGGAGTCGAGCTTCAAGCCCGTGACGGACCGCCACCCCACGCTCGAGGAGCTCACCGATCTCATCTTCGCGTGGCGCTGTGTGCGGCACGTCACCTCGAACGGGATCGTCATCGCGAAGGACCTCGCGACGGTCGGCGTCGGCCCCGGGCAGCTCTCGCGCGTCGTGGCCGTGGACGTCGCCGTGCGCAAGGCCGGCGAGAACGCGCGCCTGGCCGTGATGGCGTCGGATGCGTACTTCCCGTTCCCCGACGGCATCGAGGTCGCGGCGCGCGCGGGCGTCACCGCGATCATCCAGCCGGGCGGGTCGCTACGCGATCAGATGATGATCGAGACCGCGAACCGCCACCGCATGGCGATGCTCTTCACCGGGAAGCGCCACTTCAAGCACTAGTTCACGAACACGCTCATCCCAGCTCGAAGTAGCGGAAGCCCTCCCCGTACTCGAGGCCCCAGGCGCGCCCGGTCGTCGCGGCGAACGCGCGCATGCGCTCGCCGAGGCCCTTCGGGTCCCCGACCTGGCTCTTGTGCGACGTGATCGCGCGGATCTTCCGGCCGATCGTCGTCGAGATGTCGAACCACACGTTCGGCTCGGCGGTGCCGAAGAGGAGCACGCGCCGGACGCGGTGATGCTTCAGGCCGCGGTCGAGCTGGTCGGGGTAGAAGAGGTGGTCGCGCGCCGCGATGAGCCCGTCCATCGCGCTCCAGCCCGCGACGCGGTGGTCGGGATGCAGCTGGTACTCGCGCCAGGGATCCTGCGTGATGAGGAGATCCGGCTTCTGCTCGCGGATGACGCGGCACACCTCGCCCGTGAGCGCCTTCGACCGCTCGAGCTCACCGTCCTGATGCCCGAGGAACACGAACTCCTTCGCGCCGACGACCTTGCCCGCGGCGCGCTGTTCCCGCTCGCGGATGCGCGCGAGCCGCTCCGGAGGCATGTTCGGATCGTGCGTCCCCTTCTGCCCGCTCGTGAGGAGGCAGTACGTGATGTGGACGCCCTGGTCGGCCCAGAGCGAGAGCGTGCCGGAGCAGCCGAAGTCCACGTCGTCGGGGTGCGCGAACACGGCCATCGCGCGCTTCGGCAGCTCGAACCGTGGTGCCATCAGACGGCGACGGGCTGGCCGCGGAGCACGCTGTCGTACATCTCGACGATGCGGTCGCCGACGGCCTGCCAGGTGTAGCGCTCGGCGCGGCTGCGGGCGCCATGCGCGAGGTGCATCCGGAGCCGGTGATCGGAGAGCACGCGCGCGATCGCCTCCGCGAGCGCGGAGTCGTCGCCCGCCGGCACGAGCAGCCCGGACTCGCCGTCCTCGACGACGGTCTGCATCCCGCCCACGCGCGTCGCGACGACCGGCGTGCCGCAGGCCATCGCCTCGAGCGCGACGAGCCCGAAGGACTCCGTGAGCGAGGGGACCGCGCACACGTCGGCGGCCGCGTAGTGCAGCGCGAGCGCGGGCTGGTCGCGTGAGCCGACGAAGTCGACGTTGCCCTCCATGCCGTTCTCGCGCACGAGCCGCCGCAGCTCCTCGATCTTCTCGGTCTCCGCCTCGCCGTCGCCCGCGTCGAGCGCGCCCCCGACGACGAGGAGGCAGGTGTCGCTGCGCATGTCGGGACGCCGGCGGAACAGGAGGGCGAGGGCGCGCAGCAGCACGTCGATGCCCTTGATCTGCTCGATGCGCCCGACGAAGAGGATGAGCCGCTCGCACTGGTCGCGGCCGGTCGCCTCGCGCGCGTCGGCCTGCCGCATCGGGCGGAAGACGGCGGGGTCCACGCCGCACGGGATGATCCAGAGCCTGCGGTCGTCGGCGTCGTACAGCGTCCGGAGCTCGTCCGCCTCGATCTCGCTCGCGGCGACGATGGCGGCGGACGCGCGCACCGCCTCGCGCTCGATGGCGATCCGCACGTCGCTCTCCCCACCGACGTCCTCGTCCATCACCTCGCGCTTCACGAGCCCGAGGGTGTGGAACATCTGGACGACCGGCACGCGCCACCGCGCCGCGAGCCGGGCCGCCACGTCCGCGGACAGCCAGTAGTGCGCGTGGATGAGGTCGTAGCGGAGGCCTTCGGCGTCGACGTGGCGCTGGAGCTCGGCGGTGAACTCGTCGAGCCGGTCGTAGACGTCCATCTTCGACAGGTAGCCGATCGGCCCCGACTCGATGTGGATCACGCGCGCCCCCGGCGCGAGCTGCTGGATCCGTGGATCCCCCGGCTCGCGCCAGCGGGTGAAGACGTCCACCTCGATGCCCCGCGAGGCAAGGTCACGCGCGAGCTCCCGCACGTAGACGTTCATCCCCCCGGAGTCGCGCCCGCCGAGCTTCGCCAGCGGGCAGGCGTGGACGGAGATCATCGCGACCCTCACGCGGTGGCACCCCCTGGCGGTCCTGGGCGGCCGGCAGGACCGTTCTGAATGCCCGCGCGAGCGGGCGCTCTTTCTCGAAGTCTAAGTCGGTCGACGGCGACGCACGCGACAATGCGCGCGTGCCGTCCGCGCCGCGCGTCCTCGTCGCCCCGCAGGCGTTCAAAGGCAGCCTCGACGCGGTCGACGTCGCCGCCGCGATCGCGCGCGGGATCCGGCGCGTGTGGTCCGCTGCCGCGGTCGACGAGCTCCCGCTCGCCGACGGCGGCGAGGGTACGGTCCGCGCGCTCGTCCGCGCCACGGGCGGCAGGCTGCACGTCGCCCGCGTGCACGACCCGCTCGGCCGCGAGATCGAAGCCGAGTGGGGGACGCTCGGCGACGGGAAGACCGCGGTCGTCGAGATGGCCGCCGCGAGCGGCCTGCCGCTGCTGCGGGACGACGAGCGCGATCCGCTCACGGCGTCCACCCGCGGCACCGGCGAGCTCATCCTTGCGGCGGCGCAGAGCGGTGCGCACCGCATCGTCATCGGCATCGGCGGGAGCGCCACGAACGACGGGGGCGCGGGGATGGCGCGCGCGCTCGGGTACCGCTTCCTCGACAAGGACGGGCGCGACCTCCCGGAGGGTGGCGCCGCGCTCGCGCGGCTGCACCACCTCGAAGGACAGACCGATCCGCGGCTCGTCCGTCCCGCCATCGAGGTCGCCTGCGACGTGCGCAACCCGCTCCTCGGGGAGCTCGGGGCGTCCGCGGTCTACGGGCCGCAGAAGGGCGCGACGCCGGAGATGGTCCGCGAGCTCGACGCCGCCCTCGCGCGCTTCGCGGACGTCGTCGAGGGGTTCGTCGGCCGCGGGATCCGTGACGTCCCGGGCGCCGGCGCGGCCGGAGGCCTCGGCGCTGGCCTGCTCGCGTTCCTCGACGCACGCCTGCGCTCCGGCGCGGACATCGTCCTCGAGGCGGCGCGCTTCGACGAGCGCGTCCGCGACGCCGATCTCGTGATCACCGGGGAGGGCAGGGTCGACGCGCAGAGCGCCTACGGCAAGCTCACCCAGGCCGTCACCGAGGCCGCGCGCCGCGCAGGCGTGCCGGTCGCCGCGATCGCCGGGGGGACGGACACCGGCTACGAGGCGCTCTTCGCGGCGGGGCTCGACGCGCTCGAGCTCGTGACCGACCGGCCGATGGAGCTCAAGGAGGCGATGGAGCGGGCCAGCGTCCTCGTGGAGGGCGCCGCCGAGCGGCTCGCGCGCTCGATCGAGGTCGGACGCCGCCTCCCGCGCTGACCCGCTAGGCTCGCCGCCGATGTACGAGCGCCCCACCTACCGCACACCGAGCATGGAGCTCGTCCGGATCACCGAGGCGGCGGCTATCGCCGCCGCGCACCTCATGGGGCACGGCGACAACGTCCGCGCGGACCAGGCCGCGGTGGATGCCATGCGCAAGGCGATGGACCAGGTCTCATTCAACGGCACCATCGTCATCGGCGAGGGCGAGCGCGACGAGGCCCCGATGCTCTACATCGGCGAGAAGGTGGGCCGCGGGGAGGGACCGGAGGTCCACATCGCGGTCGATCCGCTCGAGGGCACGAACCCGGTCGCAAAGGGCCGCCCGAACGCGATCGCCGTCATGGCCGTGTCGGAACCGGGCGGCCTCCTGAACGCGCCGGACACCTACATGGAGAAGCTCATCGTCGGTCCCCCCGCGAAGGGCAAAGTGGACCTCGACCGGCCGGTCGGCGAGAACCTCAAGATCATCGCCGCCTCACTGAACCGCGAGGTGGAGGACCTCACCATCGTCATCCTCGACCGGCCGCGGCACGAGAAGCTCATCAACGAGGTCCGCGCGGCCGGCGCCCGCATCAAGCTCATCGAGGACGGGGACTGCATGCCCGCGATCTCGGTCGCGATCGGCGGCACGGGCGTGAACGCCGTCATGGGGACCGGCGGGGCTCCCGAGGGCGTCCTTTCCGCCTCCGCGCTGCGCTGCCTGGGCGGCGAGATCCTCGGGCGTCTCCGCTTCCGGAGCGACGCGGAGCGCCAGCGGGCGAAGAAGATGGGTGTCAGCGACGAGCAGCGGATCTACCGGACCGAGGATCTCGCGAGCGGCCAGGATCTGCGCTTCATCGCGACGGGCGTGACGGACGGCGAGCTCCTGCAGGGTGTGCGGTTCTTCAACAAGGGCGTTCGCACCCACTCCGTGCTGCTCGACAGCTCGATGGGAAAGCTGCGCCTCATCGACACGCACCACTTCGACGATCCCGCGGACCCGCCGATCGTGCGGCTGTAGGGAGGGGCCCGGCCTACTCCGTCTGCTCGGCGGCCAGCACGACGTTCCGCAGGAGGAGCGCGGTGGTCACCGCGCCGAGGCCGCCCGGGACCGGGCTGTAGGCGCCGGCGACCTGGCTCACCGAGGCCGCGTCCGCATCCCCGACGATCCCGTCGGGCGTCACGTTGATCCCCGCGTCGATCACGACGCAGCCCTTCGCGATCATGTCGCCGCGCAGCGCGCCCGCGCGCCCGATCCCGATCGTGACGATGTCCGCGGTCCGCGTGTGCACGGCGAGATCCGGCGTCTGGCTGTGCGCGACCGTGACCGTGGCGTGCTCCAGCAGGAGCAGGCTCGCGAGCGGGCGGCCGAAGACGGCGCTGCGGCCGACGACGGTGACGCGGCAGCCGCGCAGCGGGATCGCGTAGTGGCGCAGCAGGGCGATGACCGCCGCCGCGGTCGTCGGCACGAAGCGCGGACGGCCTTCCGCGAGGAAGCCTGCGTTCAGGGGGTGCATGCCCTCGACGTCCTTCTCCGCGGGGATCGACTCGACGACGGTCGCGAGCTCGATCCCGGCGGGAAGCGGCGTGAGGAGGAGTACGCCGGTCACGCTCGCGTCGGCGCCCAGGGCCTCGAGCGCGCCGCGCAGCGCGCCCTCATCGGCGCCCCGCGGGAGCGTGACACGGCGCACCTCGATGCCGGCCGCCCTGCCATCGCGCTCGAGCCGCCCGAGGTACGTCGCCGCCGCGGGATCGGCGCCGGCGGTGACGACCGTGAGCGCAGGGACCCGTCCGGACGCGCGCAGCGCGGCCGCGCGGCGCGCGGTGTCCGCGTTCACCTCCGCGGCGACGGGCCGCCCGTGGAGCAGCCGCGTCAACGGGCGATCCGCGCCTCGACCGAATCGAGGATGCGCTTGCGCAGCGCCTCCGCGCCGTCGACCGCCCGGTCGAGGTCGTCGGAGAGCGTCTTCACGTGCGCCGCGTCCTTCAGCGACGCGAGGTTGATCATCACGTTCAGCGCGGCGCCGTGGAGCGCGGCCTCCGCCATGAGCGCGCCCACGCCGATGTCGCTCGCCGCCGCGGCGGGCGCGAGCGCCGCGCCGCGCTCGCACGCCTCGAGCAGGCGCCGGCACGTGCGCGCGATCTCGAGCGGCACGCGCGCGGCCGCGAGGAGCGCCGCCTGCATCCGCGCCTGGCGCTCCTGCTTCTCCGCGTCGCTCGCCTTCGGCAGCTTCATCGCCTCCGCGACGCGCGCGTAGGCCGCGCTGTCGTCGTCGACGAGGCGGAGCAGGTCGGCGCGGAGGTTGTCCACCTCCGCGATGTACTCGTCGTGCTGCCCCGGTGCCTTCTTCGAGGCGATGCGCGCGACCATCGCGGCGAGCCCGGCGCCGAGCGCCGCGGCGTACGCGGACGCGCTGCCGCCCCCGGGCACCGGCCGGTCGGAGGCGAGGTCGTCGCTGAATGCGCGCAACGTGCGGTCGACGAGTCGGTCGCTCATGGGCGCGAGAAGTCTAGGGCCGCGAGTGGTAGCATCGTCGCAGCTTCATACGCGATCCCTTTCATCGAGAGGACGCTGAGGGACACGGCCCTGCGAAGCGTCGGCAACCGGCGGAGACCCGCTGCGGTGCCAAATCCGTCCCGAAAGGGAGAGATGAGAGAGGGTCGATCCAGTGTTGGACGACTTCTCTTGTTCGAGATGATGTGAGAGAGAGGTCGGTCTGTCCTTGAAGACAACGGTCATCGGCGCGTTCCCGAAGGTGTCGGACGAGCCAAGCGGCCAGCAGCTGCGCACCGGCCTGCACAAGCACGACCGCGGCGAGATCGACGACCGCGCGCTCGACCAGGTGTACGAGGCGACGACGCGGGCGGCCATCGCGGAGCTCGAGCAGGCCGGCATCGACGTCCTGAACGACGGACAGATCCGCTGGGACGATCTCTTCAGCCCCTTCGCGCGCGCCTGGAAGAACGTGCAGCGCGGTCCGCTCGAGCGCTACTACGACAACAACACGTACTTCCGCCAGCCGGTGGTGAGCGGGCCGATCGCCAGCGACGGCAACACCGTGACCGCCGACCTCACCCTGGCCCGGTCGGCGACGCAGCGCGAGGTGAAGGGTGCGGTCTGCGGCCCCCTCACGTTCGCGACGCTCTGCATCGATGAGCACTACAGGTCCCTCGAGAAGCTCACGCTCGCCGTCGCGGACGCGGTCGCGGCCGAGGTCGCGGGGCTCGGCAAGGCCGGCTGCACCCTCGTCGACATCGAGGACCCGGCGATCGTCGTGCACCCGCAGCACATCGAGCTCGCGCGCGAGGCCTACCGGCGCATCGCGCGCGCCGGCGTCCCCATCGCGCTCCAGACGTACTTCTTCCCGGCCGACCGCGTGCTCGAGAGCCTCGCCTCGTTCCCCGTCGCGCAGGTCGGCCTCGACGTGCGCAGCCGCGACACGACCGTCCTCCGCCGCCTCGACGCGATCCGGGAGCGCACGATCGTCCTCGGCATCGTGGACGCGCGGAACACGCGCCTCGAGACGGAGCGCGAGGTCGCCTCGCTCATCGAGGAGGCGCTGAAGCTCGTGCCGCAGGAGCGTCTCTGGGTCGCGCCCACCACGGGGCTCGAGTACCTGCCGCACGACGTGGCGACGAAGAAGCTCGCCGCGCTCGTGTCCGGCGCGCGTGCTGCTGGAGGTGTCCCCGCATGAGCGACGTCCTTCTCACCACGACCGTGGGGTCCTTCGGGAAACCCGAGTACCTGCAGAAGGCGCGCAACGCGCGCGCCCGCGGCAAGCTCTCGGAAGCGGAGCTCCTCGAGCTCGAGCGCAAGGCGACGACCGAGTGGATCCGCGCGCAGGAGGAGATCGGGCTCGACATCCTCGTGGACGGCGAGATGTACCGCGGCGACATGGTCGCGTACTTCGCGGAGCGCCTCGAGGGCTACACGATCGGCGGGCTCGTCCGCTCGTACGGCAACCGCTACTACCACAAGCCGATCATCTCGGGGAAGATCTCGCGCCCGAAGCCGATGACCGTCGAATGGTTCCAGTTCACGCAGTCGCTCACCGACCGGCCGGTGAAGGGCATGCTCACGGGTCCCTACACGATGCTCGACTGGTCGTACCTCGAGTCGTACAAGACGCGCCGCGACGCGGCGCTCGCGCTCGCCGAGGTCGTGCGGCAGGAGGCCGAGGACCTGCAGGCCGCCGGTGCGAAGTACATCCAGATCGACGAGCCGGCGATCCACGCGCGCCCCGAGGAGATCGCGATCGCGATCGAGGCGATGGGCGTGGTGACGCAGAACCTGACGGCGAAGACCGTCTCGCACATCTGCTACGGGGACTTCGCGGCGATCTACCCGCAGGTCCTCGACCTGCCGGTCGACCGGCTCAGCCTCGCGATGTCGAACTACGGCTACCGCTGGCTCGATCTCTTCGAGCGCCATCCCTACACGAAGGAGCTCGAGATCGGGATCGTCGACGTGCACAAGCACGAGCTCGAGAGCGTCGAGGAAGCGGCGGCGGGGATCCGCAAGGGGCTGCGCTACGTCACGCCCGAGAAGCTGCTGCCGCACCCGGACTGCGGGCTGAAGACCCGGCCGCCCGAGGAATCGATCGCCAAGTGCCGCGTCGTCGTCGAGGCGGCGAAGCTCGTGCGCAAGGAGCTGGCGGCAGTCCCGGCATGACCGAGGTCGCGACGGGCGAGGCGACGGAGCTCCTCCAGCAGCTCATCCGCAACCGGTGCGTGAACGATGGGACGCCCGACTCGGGCAACGAGGACCGCCAGGTGGCGACGCTGCGCTCGTACCTCGATGTGACCGGCGCGGAGATCCAGACCTTCAACAAGCGGCCGGGCCGCGGCAACCTCGTGCTGCGCATCGAGGGCAGCGACCGGACGGCACCGGCGCTCCTCCTCATGGGCCACACCGACGTCGTCCCTGCGAACCCCGAGGGCTGGCAGCGCGATCCCTTCGGCGGCGAGCTCGTCGACGGCGAGGTCTGGGGCCGCGGCGCGGTGGACATGCTGAACATCACCGCGACCATGGCCGTCGCGGCGAAGCACCTGCTGCGTGACGGCTTCCGCCCGCGCGGGACGCTCATCTACATGGGGGTCGCGGACGAGGAGGCCGAGGGGACCTTCGGTGCCAAGTTCATGACCGAGGAGCACTGGGACGCGGTCGCCGCGCAGAACGTCATCACGGAGAACGGCGGCGTGCGCCTCGACCTGCCCGGCGACCCCGACGATCTGCGCCTGAACCTCACCGTCGGCGAGAAGGGCACGCAGTGGGTGAAGCTGCGCGTCCGCGGCACGCCGGGCCACGGCTCCGCTCCCTACGCGTCCGATAACGCCGTGGTGAAGGCCGCGCGGATCGCCGCGCGCGTGGCTGCGTACCAGCCGCCGCCGACGCTCCACGAGCTGTGGCGCCGCTACATCCAGGCCATGCGCTTCCCGACCGAGCTCGCGGGCGCGCTATCTGACGCCAGGACCCTGGACGCCGTCCTGCCCACGCTGCCGCTCGGCCTCGCGAAGCTCGTCCACGCGTCCACGCGCAACACCTTCTCGCCGAACGTGCTGCGCGGCGGCAGCAAGGTGAACGTCATCGCGGACGAGGCGCTCCTCGAGATCGACATCCGGACGCTGCCGGAGACGTCCCGCGACGACGTGCGCGCGATGCTGAAGGACGCGATCGGCGACCTGTGGCCCGAGGTCGAGATCCTGTACGAGTCGGACAACGTCTCGACGGCCTCGGTCGTGGACACGCCGCTGCGCGACGTGCTCGAGCGGGTGACCCGCTCGCTCGTGCCGAAGGCGCGAGTGGTCCCCGTGCTCACGGTCGGCGCGACCGACAACCGCTTCTTCCGCCGCAAGGGCGCCGTCGCGTACGGCTACGGCCTCATGAGCCCCGAGCTGCCGATGTCGCAGTTCCGCTCGATGTTCCACGGCCGCGACGAGCGGGTGCACGTCGAGTCGCTGCGCCTCTCGACCGAGCTCTGGGTCCGGACCGCCCGCGAGTTCCTCGCCTAGCGGATCAGCGCGGGCGCGGTCTCCGCGTGACCGGCGGCCGCACGATGTGGCCACGGGACCTCACGATGGCGACGGGCGCGACAGGCGCGACGGCGGCGGCGCGGCGGCGGCGCGGGTTCAGCTTCTCCTTGCGAGCCAGGTTCTCCTTACGGGAGCCTGCACGCGGGACCCTTCACGTCCCGTAGAGCTCGAGCACCTCGCGCCTGAACTCCACGCCGGCCTTCTTGCGGAGCTTGTCGAACTCGTCGAAGTCCCACTCGCCGACGAAGGTGACCGCGACGCCCGTCGCGCCCGCGCGGCCCGTCCGGCCGACGCGGTGCGTGAACGTCTCGGCGTCCTCGGGGAGGTCGTAGTTGATGACGTGGCTGACGTCCTCGATGTGCAGCCCGCGCGCGGCGACGTTCGTCGCGATGAGGATCGGGAGCTTCCCGTCCTTGAACGCGTCGAGGGTGCGCTCGCGCTCGCGCTGGCTCAGGTCGCCGTGGATCGCGTCGACCTTGTGGCCGCGGCGCTTCAGCACGTCGACGAGCTTGTCCACGCCCCGCTTGGTGTGGCGGAAGATGAGGACCTGCTGCAGCTCGTAGCGGCGGAGCAGCTCCTCGAGCGCCTTCACCTTGTCCTCCTCGAGGACCTCGACGTAGATCTGCTCGACGGTGTCGATGGTCACGTTCTCCGGGTCGATCGCGATCCGCTGCGGGTCGCGGGTGAAGCTGTGCGCAAGGTCCTTCACCTCGCCGGCGAGCGTCGCGCTGAACAGCGCGGTCTGCCGGTCCGTGGGCAGCTTGCGCAGGAGGCGCCGCACCTCGGGCGCGAAGCCCATGTCGAGGAGGCGGTCCGCCTCGTCGAGGATGACGAACTTGATGCGCGAGACGTCCAGCGTCCCACGCTCGATGTGGTCGATGAGGCGGCCGGGGGTGCCGACGACGATCGCGACGCCGCGCTTGAGGGCCTTCTCCTGGGCGCCGTAGCCGACGCCGCCGTAGATGGCGACCTCGTGCGTGCGCCGGTATCGGCCGAGCGCGCCGAACTCGCGCGTCACCTGGACGGCGAGCTCGCGGGTCGGGACGATGACGAGGGCCTGGGGCCAGTGGAGACCCGCGTCCATCCGCTCGATGATCGGGATCGCGAAGGCGGCCGTCTTCCCGGTGCCGGTCTGGGCCTGCGCGAGCAGGTCGCGACCGGTGTTCAGGATCGGGATCGCCTGCTCCTGCACGGGCGTCGGGGCCATCCACCCGAGGTCCGCGATCGCGCGCGCGATGTCCTGGTGGACGTCGATGGGTCCGAAGGCGCCGCGCTGGGTCTGGGTGAGGGGTCGCTCCGCTACTAGGGTCACGTTCTTTCCTTGCTGTGTGCCGTCCCGAGGAGAATCCAAAGCCCTTAGGGCCATGAAAAAAGCCTGACCATTTTTCCCTCGGTCAGGCCCGCCGCAAGCCGGGTACACCGTTGATGTATTACCGGACCATTCTAGCGCTCTCCGCGGCGTTCGCGTAAGTCCCCCAGGATGGTGGCGGTCGAGGACGTCCCGAGGCGGTTCGCGCCCGCCGCGATCATCGCGAGGGCGTCGTCGAGCGTCCGGATGCCCCCGGAGGCCTTCACGCCGACCCGGTCACCGACCACCTGGCGCAGCAGGCGCACGTCCTCGACCGTCGCGCCCTCCGGTCCGAAGCCCGTCGAGGTCTTCACGAAGTCCGCGCCGGCCGCGACGGCGATCTGCGCGGCGATCGCCTTCTGCGCGTCGTCCAGGTACGCCGTCTCGAGGATCACCTTCACGAGCGCGCTGTTCGCGTGGCCGACGCCGACGACCGACCCGATCTCCTTCTCGATCGTGGCGTAGTCCTTTTCGATGAGCGCCCCGATGTTGATGACCATGTCGAGCTCGGTCGCGCCGTCGCGCAGCGCGCTGAGCGCCGTGCTCACCTTCACCTCGGGCGCCTGGCCGCCGTGCGGGAACCCGATGACGGTCGAGGTGAGCACGTCCGAGCCCTGCAGGAGCCGCGCGCAGTCCGCGACGTAGAACGGCTTCACGCAGACGCTCGCGATGTGCTCGCGCCGCGCGATCGTGCAGGCGTCGACGACGTCGCGCTCCGTCTGCGTCGGCTTCAGCACCGCGTGATCGATCATGCGCGCGAGCTCGGGGACGGTCGGGAGGCTCATGCGCGCAAGTATGCTGGCCCGGTGCCCGGCTCCCTCACTGTCGCGCGCATCTTCGGCATCGACATCCGCATCCACTTCTCGTGGTTCCTCATCTTCGGCCTCATCCTGCTGTCTCTCGCGGACCGCGTGCTTCCCGGACTGCGCCCGAACTGGTCCGACCAGAAGACGTACCTGGTCGCGGCCATCACCGCGATCCTCTTCTTCGTCTCGGTGCTGCTGCACGAGCTCGCGCACGCGGTGACGGCACGCGGCTTCCGCATGCCGGTCTCGTCGATCACGCTCTTCCTGCTCGGTGGCGTCGCGAACCTCGCGAAGGAGCCGCCGAGCGCGCGCGCGGAGTTCGTGATGGCCGCCGTCGGTCCGCTCGCGAGCCTGATCCTCGGCGGTATCGCGCTCGGCGTCGCATTCCTGGTCGACGCGCGTCTCGCGTTCGATCCCGGCCTCGATCCGGTCGGCGTCGTCGCGAGCTACCTCGGCGTCATCAACATCACCCTCGCGGTCTTCAACATGATCCCGGGCTTCCCGCTCGACGGCGGCCGCGTCCTGCGATCGCTCGTCTGGGCCGTTCGCAGGGACCGCTCGGAGGCGACGCGCATCGCCGCTCGCGGCGGTCAGGCCGTCGCGGGGCTGCTGCTCGTCTTCGGGATCTTCCGCATGGTCCAGTGGAACGACGCGTTCGGCGGCGCGTGGTCCGCGCTCATCGCGTACTTCCTCTTCAACGCGGCCGGCGCCGCGATCCAGCAGGACCGCGTCGTCGCGCTGCTTGGCGACGTGAAGGTGGCCGCGCTCATGCGCTCCGACATCCGTGCGGTCCCCGGCACGGCCACCGTCGGCACGCTCGTCCGCGAGCACGTCATGCCGCTGAACCTCTCCGCAGTGCCCGTGGCCGAGGGGGAGCGCATCGTCGGCGTCGTCACCGTCCCGGCGCTGCGCGGCGTGCCGCAGGACCGCTGGGACGCGACGCTCGTCCGTGACGTGATGACCGCGGTGGACGCGCTCCCGAGCCTCACGCCCGACGACACCCTCGTCGTTGCCCTCGAGCGCTTCGGCGAGTCAGACCTCTCCGTGCTCCCGGTCCTGCAGCGCTCGATGCTCGTCGGATTGCTCCACCGCGAGGCGCTTGCGGGCTACCTGCGCATGCGAGAGTCGCTCGGGCTTAGGTAGCGGCCGCCTTCTCGTACCGTTCCTCGCGGGCGGCGAGCCAGCGGCGGCCGTAGAGCGCGACGACCCCTGCGACGGGCACGGCGAAGAGACCGCCGGCGATCCCGAAGACCTGGATGCCGATCGCGACGGCAAGGAGCGCCGCGAGCGGATGGATGCCGACCGCGCCTCCCGAGATGCGCGGCACGAGCAGGTGGTTCTCCAGCTGCTGGATCGCGGTCGCGGCGAGGATCACCCAGATGACGAGCGGGAACGGGTCGGGCTGGAAGATCGCGACGCTCGCGGCGACGGTGCCGGCGACGATCGGGCCGACGATCGGGATGAGCTCGAGGATGCCCGCGAGGACCGCCAGCAGGAGCGCGTATGGCAGCCCGAGGATCGTGAACGCGATGAAGTTGAGCGTCCCGATCACGAGGCCGAGGAGGAGCTGCCCGCGCACGTAGCGTCCGAACACGTCGGCGAGCTCGTCCTCGACCTGCGCCGCGGTCGGCCGCCAGCGCTGCGGCAGCACGTACTGGATCCCAGCGCGGATCTTCGGCGCGGAGCCGAGGAGATAGAGCGAGAGCACGAGGACGAGAACGATGTCGACCACCGCGGTGACGATGCGCATCACGAAGCCTGCGCTCTGCTCGACCACCTGGCCGCCGCGCTCCGCGAGCGCCGTCCCGACGCGCTGCTTCACGTCGCCCGGGATCGTGAAGCCCGCGATCGTGACCGGGTCGGGGCTCTGCATGAGCTCGACGGCCTCGGGGATCTTCGTCGTCAGCGTGCGACCCTGCTGGACGACAGGGGTCGCGATGAGCGTGATGCCGCCGATGAGCAGCACGAGCGCGCCGAGGAACGCGATGACGATCGCGAGCCACCGCGGCATGACGCGCTGCATGAGCTGGACGAGCGGCGACAGCAGGAACGCCACCACGATCGCGAAGAGCACGACGAAGATGAGCTCGCGGACCGGCGCGAGGAACCCGGCGAGCGAGCCGAGGGCCCAGAGGACCGCGACCACGGCCGCGGCGGCGACGAGCACGTAGGTGACCCACCACTGCTGGAGCGGTGGCAGCCGTCTCACGCGGAGAGCCTAGCGAGTGCCGCCGCGACCATGGCGGCGACGCGCGCGTTGTTGCGGAGCAGCGCGACGTTCGCGCGCAGCGTCCGGCCCGCCGTCGCCTCGCCGAGGTCGCCGAGGAGGTACGGCGTGAGAGCACTCCCGCTCACGCCGGCGGCCGCCGCCCGCCCGAGCGCGAGCGCGACCTCGTGCTCGGCGGCATCCCGGTCGATCGCGTCGGCGGCGGGGATCGGCACGGCGAGGACGAGTCCTGCCCCCCGGGCGAGCTGCTCGCGCGCCACGCGCGCCGCCGCGTCGGCGTCGTCGACGCGGTGCGCGAGGCCGAGCCCGCTCGAGCGCACGTAGAACGCCGGCAGCTCGCCGGTCTGCCAGCCGACGACCGGGACGCCGAGCGTCTCGAGACGCTCGAGGGTGAGCGCCAGGTCGAGCACGAGCTTCGCGCCGGCGCAGACGACGACGACGGGATGCGCCGCTATGGCCGCGAGGTCCGCCGACTCGTCGAACGAGCGCTCCGCCCCGCGGTGCACGCCGCCGATCCCGCCGGTCGCGAACACCGCGATCCCCGCCCGCGCGGCGATCTCCACCGACGCGGCGACCGTCGTCGCGCCGAGCGTCCCCGCCGCGAGCACCGGCGCGAGGTCGCGCAGGGAGACCTTTGCCACGCCGGTCTCTGTCGCGAGGCGCCCGAGGAGCGCCGCGTCCGCCCCGACGACCGCGCAGCCGGCGTCGACGCAGAGCGTCGCCGGGACCGCGCCTGCGGAGCGCACCTCGCCTTCGAGCGCCAGGGCGGTCTCGAGGTTCGCCGGTCGCGGCAGCCCGTGCGCGATGAGCGTCGACTCCAGCGCCACCACCGGCGCGCGCCGCGCGAGCGCGCCGGCGATCTCCGGCGCGACGCTCAGCCGCACTGCCGGTCCGCGCTCAGGCCGGTAGCCGGTGGCCGGACTCGCCGCTCTCGCCGGCGAGGAGCTCGATCGCGTGCGGAAGGACCGGGAGGAGCACCTCGAGCGACTCTCGGGCCGCTTTCGGCGAGCCGGGCAGGTTCACGACGAGCGCGCTCCCGAGCGACCCGGCGACGCCGCGGGAGAGCATGCCGTGCGGCGTCACCTGCAGCGACCGCGCGCGGAGCGCCTCGGCGATGCCCGGCGCCTCGCGGTCGATCACCCGGCGCGTGGCCTCCGGCGTCACGTCGTTCGGCGAGAGGCCGGTGCCCCCGGAGGTGAGGACGACGTTCGCGCCGGCGCGCGTCGCGGCGACGATCGTCGTCGCGATCCGCTCGGCGTCGTCCGCGACGAGCTCCTGGAAGACGACCTCGTGGCCGGCCGCGACGAGACCGTCGCGCAGCGCGGGGCCTGACTCGTCGACGCGCTCGCCGCGCGAGCCCTTCGTGCTCACCGTGATCACAGCGGCGCGGATCACTCTGTCCATCGGATCACTCGAGACGTAGGTCGCCGCTCCGGCCGCCGCTCTTCTCGACGAGGCGGATCTCGGTGAGCCGCGCGCCGCGCTCCACGGCCTTCAGCATGTCGTACAGCGTCAGCCCGGCGACCGCGACCGCGGTGAGCGCCTCCATCTCGACGCCCGTCTTGCCGGTCGTCGCCGCGACGGCCTCGATCGTGATCCCGTCGTCCTCGACCCGGAGCTCGACGCTGAGGTGGGTGAGCGGGAGCGGATGGCAGAGCGGGATGAGCTCGCTCGTGCGCTTCGCCGCCATGATCCCCGCGATCCGCGCGGCGGCGAGCACGTCGCCCTTCGGCGTCCGCCCGTCACGGACGAGCGCGACCGTCGGCGCGCCGAGCAGGAGCTTCCCGCGCGCGACCGCGCGGCGCTCGCTGTCCTGCTTCGCGCCAACATCGACCATGCGGGCCTCGCCCGAGGCGTCGATGTGCGTGAGCGCGCGCGGTGTCGCGCGGCGCGCGCGCGAGGTGCGCTCGCGCTCGGGGGCGCGCGTGACCTTGCGGGGCCGCTTCGCGCTCGCCGCCCGCTCCACGCGCGCGCCCTTGCTGTCGATGCGGCCGCTGCGATGGTCGCGGAGGTGCCCGCTCAGGCGCACCGTCCGCTTGCCGCAGATCGTGCAGGTCCTCGTGCGGCGCGGCTCCACCTAACGACGGCCTTCCGGGGTCGCGCTCTGCTCGGGGGCGGCGCGCTCTTCCGGCAGGTCGGTGAGGATGACGTCCACGATCTCGCCGGGCTCGTGGCGCGCCGCGCCGGGCGGCAGATCGATGAGGCAGTTCGCCATGGCCATGGAGCGCAGGATGCCCGAGCCCTGAGGGCCGGTCGTCCGCACGGTCCCCGCCTCCGCCGCGTACATGCCGCGGGCGAAGAACCGCAGGTGGGGCGGCCGCTCGATCGCCTCCGCGAGCCGGGCACGCGCGCGTGGCCGCGCGACGCTCCGGTGTCCCGCCATGCGCAGGAGCGCCGGACGGACGAAGAGCTCGAACGTGAGGAGTGACGAGACCGGGTTCCCCGGCAGGCCGAAGATGGGGACGCGCCGTTCGCCGTCGCGGAGCTCGCCGAAGGCGAGCGGGCGGCCCGGACGGATGGCGATGGACCAGAAGTCCATCGTCCCCATCTCGCTCACGACCGGCTTCACGTGATCGTGATCACCGACCGAGACGCCGCCGCTCGTGACGATCGCATCGGCGGCGAGCGCCTCGCTCAGCGCCGCCCGAAGGGCGTCCGCGGTGTCGCGGACGATCCCCAGGGTCCAGGCCTCGCACCCCGCCGCCGTCACCGCGGCGGAGAGCGAGTAGCGGTTCGCGTCGCGGATCTGCCCGGGGCGGAGCTCCGCGTCGAGCTCGACGACCTCGTCGCCCGTCGAGAGGACCGCCACCCGCGGCGCACGGACGACCTTCACACGGGCGCGGCCGGTCGTCGCGATGACGCCGATCTCCGCGGGGCGCAGGATCGTGCCCCGCGTGAAGACCGGCTCGCCGGCGCGCAGGTCCTCGCCGGCGTGGCGGACCGACGTCCCGCGCGCGGTCGGCGCCGTCACCGTCACGATCTCGACGCCGTTGTCGGTGTCCTCGACCCGCACGATGGTGTCGGCGCCCTCGGGAAGGGGCGCGCCGGTCATGATGCGTATCGCCTCGCCGGGACCGATCGCGCGCTTCGCGACCGCGCCTGCGGCGACCTCGCCCACGACGCGTAGCCGCGCCGGAGCCTGCCCGACGTCCGCGCCGCGCACGGCGTAGCCGTCCATCGCGGAGTTCGTGAACGGCGGCACGTCGCGCTCCGCGCGCACGTCCTCCGCGAGGACGCGGCCGAGCGCGGCGAGCAGTCCGGTCTCCTGCGCCGGCATCGCCGGGACGGCGCGGAGGATGCGCTCGAGGGCCTCCTCGACCGTGAGCGAGCGTTCGGCGACCTTCGCCGAGGTCGCGCTGATGGTGGCCATCGGCTCGTGAGTCTAGGTCCGGGCCTCTGTCGCGAAGCGCGGCGCTAGGCGGCGCGGTGGCGGGGGAGCAGGTGCGGCAGCGTCGCCTTGAACGACGCGGTCACGGTATCGCCCTCCGCGAGAGCGAGGTCGCGCGCCGAGCGGACCGTGACGTTCGCGACGAGCGGGAAGCCGCAGTCGAGCACGATGCGGACGCGGCGCCCGATCGGCTCGAGCCGCACGATCGTGCCCGCGAACGAGTTGCGCGCGCTCGTTGTCGCGGGGTCGCGCGAGATGACGACGTCGTCGGGCCGTACGCACAGGAGCGGGAAGTCCTCGCCGACGGGCGGCTCCGCCGTCACCTCGATGAGCCGGTCCGCGACGCGCAGCGTCGTGAGGTCGTCCGCGATGGATTCGACACGCGCGGGAAGCACGTTCTCGACGCCGACGAACGCCGCGATCTCGGGGTCGGACGGGCTCGAGAAGACGCGCTCGGCGACGTCGAGCTGCCGGAGCCGCCCGTCGAGGATGACGGCGATCCGGTCGGCGAGCGACAGCGCCTCGTCCCGATCGTGGGTGACGAGCACGGTCGTGACGCGCTGCGCGCGGAGCACGCGCGCGAGGTCGGCGATGAGCGCCTCGCGCGTCGGCGCGTCGAGCGCGGCGAACGGCTCGTCCAGGAAGAGGATCTCGGGCCCGACCGCGATCGCGCGCGCGATGCTGACGCGCTGGGCCTCGCCGCCCGAGAGCCGGTGCGCCGGCCGGTCGGCGAGGTGCGCGATGCCGAGCCGGCCGAGTGCTTCTGCCGCGCGGCTCCGCCGTTCCCGCGGCGGCATTCCCCGCAGCGCGAGCCCGAGCTCGGCGTTCTCGCGCACGGACCGGTCCAGCAGAAGGGGGCGCTGGAACACCACGGCGATCCGGCGCCGGTACGCGTGCGGGTCGGAGACCGGCGCCCCGCGGAAGCGGAGCTCGCCGCGGAAGGGGAGCAATGCGGCGAGCGCGAGGAGGAGCGTCGTCTTCCCCGCGCCGTTCGGCCCGAGCACCGCAAGCGTGCCGCCTTCCTCGATGTCGAGCGCGCGAACGTGGACGATCTCTCGCGCGCCGCGCAGAACGACGAGGTCGCGTGCCTCGAGGATCGGCGTCTGCGATGTGGCGACCATCAGAGCGGCCGGGGGCGCTGCTGCGCCCAGGTCGTCACCGCGCTCACGGCGAAGATGAGCGTGAGGAGGATGAACACGAGCGCGTACGCGCTCCCGAACTCCCCCTTGCTCGCCTCGAGCACGATCGCCGTCGTGAGCAGGCGTGTGTCGCCCTTCACGTTGCAGCCGACCATGAGCGACGCGCCGATCTCGCTGATGACGGCACCGAAGCCGGCGAGCGCGGCGCTGATGAGCAGAAGCCGCGACTCGCGGACGAGCAGCCACGCCGACTGCAACGGCGTCGCCCCGAGCGAGGTGAGCTGGGTCCGCAGCATGGGGTCGACGCTCTGCAGCGCGACGGCGGTGAGCCCGATGACCGTCGGCGCGGCAAGCGCGAACTGCGCCATCACGATCGCGGGACGCGTGCAGTACCAATCGAGCCCGCCGAGCAGCCCGCTGCGCCAGACGAGCGTCGCGACGAAGAGGCCGACGGCGACCGGGGGCAGCCCCATGCCCGTGTTCACGACCGAGAGCGCGAGCGTCCGCCCGCGGAACCGCGCGAGGCCGAGCACGGCGCCGAGCGGGATGCCGACGAGGATGCTGAGCGCCGTCGCGGTGCCGCTCACGGCGAGCGAGGCCGAGGCCGCGGCGAGCACGTCGGCGTCGAGCGCGACGAGACGGGCGATCGCGCCGGTGATGCCCTCGAGGATCGGCTCCATCTACTGGGCGGCGTCGGGGTAGAACAGCGGCTCGCCGTACTGCGCGATCCCGAACCGGGCGATCCGGCGCTGCGTCTCCGCCGAGGTGAGGTATTCGACGAACGCGAGCGCGCCAGCCGCGTTCACGCCCGGGTGCTTCGCCGGGTTCACCGTCATGACGTGGTAGTAGTTGAAGAGCGGCGGCTCTTTCTCGGCGACGATCGCGAGCTCGAGCGCGCTCTTCCGCGCGAGGAAGGTCGCACGGTCGGCGATCGTGTACGCGCGCTTCTCGCTCGCGATCTGCAGCGTCTGGCCCATGCCCGTCGCGGCCTCGACGTACCAGGGCGCGGCAGGCGTGATGCCGGCCTGCTTCCAGAGGCCCTTCTCGAAGACGTCCGTCCCGGAGCGGTCACCGCGCGAGTAGAAGGTCGCGCCGGCGGCCGCGATCGCGCGGATCGCTTCGACGGATCCGCGCCCCTTCGCACGCGCCGGGTCCGCCGGCGGACCGAGGATCACGAAGTCGTTGTGCATCACCTTCACGCGGCGCTCACCGTGGCCCTGCGCCATGAAGTCGAGCTCGGCCTGCTCGGAGTGCGCGAAGACGACGTCGGCATCGCCCTTCGCGCCGAGCGCGATCGCGGCACCGCTGCCGACCGCGGTCGCGCGGATCCGGTAGCCCGTCTTCAGCGCGAAGTCGGAGACGAGATCGTCGAGCAGTCCTGAGTCCTGGAAGCTGGTCGTCGTCGCGAGGAGGACCTCGCGGCGCTGCGCGTCAGGCGCCGGGGCGCAAGCCGCGACGACGATGGTCGCGAACGCCAGCGCGAGGAGGACGGTCCTCAGCACCGGCGCGCGGGGACCTCGACGATGACATTCGTCGCCTTCACGACGCACACCGCCTCGTCACCGACCTTCAGCTGCATGTCGTCGACGGCCTCGGCGGTGAGCAGGCTCACGAGGCGGTGCGGGCCGGCGAGGACCTCGACGACCGCTGCGACGCGATCCCGTTCGATCCGCGTCACGACGCCGGCGAAGCGGTTGCGCGCCGACTGGCGCGGCCCGCGGCTGGGCACCTCGCGCTTGCCGCGCTGCGCCCGGAGCCGAGTCACCTCCGATGCGGCGACGACGCGCTGGCCGCCGGACGTGCGGCGCGTGCGCAGCTTCCCGTCGGCCTCCCAGCGCCGCAGCGTCTCCACGGAGACGCCGAGGAGCTCGGCCGCCTGACCGATCCGGATGCCATCCCTTGCCGTCGAGGCCACTCTGGGTAGCAGTATCTAGAGATGTGCTGCAGGTGTCTAGACATGATGCCGACAGCCCGCCACGGGTCGCGCTCGGGGACGCGGGTGGGTCGACGCCCGTACTGTCGCGGCGTGCTCCTGGCTTCCGGGTCGCCGCGCCGGATCGAGCTCCTGCAGGCGCTCGGCGTCGAGTTCGAGGCGGTCGCGCCCGACCTCGACGAGAACGCGTTCCCGGAGCCCGCGCTCGCGAAGGCGGAGGCTGTCGCGCGGCCGGGCGAGGTGACGCTCGCGGCGGACACGCTGGTCTACCTCGGCGACGAGCGGCTCGGGAAGCCGGCCGATCTCGACCACGCGCGAGAGATGCTGCACCGGCTCGCGGGCCGCGATCACATCGTGCGCACCGTCGTCGCGCTGATCGGCGTCGCCGGACGGCGGCTCCGCTTCGCGGTGCGCTCGCGTGTGTGGACGAAGCCGGCGGATCGCGATCGCATCGAGACATTCCTCGCGACCGGCGAGCCCCTCGGCAAGGCCGGCGCCTACAACATCCAGGGTGCGGGCGGCGCGCTCATCGCGTCGTACGAAGGGTGCTACTCGAACATCGTCGGGCTTCCGCTCTGCCACACCTACTACGCGCTGCGGCGCGCCGGTGTCGTGAGCGAGCGCCTCCCGGAGGATGGCTTCCGGAAGCTGTACGGCCGGACGTGTCCCGCCGCGTGGTGTGCGCAGGTCCAGGGACGTTCCCTCCGGGATGGGGCGGAGTACGACTCGTGGGAGACGCGGTGACGCTGCGGATCCGCCTCATCGGGCGGCCGGAGCTCGAGCGGGACGGCGTCGCACATCCCCTCGCGGGCCACAAGCCGTGGGCCCTCCTGACGTACCTGCTCCTTGCCTCGCGCGGGCCGACGCGTCGCGAGCTCGCCGAACGGCTGTGGTCCGATGCCGACGATCCCCTCGCCGCGCTGCGCTGGGCGCTCCTGCAGGTCCGCCGCGCTCTCGACCCTGAGGCACGGATCATCGAAAGCGCTGGCCGCCTTGCTGTCGAGCTGCCGCGCGACGCCTACGTCGACGCACGCGTTGTCCTGTCCCGCGCGCTTGAGCCACGCGATGCCGCCGCGCTCGGAACGGGCGAGCTGCTCGAGGGGTTCGCGTTCGCCGACGCGCCGGCCTTCGACGATTGGCTGGCGCTCGAGCGGCAGCGGGTCGCTTCGGCGCTGCGCGAAGCGCTGCGCTGGGCCGCGACCATGCTCGCGCGCTCGTCTCCCGACGAGGCGCTGCGCCTCGCCGAACGCGCCCTCGCCCTCGACCCGCTCTCCGATCCGCTCCACGAGCTCGTCGTCGACATACATGTCGGGCGCGGCGACCGGAACGCGGCCGAAGCCCACGCCGCGCGCGCGGACCGGCGCTACCGCGAAGACCTTGGCACGCCCGCGCCCGAGACGATCCGGCGGCCGCTCGACCGGGCCACGGTCCCGTCCACCGCGCGGGTCGCGCCCGCGGTGACGGCGAAGGCGCTCGTCCGGTCCGCGCAAGCGCGGATGGAGGCGGGCGAGTACGACTCGGCCGTGTCGGCCGCGCGCCGCGCCGCGGCGGAGGCCGCGGCGGCGGGAGATGACGCGATCGAAGCGCGGGCCCTGACGACGCTCGGCTCGATCCTCATCCACTCGGTGCGCGGCCGGGATCGCGAATCCCTCGGCATCCTGGCCCGGGCCTTTCAGCTCGCGACGCACGTCGGGGATCTCGCGCTTGCCTCAGAGATCGCACGCGAGACCGGTTACGTGGCATTCCTTGCCGCGGACTACGGGTCCGCTGAGCAGTCGTTCCACCGCGCGATCGAGCTCGCCGAGCGCGCCGGGGATCCGATCCAGCTCGGGAAGGCGCTCACGTTCCTCGGTGCGTCTCAGATGGATCGTGGCGATCTCGAGGGCTCGGACACGACGCTCAGGCGTGCCCTCGCAGCCCTTGATGCGGCGACCGAGCGGCGGTTCCGCTCCTTCGCGCTGTCGTTCGTCGCGAGGCTCCGGCTTCGCCAGGAGCGCGACGCGGAGGCGCGAGAGCTCGCACGCGAAGCGCTCGCGTCGGCGCGCGAGACGGGCTGGCACGGCATCGTGCCCTGGATCCTGACGTTCGAGGGCGAGGCGGAGCTACGGCTGGGGGATGTCGCAAGGGCATCGGAGCTCTTCGAGGAGGCCTTCGCGCTCGGCAGCGAGATGGGGGACCCTTGCTGGGAGGGACTCTCGCTCCGCGGCCTCGCTCACATCGAGTGGCGCGCCGGCCGCAAGGGTAAGGCGCGGGAGATGCTCGCGGACGCGCACGCGCGCTGCAGCCGCGTTCCCGACACGCTCTGGTGGGCCGACGCGGTCATCCTCACGGACCTCGTCGAGCTCGAGAGCGGCAGCGACGCCGGTCACCTGCAGGCCGCGCTCGGGATCGCCCGCAGGGGCCCGATGCCGGATCTGGCCCAACGTCTCCGGCGATACACACCGCGCCAAACGCCGTCCCAAACGCCCCGCTGAGAACGTTCCCCCCGAAGCGGCACCGCACAGGTGCCCACCGGAGGCGGACGATGGAGATCCTGATGGCGGTCGCAGCACTTGCGACCCTGGCGCTGGCCTCGGCGAGATTCGGCGTGGACAGTCGCGGCCTCGGCGAGCGGTCATAGCGGCGCGGGACATCAGGCCGGCACGGCGCCGTCCTGGGCGAGCTCGTCCTGCGCGATCCGCAGGAGCGCCGCTGTCGTCACCAGCTCCATCGCCCACGTCACGGCGCCCGCGCGCACGCGCCAGCGGGCACCGCCGAAGGCGCGCACGGTCGTCGCCATGGTGTGGATGAGCTCATCGATCCGTGCGCGCAGGAGCGCCGCGAGGCGCGGCGCGCGGTCGGCGTCGCCGGCGCACGGTGCGAGGAGCGCGACGCCGGTGTCGCCGTAGCGGTACGCGTCGACGTCGCTGCCGAACAGCGTCGCGGCCGCGCCGAGCGTCGCGCGGATCGCGCGGTGGACCATCGCGCGCTGGTGCGCGACCGACGGGTGCTCGATGTCGATCGCGCCGAGCACCACGACGAAGGGCCGGCCGCCGTCGCGCGCGCTCGCCATCCGGTCGCGGATGGCCGCCACGAGCACCTGGTCGAGGTACAGGTCGGCGACGCGCGCCTCACCGCGCGGCGGTGCCGGGTACGAGGCCGCTTCGGAGATCGATGGCGCCGCACGCGGCTCGGTCTCGCCAACGAGGCGCGCGACCGCCGGCATCACGGCGCGCCAGCGGGCCAGCTCCTGCATGCGCTCCGCTGCTCCGAGCGCTGTGAGCGCCACCGCGCCGTGCGGCGCGGGGTGGAGGTGGCCGTTCTCGAGCAGTGACTGGAGCGCGCGGCTGAATGCGCCGGACGCGAAGGGCAGGCGCTCGGCGGTGACCTTCAGAAGGAGCAGATTCGGCCGCGCTGGCCCTTCTGTCGCGAGCGTGTCGAGGATGAAGAGGCGGAAGAACGCGGTCGCGAGGCCGGTCGCTGCGAGGCGCTGCATCGGCTCCCCTCCGAGACGTGCTCGGGAGGGAGATCGGTCAGGCCTTGAGCCGGCTCAGATCCTCTGGATGCCCCTGACGGTCAGGCTGATGACCTGCACCGCGGCGAACAGACCGACGCCGCTCGCCGCCGCGGCCTGTCCGATGAGCGCGAGACCCGCTGTCAGCCCGACGAGGACCCCCGTGCGGACCATGCATTCGTTGACGCGCGGTCTCGCTACTTGTCGACCTCCATCGCCTTGGCGATGGACGCGAGGAAGTCCTTGTTCGTCTTCGTCTTGGAGAGGCGCTGGATGAGGAGCTCGGTGCCCTCGATCTGTCCGACCGCCGAGAGCATCTTCCGCAGCAGCACGACCTGGCGAAGGACATCCGGCGCGAGGAGGTTCTCCTCGCGGCGCGTGCCCGAGGCCGGGATGTTGATGGCGGGGAACGTGCGTCGCTCCTGGAGCTTGCGGTCGAGGATCATCTCGGAGTTGCCGGTCCCCTTGAACTCCTCGTAGATGACGTCGTCCTGGCGTGAGCCGGTCTCGACGAGACACGTGGCGATGATCGTGAGCGAGCCGCCGCCTTCGATGTTCCGCGCCGCGCCGAAGAACCGCTTCGGCGGGTAGAGCGCGACCGGGTCCATACCGCCGGAGAGCGTCTTGCCCGACGCCGGGATCGCGAGGTTGTACGCGCGGGCGAGACGGGTGATCGAGTCGAGGAGGATGACGACGTCACGTCCGGACTCGACAAGGCGCTTCGCGCGCTCGAGCGCCAGCTCGGCGACGCGGGTGTGGTTCTCGGTCGGCTCGTCGAAGGTCGAGGCGAATACCTCGCCCTTCACCGAGCGGCGGATGTCCGTGACCTCCTCGGGCCGCTCGCCGACGAGCACGACCATCATGTGCGCGTCCGGGTGGTTGCCGGTGATGCCGCCGGCGATGTCCTTCAGGAGCGTCGTCTTGCCGGCCTTCGGCGGCGAGACGATGAGCGCGCGCTGGCCCTTGCCGAGCGGGTTCACGAGGTTCATGAGGCGCTGGCTGATGTTCGCGTTCTCGATCTCGAGGTCGAACATCTCGTCGGGGAAGATCGGGACGAGGTTCTCGAAGACCGGGCGGCGCTTCGCGACCTCGGGGTCGACACCGTTCACGGCCTCGACGCGCAGGAGCGAGAAGTACTTCTCGTGGTCCTTCGGCGGGCGGGTCTGTCCGATCACGAAGTCTCCGGTGCGGAGACCGAAGCGGCGGACCTGGCTGCCGGACACGTACACGTCCTCGGGCGAGGGGAGCAGGCTGCGGCGCCGGAGGAAGCCGAAGCCCTCCTCGACGATCTCGAGGATGCCCTGCGCGAGGATGTTTCCCTGCGCCTCGGCCTGCGCCTGGAGGATGCGGAGGACGAGGTCGTCCTTCTTCTTGATCTCCGCGAGGTCCGGGACGTTCAGCTCCTTCGCGAGCGGAAGGAGCTCCTTGCCGGCCATCTCGTTGAGCTCGGTGATCGTGTACCACTTGCGCTGCGGCGCATCTGACGCGGGCTGCGCCTGTGCGTCCGCCTGCGGCCCGTTGTCGCGCGGCTCGCGGACGTCGCGCGGCCCGCGGCGGTCGAAGCGGCGGGGCTCGCCGTTCGTGCGCGGGCGCGCCGGCTGCGCGTCAGGCCTGGTGTCTTCGGTCGTGCTCTCTGCGGACGGCGGAGCGTCCTGGGGTTCGGATGCGGGGGTTGCCTCGTTCTCCAACGGATGTGGCTCCTTAGGTATTCGGATGCGTCTTGAGGGGACTTTGTTCAGGACTGCTACCGGGGGCCTGTGGCCGCACCCGGCGGATCGGAAAGGGGGCTGCCGTCAACTATACGGCACCCGGGCCCGCGCCGGGCGCTTTGACCATTTGTTGACTAGCAAGTCGGTCAGGCGCCACGCATCTTCTTGCCCGATCGCGCACGGCGTTGCAAGGCCGCCGGCGCGGATCTCAGTGCTGGGAGACAACAGGGTGCTCAAGACGCTGGCCGCTGTCCTGACGACGGCTCTCGTCCTTTCCACCGCGATGGCAATGCCCGCGGCGGCCCCCGCCGACGCGCAGACCGGGCCGAGCCTGGCCCACAGCTTCGCCTTCTCCAAGTACGCGACGCCGCAACCGCTCTGTGCGGGCGCCGGCGCTCCGATCGCGCCGGTGAACGCCTTCGTGCGGACCGAGTGCGGCTACGGCGAGTTCGCGCTGGCGAACCCGTCCGGCGCCGCGGTCGTCGCCGAGCTGCGCGATGCGAACGGCAACGTCATCGCATCCGCCCCGGCGACCGCGCAGCCCACCGGCACGTACCGGTTCGAGATCGTGCCGGCCGCCTCCTGGCCCGCCGGCGTCCACACCGTCGGCGTGACGCAGGGCGGGACGGCCATCGAGGGCACCGCAGTGGTGCGCCTCAACGCGCTCCGCGCGACGGTCACCGCGGCGGCAAAGCCGAACAACGCGCTGTACGTGCCAGGGGAGGACATCCCGGTCGCCGGGACGATCGAGAAGATCAACTCCGTCGGCAGCCAGACCAGCGTCAGCCCGGCGGCAGCGACGTTCTCGCTCCGTCTCGTCACCGCGGCGGGCCGCGTCAGCGGACCGTACGGACCGTTCACCTCAGACTCCAACGGCGGGTTCGCGCAGACGATCCCGGGTGCGGCGACGGCGGGGCTCGTTGGCGTCCCGGACGCGCGTTACCAGAGCATCGTCGCGATCGAGGTCGTCGACGCCTCGACCGCCGACGGCTGGGGCGCCGTCAACGCCGGCGCAGGCAGCGCCACCGTTCTCGCGCCACCGACCGGCCCCGTCATCGAGAACTCGTTCGTCTCTGCGGTCGGCTGGGTGAAGCCCGGCGAGGCGTATCCGTTCCGCGTCTTCGTCAAGAACTACGGCACGTCACCGATCAGCGGCGCGTCGGTCACCATCCCCGCGGCCGACGGTATGCGCTTCGTGAGCGCGACCCCGCTGCAGGGCTCCGGCACGGCTTCGGTCTCCGCGGCCAGCGTCAGCTGGACGATCGGCGACGTGGCGGCCGGCTCGGCCGACGGTCCCGCCGTCGCGACCCTCGTCGTGCAGGCAGAGAGCAAGGGCACGCGCGAGGACGCCCGCGTCGTCTGGAAGGACCTCTCCACCGTGGCGACGCTCACCTACACAGGCGGCACCACGCAGACGTCGCGCAGCCGCGGGCCCAAGGTGATCCCCGAGGGCGAGCAGTTCGACACCGCGCGCTACGGGTTCCGCCCGTTCCCGGTCGTGCCCGTGGACTACCAGGACCGCAAGCACGCGGCGGCGCGCACAGGCGACAGGCTCGCGAACGTGATCAACTCGCCCGAGCATCCCGGCTCGACCTTCAACCTCTTCCAGGAGATGTCGTACGGGCAGCTCGCGCCGCACGGCACCGTCCCGGCCGCGCAGATCGCACAGGCTGGCTGGGGCGACCTGTCGCAGTGGCGCTTCAACACGGTCCCCGGCTCGACGGTCGCGCTCTGCATCGGGCAGGGCTACCGGGACGCCAGCGGGCGACCCGATACCGTCGCGAACCCGAACCGGATCCAGGCCGGCTGGTACCAGCTGCCCGGCGACACGCACTACTACGGTGGTGATCGCCTGACCTTCGGCGCGGCGGCCGCGCTCGGCAGCTCCTACATCGACAACGCCTGCGGCCCGATCACGAAGGCGGTCTACGACGCCGCGCACATCGCCGACCCGGAGATCGACTACAGCGACTACGACACCGACAAGGACGGCGTCGTCGACTTCTTCATGATGGTCTTCGCCGGGCTTGGTGGGAACGGCCCGTCGCAGCGCGCCGGCTACGACAACATCTGGCCGCACTCCTACACCCTCGAGTCGAACTACGTGGACCCGGCGACGGGTCTGCGCGGGTACATCTCGAGCGACCGCCTGCGCGACCACTACGGCCGGCTCCTCTTCTACACGGACAGCACGCGTACGCGGATGACCACGACGGCGACCGAGTTCCCGGTCTTCGTCCGGGTCGGCCCGTACAACGTCAACCCCGAGGCCGCGGTCGACCGCGCGAGCGTGATCTCGCACGAGTACGGCCACTCGCTCGGCCTGCCCGACTTCTACAGCCAGTCACAGGCCCGTCCGACCTACGGCGACTGGAACCTGATGGCGACGGACAAGTCGCAGAACATGGACGTCTTCTCGAAGCAGGAGCTCGGCTGGGTGATCCCGTCCGTGCTCCCGAAGGGCGTGACCACGGTCACGATGCGCGACTCGAAGATCAACACGCACCGCATCGAGTGGGTCCAGCCTGACGGCACGCCCTACGTGCTCGAAGGCCCGAACGTCAACAACGGCCAGGCCTACGTCGCGCGCCTGCCCGGCCGCCGGATCATCGACCCGGCCAAGGTCGAGCGCGGCGCGTCGCCCACGCACGTCTGGTTCTCGGGCCAGGGCGACAACTTCAATTGCCCGCCGAACGAGGGCCACAACCTCGACATCCAGCTTCCGGAGCTGGCGAACCTGGCACCGGGCACCTCGGTCCAGCTGTCGTTCAAGAGCCTCTGGGACATCGAGTGGGACTGGGACTACGGCTTCGTCTCGGTCACGACCGACAACGGCTCGTCCTACACCGGTCTGCCGTCCGCGAACGGCTACTCCACCGATGCGACCCAGCACGATCCGAACGGGGTCGGCTGCTTCCAGTCGTTCCGCTACGGGCTCACCGGCACCTCGGCGTCCTACGCCGCGGGCACGCAGGAGAGCGACCGGGTCACCGGCACCTATGGCGACAGCGAGTTCATCACCGACCGCTACGACCTCTCGGCCTACGCGGGCCGTCCGAACGTGGTCGTGCGGTTCTCCTACTTCACCGACGCCGCCGTCGCGCGGCCCGGCTGGTTCATCGACGACCTGACGCTGACCGCCAACGGGGCGACGCTCTACGCGACCGACTTCGAGAGCGAGGACACCCGGATCTTCAACGGCGGCTGCCGCGACGGCATGCAGACCGGACCGGCGTGCACCATCGGCTGGTCGCGGGTCAACTCCTCCGCCGGCAACCCCGCCGATCACGCCTACTACCTCGAGCTGCGCGACCGCTCGGGCTTCGACTTCGATGGACGCGGCCAGAACGACCGCGCCGCTATCGGCTTCGAGCCCGGCCTGCTCGTCGTCTACACCGACGAGTCGCACGGCTACGGCAACTACGCGACCGTCAACCCGCCCGCGCAGAGCCCGCTCGACTCGACACCGAGCCCGATGCCGGTGCCGGAGAGCGTCGCCAATCCCGCGATGAACCTCAACGACGCCGCCTTCACCGGGGCAAGCGGGCGGAATCGCTTCAGCGACAGCGGGACCGGCTGGGTCGACAACTACAGCGATCCGCACCGTGCGGACTTCATGTGGCGGTTCGACTACGGCTGCCTCACGTTCGACGTCCTGTCGATGTCAGGCAACGTCGGCAACAGCGCCGGGGCATACGACCTCACCGCGGAAGTCCGCTTCCACATCGGGAACGGCTGCGCGTCGTTCGACTACGGCTCGATCACGCCGGCGAACTTCCCGCCGACCGCGGTCATCCAGGTGAAGCCCGCCAGCGGCAACACCAGCGCGAACTTCAAGTTCGACGGAAGCCGCTCCGTCGACGACACGACGCCTCGTGAGGCGCTCTCGTACTCGTGGGACTTCGGCGACGGCACGACCGCTACAGGCTCGTCCGTCCGCAAGAAGTACATGGCCCCCGGCGAGTACACCGTGACGCTCACCGTCCGCGACGCGGACGGCATGGCAGGCACCGCCACCAAGGTGATGAAGATCCGCGCCGACTAGCGGACCACCGGCGATCGCGTGGAGCGGGTGGGCTTCGGCCCACCCGCTCCCTTCTCGCCTGCGATCGATCTAGATCTTTCCCCGCCTCGGAACGATCATGTCCCTGTGGCGGGAGACGCGGATCGGACCAAGTTTGGCAAGAGCGGACGCAACCGGATCGTCGAGACCGATGCCACCGACGTTGTCCTCAAGGACAGGCGATTCCAGCGCTTGGATCTCGCCACCAAGAAGCGCCTCCTCGAATTGCTGGAGGTGCGCGGCACGTGGACCCACCGGACTTTCGACCTCGTAATGACTCCCGCCGAGGTGGACCAGATCGATGCGAGCAACGTCGGGAGGCTGTATTCGGACGTCACGGTCATTGAGATCAAGTCCACCCGCAAGCCGATCCGAGATCAATCGCTCAGCGGGTTTTTCTTTGGCGCGACCGAGACCGAATACCAGCTGGCTGAAGCACTCGGGGACCGCCTTCGCTACGCGTTCGTGGTCCTCAACAACAACAACACCTTCGGGCGGCCGTTCTTCGTTCTTCTCACAAAGGAGCAGGTCGACCAGCGCACCAGAACCAAACGCGTCCAATTCCAGGTCAACTTCAAGAGCGGGATGACTCCGGACGGCAAGGAGGAAGTCTTCTTGTCCGTGCCGGACCTCATTGCGGCCGAAGCCGCGGCTGAGCTGCCGGCCGACGAACGGTGATGCCTGCCGAGGAAGCGCGAGCCTAGCGCTCGGCTAGCGGAACCCACCTCTTGCCCGTCGGCCCCGTGTACTCGCTCTCCGGCCGGATGATCCGGTTGTGCGCGTGCTGCTCCATGACGTGCGCGGCCCAGCCGGCGATCCGCCCGACGGCGAAGATCGAGGTGCCGAGGTCGGCTGAGATGCCGAGGTACGTGTAGGTCGTCGCGGCGTAGTAGTCGACGTTCACGACGCCGAGCTTCGACCGCACGCTCTCCTTCGCGGTCGCGCGCTGCGCCGCGACGGCCTCGGCGACGGCCTCCTGGATCTCGAAGTACTTCGGCCCGGTCCAGTCCTTCGCGAGCATCGCGGTGAAGCCGCGCAGGTGCTTCTCGCGCGGGTCGTTCGTCTTGTAGACGCGGTGCCCGAAGCCCGAGATGAGCTGCTTGTTCTCGATCGCGCGCGCGACCCAGTCGGCGGCGCGCTCGGGCTTCCCGATCTCCTCGAGCATACGCATCGTCCCGTCGGTCGCGCCGCCGTGCTTCGCGCCCTTCAGCGCGCCGAGCGCCGCGGACACGGCGGCGTGCATGTCGGCATCGGTCGACGCGACGACGCGCGCCGTGAAGGTCGACGCGTTCAGGCCGTGCTCGGCCTGCAGGATGAAGCACGCGTTCAGGACCTCGGCCGCGCGCGGGTGCGCCTTGTCGCCGAGCGCCATGTGCGCGAAGTTCGCCGCGTGCCCGAGGCTCGGCTCGGGCGGGATCGGCTGCAGGCCTTTGCGCCGGCGGATGTACGCGGCGAGCACGGTCGGCATCTTCGCGGTGAGGCGGATCGCCTTGCGGAGATTCGCGTCTGCGGAGTTGTCACCTTCGGCGGGATCCTCGAGCGAGGTCGCGGAGATGACGGTCCGGAGGACATCCATCGGCGTGCCGTTCTCGCTCATGTCCTTGATGAGGTCGCGCAGGAGCGGCGAGATCTGCCGGTGCTTCACGAGCTCGGCCTTGAAATCCTTCAGCTGCTCCTTCGTCGGCAGCTCGCCGTGCAGGAGGAGGTACGCGACCTCCTCGTACTCGCCCTTCCCCGCGAGCTCGTCGATGTGATAGCCGCGGTAGATGAGCTCGCCGTCGGCGACCTTCGAGATCGCGGTCTGGGTCGCGACGACGCCTTCCAGGCCCGGGACATAAGAGGAGGGGGGAGCGGTCCGTTCCATCATGCGGACAGTCTCGCAAACCGCGCGGTCTGCGGCTTTTCGCGGCTTTTCGGGCCTGCCAGCCCGCTCCGTTACTTATCCACAGCCTGTGCCTAGGGTCACTTGACTGCTCCCGGGACCGCAGTACAGTCCTGAGGCAGCGGTCAGGGCGCACTAAACACTGACCGAGGCAACTGAACAACTGAATGCCCCTCATCCCACCCACCAGCGGAGGGCGGCGGCCTTGAGCCGGCGCCCTCTCGCTATTTCTGGGCCCAGTCGCTCGCGTTTCGCCACCCCGGGCCGGCCCCGCGGTCCGTACGCTCTCTCCTGAGGAAGTGACGATCGCCAGAGGCGCGCTCCCGCGCCGCCCCCCACCGCCTCCCAGCGCTTCCGCCCGGTACCGCGCCTTCGTGCGCGCGTCGCGCGAGAAGCGCACCCCGACGCGCCCCCAGTGGGTCGCGATGGCGGGCTGGCCGGTGATGGTCCTGCTCGGCCTTGTCGTCCTCGCGCGGATCGTGACGACGATCGGGATGGGCGTGGACGCGCTCGGCCGCGATCTCACGAGCGCGCTCTCGAACGCGTTCCCACAGGTCTCCCAGCCGCTCGACCTCGAGCGCAGCAGCAGCGTCCAGCACGAGCCGATCGTCGACCAGCTGCCGGCGTTCACGTCGACCCCGTCGGTGATGCTCCAGGGCCACCTTCCGTCATTCGCGCTGGGACCCGATCGTCAGGTCGAGATCGCGCTCAACGGCGCGGTCGTCGCGCGCGTGGACCCCGACGCGGCCGGCCGCTTCGCGCAGCAGCTCACGCTGCGCGACGGTGAGAACACGGTCGTCATCACGCTCCTCGAGCGCTCGACGGTGATCTCGACGACCTCGGCCACGAGCGTCCTCGACAAGACCCCGCCGGCGCTGTCGATCGTGCGACCGACGAACGGCGAGACGATCCAGGGTGAGACAGTGGTCGTCGAGGGGAAGACCGAGCCCGGAGCGCGCGTCACGGTGAACGAGCGTGTCGTGGCCGCCGCCCCGGACGGCACCTTCAGCGAGTCGTTCACGGCCACCGCGGGCGCGGTGCCCATCGAGGTCGTCACGCGCGACCAGGCCGGCAACGAGACGAAGACGAAGATCGATGTCCTCGTCCGGGCGCAGGCAGCGCAGGCCGGCCAGCGGATCGCGGTCTCGCTCGATCGCACGAAGGTGCGGCCCGGTGAGCCCGTCGTCGCGGACGTGACCGTGCTCGAGAACGGGCGACCCAAGGCGAACGCATCGGTGACCCTCTTCGTCGGCGTGTTCGAGGTCGGGACCTCACGCACGGGCTCGAACGGGTCGGTGAAGGTCGGCTTCGCGGCGCCGACGACGGAAGGTGAGATCGGCGTCGTCGCCATCGCATCCAGCGGCAGCGCACGCGCAACGCTGACCGTCGCGCGCTAGCTTCTCCTCGCGGCGCCCGTCTCCCTCGCGCGCTCCTTCCGCGCCGGCACGCTAGTTTCCGCGGATGAGCGACGCGAACCTCGTCCTCTTCTCGCTCCTCGGCGGCACGGCCCTCCTGCTGTACGGCGTTCGTCTCGTCGGCGAAGGGCTCCAGCGCGCCGCCGGCGCGCGCCTCCGTCACGTCCTCGCGTCGCTCTCCGGGGACCGCTTCCGCGCGCTCGCGGTCGGGGCGGGCGTCACGGCCCTGCTCCAATCGTCCAGCGCGACCACCGTGATGCTCGTCGGCTTCGCCTCGGCCGGCCTCCTGTCGCTGAAGCAGACCATCGGGGTGATCCTCGGCGCCGACATCGGGACGACGGTCACCGTGCAGCTGCTTGCGTTCAACCTCCTCTCGCTCGCTCCGCTCATCGTGTTCTTCGGCTGGCTGCTGACCGCGCTCAGCTCGGGAACGGCGGGCCACTTCGGGCGCGCGATCCTCGGTTTCGGCTTCCTGTTCCTCGGCATGAAGCTCATCGCGGACGGGACCGTCCCGCTGAAATCGAACGCGCTCTTCGCGGACGTGCTCGCCGCGCTCGTCGGCCTGCCCATCGTCGTGCTGCTCCTCTCGGCGGCGCTCACGGCCGCGGTGCACTCGAGCGCCGCGGTCATCGGGCTCGCGCTCTCCCTCGCGCAGGCGGGGCTCATCCCGCTCGAGGGTGCCATCCCGATCATCTTCGGCGCGAACGTCGGCACCGCCGGGACGGCGCTCGTCGCGTCGGTCGGCACGAATGCCGAGGCGCGCCGCGTCGCCGTGGCGCACGCCGCGTTCAAGCTCGGCGGCGTCGCGCTGTTCCTGCCCTTCAGCGGGCTGTTCGTCGAGGTCGTGCGCGCGACCGCGTCGGACGTCCCGCGCCAGATCGCGAACGCGCACACGCTCTTCAACGTCGGCCTCGCGATCCTCTTCCTGCCCGGCGCCGACTTCGCGGCGCGCGTCATCACGCGGGCGATCCCCGAGACGCGCCGCAGCGAGATCGGCGCGATCTACCTCAACCCGCAGGTCCTCGACACGCCGGCGGTGGCGCTCGGCCAGGCCCTGCGCGAGGTGCTGCGGATGGGGGACGTCGTCGTGCAGTCCCTCCGCGACACGATCCGTGTCTTCGAGCGCAACGACGAGGACCTCATGCGGGAGCTCATCAAGCGCGACGACCAGATCGACCGGCTCGAGGAGGACATCAAGCAGTACCTCATCAAGCTGTCGGAGCGGTCGCTCACCGAGGAGCAATCCGATCGCGAGACCGCGCTCCTCTTCATCATCGTCAACCTCGAGGAGATCGGCGACGTCATCGACAAGGACCTCCTCGAGCTGGCCGAGAAGAAGATCAGCGGCCACCACCGCTTCAGCGAGCAGGGCTGGGCCGAGATCACGGATCTCCACGCGAAGGTCGTCGAGAACCTCGAGCTCGCGATGTCGGCGGTCGCGACCCAGGACCGCGCGATCGCCGAGACCGTCATCCGCCACAAGGCGGTGGTGAACACGCTCGAGCGGCGCCTCCGCCAGGCGCACATGGAGCGCCTCCGCTCCGGGCTGCGGGAGTCGATCGACACCTCGAGCATCCACCTCGACGTCCTCGCGGGCCTGAAGCGCGCGAATTCGCTCGCGTCCGGCATCGCGTACGCGGTGCTCGGCCAGCACGTGACGACGCAGGTGTAGCGCTCCGACCCGCCCGACGGCCGCCCGCATGCGTCCGGGCCGCCCCCGCTTGAGCCTGGCCGTAGGCTCCGCGCGTGGCGCGGATGGTCCCGGACACGATCCGGCCGGACACCGACAGCCCCGCCGAGCGCCGGCTCTTCGACGCGCTGCGCGACCGGACGGACGACGCCTTCGTCGCGTACCACCATGTCGCGTGGCTCATGCCCGGCGAGCGCGCGCCGCGCCAGGGCGAGGCCGACTTCGTCATCGCGCATCCGAAGCTCGGCGTCGCGATCATCGAGGTGAAGGGCGGCGCGATCAGCTACGACGCGCCGACCGGCACGTGGCGGAGCGGGCCGCACGTGCTGCAGACCGATCCCTTCGATCAGGCGCGCCGCTCGTCGTTCGTGCTCGTGGACGCGCTCTCGCGCGTCACCGGCCGCTCGCGCGGGTCCATCCGCGTCGGCTACGGCGTCGCGTTCCCGGACGTGCACCTCAGCCGCGCCGACCTGCGCCTGGACGCGCCGCGCGAGATCGTGCTGTCGGGGGACGACCTCGCGGACCCTGAGCCCGCGCTCCGCCGCCTCCTCGAGTACTGGCGCGGGAAGGAGCCCGGCGCCAGCATCGACCCCGTCGCGCTCGAGCGCGTCCTCGGGAAGTCGTTCGAGCTGCCCGCGCCGCTCGGCATCCGGCTCGATCAGCAGGAGGCCGACCTCATGCGGCTCACCGAGCAGCAGTACGACGTGCTCGACACGCTCGCGCACCAGACCCGCGCCGCGATCGGCGGCTGCGCCGGCTCTGGGAAGACGTTCCTCGCCGCGGAGAAGGCGCGCCGCCTCGCATCGCACGGTTTTCGCGTGCTCCTGCTCTGCTACAACCTCTTCCTCGCCCGCCACCTGCGCGAGCACCTCGCGGACGAGAAGGGCATCGACGTCTTCGCGTTCGACGAGCTCTGCGAGTCCGTCGTGCGCGAGGCCGGGCGCCGGCTCCCTGACCGGCGCGACGACGGCGCGTACTGGCCGGCCCTGCGCCGCGCTTTCGCGGAGGCGGCGGTCGATCACGGCGGCCGCTACGACGCGCTCATCGTGGACGAGGGGCAGGACTTCCAGCGCGAGTGGTGGGACCCGCTCCAGCTCCTGCTGAAGGATCCGGACAAGAGCCCGCTCTACATCTTTTTCGACGACAACCAGCGGATCTTCCCGACGCGCGACGACCTGCCCGTGCCGAAGGAGCCCGTGCAGCTCGCCGTGAATTGCCGCAACACGCAGCGCATCCACCGGCTCGTCAGCGCGTACTACGACGGCGGGACGATCAAGGCGCGCGGTCCCGACGGCGTGGCGATCCAGCAGCAGACCTACGGCACGAAGAAGGAGCTCGTCACGCTCCTCGACGCGTCGATCCGCCGCTGGATCACGGAGGCGCAGATCGACCCCCATGACATCGCGCTCCTCACGCCCCACGGCCAGGATGCGAGTGCGCTCTGGTGGCAGGACCGGCTCGGCGGTGTGCAGCTCACCGACGACCCCTGGCAGAAGGGCGCCATCCTCCGCAGCTCCGTGTATCGCTTCAAGGGCCTCGAGCGGAGGGTGGTCGGCGTCGTCGAGCTCGACGGGGCGCAGGACCGGGAGCTCTACATCGCGTTCTCGCGCGCGTCGCTCTTCCTCTCGGTCTTCTACCCGGCATCGGAGGCGAAGCGGATCGGTGGCCACGTCTCGCGCGTCTCGCGCGCTGCACGGACCGCCGTTGCCTAGGTCGCACGTCGGCACGTCCGGCTGGGCGTACCCGACCTGGAAGCCGAAGTTCTACCCGCCGGAGCTGAAGGCGGCGGGGTTCCTCCGGCACTACGCCGAGCGCTTCCGCACCGTGGAGGTGAACTACACCTTCAACCACCTGCCGACCGCGAAGAACATCGAGAGCTGGACCTCCGCGACGCCGCCCGACTTCGTCTTCGCGTTGAAGGCGTCGCAGCGCATCACGCACTTCGATCAGCTGCGCCATCCCGCGGACACGCTGCCCGCGTTCTGGGAGAAGGCGCGGCCGCTCGGCGAGCGCCTCGGCCCGGTCCTGTTCCAGACGCCGCCGTGGCTGAAGCGCAACGACGATCTCCTCGCGGGATTCGTCGCGGAGCTCCCGTCCGGGCAGCGCTGCGTCATGGAGTTCCGCGACCCGTCCTGGTACGCGCCCGAGGTCTACGAGCTCCTCTCGCTGCGTAACGTCGCGCTCTGCCACGCGGAGGGCGAGCGCGCGCCGTCGCCGCCCGAAACGGCCGGCGCGACGGCGGACTTCGCGTACCTCCGGCTCCGCGACGAGCGCGGATATGACGACGCCGCCGTGGCTGCCTGGGCGGTGCGTTGCCGCGCGCTGCTCGACGCCGGGAAGGACGTGTACGCCTACTTCCGCCACGACGACGACGGCTCCAATGGGATCGCCGCGGAGAAGCTGCGGGCGGCCCTCTGACCGTTCCGCCAGGCCTCATGCCGCGCTACTGTCTCGGCGTTATCACGTAGGGGAGGTCCCACCATGCTGAAGGTGCAACGCACGGGTGTCGCCGTGCTCATGGTCCTGACGCTCGTCCTCAGCGCGTGCGCGACGACGGGCGCGCCGTCCGGTGGCGGCGGTGGCGCCGCGCCGACGGGTGCCGACACGGGCAAGCCGTTCGTCTTCGCGTCGACGCAGTTCACGCCCGTGGCCGAGCAGGAGAACATGCGGACGAAGATCCTCGCCGGCTACAAGGGCGCGGCCGTCGACTTCATCACCGAGGCGGAGGCCGCCTCGATCGACCGCGTGACCGCCGAGGCGAAGGCCGGCGGCACGGGTCAGGTCGGCCTCATCGGCTACGAGAACGGCCAGTTCGGTTCGCTCGCCAAGGCCGGCTACCTCGAGGACCTCTCGAAGCTCGTCGACAAATACAAGGGCAAGCTGCCGCAGGACATGGTGACGCTCGGGAAGGCGGGCACGAGCGGCCAGGTCTACGTCCCGTGGATGCAGGCGACCTACATCATGGCCATCAACAAGAAGGCGATGGAGTTCCTGCCCTCCGGCGCGGACGTCAACGCGCTGACCTACGACCAGCTCATCGCGTGGGGCAAGAACATCCAGGACAAGACCGGGCAGAAGCGCATCGGCCTGCCCGCCGGCTCGAACGGTCTCTTCCACCGCCTGTTCCAGGGCTACTTCTACCCGTCGTACACCGGCGGCCTCGTGACGACCTACAAGAACGCCGACGCGGTCACGATGTGGGGCAAGATCAAGGACCTCTGGGCCGTCACGCACCCGCAGTCGACGACGTACAACTTCATGCAGGAGCCGCTCCAGTCCGAGGACGTCTGGATCGGGATGGACCACGTCGCGCGGCTCATCAACGTCCTGAAGGCGAAGCCCGACCAGTTCCTCGCGGTGCCCGCGCCGGCGGGCCCGAAGGGCCGCTACTACATGAGCGTGGTCATCGGCCTCGCGATCCCGAAGACGACGCCGAACCGCGGCGGCGCCGAGGCGGTGATCGAGCACCTCCTGAAGCCCGAGACGCAGGTGCTCACGCTGCGGGAGAACTCGTTCTTCCCGGTCATCGACGTGCCCTATCCCGCGGACCTCGACAAGGGCCTGAAGCTCGAGGCAGAGGCCGTCATCAAGCAGTCCCAGGCGAAGGACGCGAAGGTCGTCCCGCTCCCCGTCGGCCTCGGCGCCAAGGGCGGCGACTTCAACAAGGCGATCATCGACAGCTTCCAGCGCATCGTCATCAAGGGCGAGAACGTGCAGACCGTCCTGAACGAGCAGAGCGTGCTCCTCCAGAAGGCGGTCACCGAGGCGAACGCACCCTGCTGGGGTCCCGACGGCACCTCGACGGGTCCGTGTCAGGTGAAGTAGCGGCGCTGGTGCGGCGGCCACGCGGCGACGCGTGGCTGCCGCTCGCGCTGCTCTTGCCCGCGATCGCGTTCCTCGCGCTGCTCATCATCGTGCCGATGGTCCAGGCGCTCTTCCTCTCGGTGCAGTCCGAGGGGGGAGCGCTCACGACCGAGCACTTCGAGCGGATGCGCAGCGACGTCGCGTTCAGTGACGCCTGGCGGAACACGCTCCTGCTCCTCATCCTCGTCGTTCCGCTGCAGATCACCCTCGCGCTCGTCATGGCCCTGCTCGTCCACTCCCGGATCAAGGGCCATGCCTGGTTCCTCTACGTGTACGCGATCCCGCTCGCGATCTCCGACCTGGCCGCCGGCATCCTGTGGCTCGCCGTCTTCACGGAGAGCGGCTACCTGAACTCGGTGCTGCAGGGGATCGGCGTCATCGAGCGGCCGGTCACCTTCCTCGCCTACACCGACCTCGGCAGTGTCATCGCGACCATCGTCATCGCGGAGTCGTGGCGCGCGACGGCGATCGTCCTCGTCGTGCTCATCGCCGGGCTCCAGCTCATCCCGCGCGACTACTTCGAGGCGGCCGACCTCTTCGGCGCGAGCCGCTTCCGCCGGACGATCCACGTCGTGCTGCCGCTGCTCCGCCCGAGCCTGCAGTCGGCGCTCATCATCCGCACGATCTTCGCGTTCCAGACCTTCGCCGTCGTCTTCGCGCTCGCCGGCCGCAACTTCCCGGTCCTCATGGGCGAGGCCTACAACTGGTACTCGCTGAACCGCAACCCGAGCGTCGCGGCCGCGTACGCGGTGCTCCTGCTCGCGCTCACGCTCGGCGCGACCTTCATCTACCTGCGCGTGCTGAACGTGGCGCAGGCGGAGCGGACGCGCTGATGGTCGACCGCCCCAGCCCGCGCTATGTCCTGGACCGGACGATGGTGTACGGCTTCGCGGTGCTGCTCGCGCTCTGGGTCCTCGTGCCCTTCTACCTGATCGGCCTCGCGGCCTTCAGCCCGCGCGACGCCGTGTTCGAGTACCCGAAGGAGCTCGTCCCGACGGACCTCACCGCCGAGACGATGGCGTTCTTCGTGAACTCTCGCGGCGTCATCCCGTCGGTCATCAACAGCCTCGCCGTCGCGGCGATCACCATCGCGTTCGCCCTGCTCCTCGGCGCGCCGGCCGGCTACGCGCTCGCGCGCTTCCGCTTCCCCGGGCGGGACGGCTTCCAGCTCGCGGTCCTCGCCACGAAGATGTTCCCGATCTCCATCCTGTCGATCCCGCTCGCGGTGACGTTCCTGCGCCTCGGGCTGTACGACAACCTCATCGGCGTGGCGCTCGTCCACACCGCGATGGCGCTGCCCTTCGTCATCCTCGTCACGAGCGGCGTCTTCGTGGCCGTCTCGCACGAGCTCGAGGAGGCCGCGCAGACCCTCGGCTGCACGCGGCTCGGCGCCTTCCGGCGCGTCGCGCTGCCGCTCGCGCTGCCGGGCCTGGCCGCGGCGGCGATCTTCACGTTCGTGATCTCGTGGAACGAGGTCTTCGCGGCGTCGATCCTCACCCTGCGCAACCGCACGCTGCCGGCCCAGGTGCTCTCGACCCTCGCGGACTCGCCGCTCTACTACAAGTTCGCGGGCGGGTTCTTCATGGTCGTGCCCGCGATCATCTTCATCTTCTTCATGCGGAAGTACCTGCTGAATCTCTGGGGTGGCAAGTGATGGCCGGTATCACGATCGAGAACGTCACGAAGACCTTCGGCAAGGCGACCGCGCTGCGCGACGTCACCCTCGCCATTCGCGAAGGCGAGTTCATGGTGCTGCTCGGGCCATCCGGGTGCGGCAAGACGACCCTGCTGCGCACGGTCGCCGGGCTCGAGCGCGTGGACTCCGGGCGGGTGCGGATCGGCGACCGCGACGTCACGGACCTCCCGCCCCGGGACCGGAACATCGCGATGGTGTTCCAGAGCTACGCCGTGTTCCCGCACATGACCGTCGAGCAGAACATCGGCTTCGGCCTCCGGATGAAGCGCAGGCCGAAGGAGGAGATCCGCCGGCGCGTCGCCGACGGCGCGGAGCTCCTCGGTCTCGTCCCGTACCTCTCGCGCTACCCGGCGCAGCTCTCGGGCGGCCAGCGGCAGCGCGTCGCGGTCGCACGCGCGGTCGTCATGGATGCGCCCGTGCTGCTCATGGACGAGCCCCTCTCGAACCTCGACGCGCTGCTCCGGCTGCAGGCGCGCGCCGACCTGAAGCGTCTGCACAACGAGGTGAAGCGCACGACGATCTACGTCACGCACGATCAGGTCGAGGCGATGAGCATGGGCGATCGCATCGCGGTCATGCGGGACGGGATCATCGTGCAGGTCGACGCGCCGATGGCGATCTACGACCGTCCCGCGACGCAGTTCGTGGGCTCGTTCATCGGCTCGCCGCCCATGAACTTCCTGCAGGGCACGCTGCGCGACGGCACCTTCAGCGGCGACGGCTTCTCGTTCCCGGTGCAGCGCCTCCCGGCAGGCGCCGAGGGACGCTCTCTGCTCATGGGCGTGCGTGCGGAGCATCTCGCGCTCGGTGGCGGCGACATCCCGGCGCGCGTCGTCGTGAGCGAGCCGCTCGGGTCGCACGCGCTCATCACCGCGATGGTCGGCAAGACCCCGCTGAAGGTGCAGGTGCCCATCGACACGGAGCTGCGGCCCGACGAGCAGATCCGCCTCGGCGTGCAGCCGGCGCTCGTGCGCTGGATGGATCAGGCGACGGGCGAAGCCCTGTCGTAACGTCCGACCCGGCACCGCTCGACCCCGCCCGGCCGTACAAGCCGCTCGACGTCGGCAACGGCATCGTCTCGGGCACCATCGGCGCGGACGGGCGGCTGCTCTCGCTCGGCATCGCGCATCCGGACCACGGCCGCGTCGTCGTCACGACCGAGGCGCCGTTCGACGAGGCGTCGCGGCGGGATCCGGTGGCGGTGCGCCGGCACCGGGCCGCGCTCGCCTCGCGCGGGCGTCCCGGCTTCGGCCTCGACCTCGGCGAGGCGATCGGCCACGACCTGCTCGTGGGCGCTCTCCCGCGCGTCCGCTTCGCTGGCGCGGAGCTCGTCGCGCTCGCGCCGGCCGGCCGCCGAGGCGTGCTCCTCATCGTGCGCGGAGAGGCCGGACCGGGCCTCTCCGGCGGGCTGCGGCTCGCGCGAGCGGCGTACACGCAGCTCACGGAGGGCGGGCCCCTCGCACCGCCGTCCTCCGCTCCCGCGACGGGCGACCACGAGGGTGCCCGCTGGCTCGAGGACCGGGCGCTCGGCGCGGCCGCGGCCATCGCCGTGCTCCCGGCGCGTGACGGCACCGCGGTCGCCGTCGCGCTCGGTCGCGACCGGGACGAAGCGCTCGCCGAGGCGCGCTCGCTCGGAGCGAACGCCGACCGGCTGCTCGAGCAGGAGCTCGCCGCCCGCGGCCGGTCGGCGTGGGCGTCCCGGCCGCCGGCCGTGCGGCGCGCGATGTCGTACGCGCTCGACTGCGCGTCGTGCGACGTCGGCGGCGCGGCCGCGCTCCTCGCGGACCACGAGATCCTGCCGCTGGTGTGGACCCGCGACGCCTACTACGTCGCGCGGATGGTGCTCGCGGTCGCGCCGGACGACGAGTGCGTCCGCGCGGCCGTCGGCGGCTTCCTTGGGTGGTGCTTCGAGCGCGCGGAGCGTCCGGACGGCTGGTGGCCGCGCTCGTCGCTCGCGTCAGGGCAGGCGAAGGACCGCGCCTTCCAGCTCGACCAGCAGCTCTACCCGCCGCTCCTGCTCGCGGAGCACGCGCGCCTCACGTCCGACGACACCCTGCTCCGGAGGCATCGCGCGGACGCGGAGCGCGTGCTCGACGCGCTCCTCGCGCGCGCGGAGGACGGTCTCATCGCGACCGCGGAGACGCCCGCCGACGATCCGCTCGCGGAGCCGTTCCACTTCTCGAGCCACCTGCTCCTCTGGCGCACCCTCGCCGCGTATGGCCGCGACGCCGGGCCGCTGCGGGCGCGCATCCGGGAGCGCTTCGCCCGCGACGGCCGGTTCGCGTATGCCGTCGGCCCGCACGGGGCACGGCGCTACCACGACGCGAACGACATCCCGACCGCGCTCGCTCCCGCGTGGGGGTTCTGCGCGGCGGACGACCCGGTCTGGCTCGCGACGGTGCGCCACGCCTGGAGCGCCGCGAACGAGGGCTACGTCCCGGGCGCGCTCGGCGGGCTCGGCTCCCTGCACACGAGGCATCCCTGGCCGCTCGGCGACCTCCAGCGCGTGATCGTCGCGCGCGCGCGGCGCGACCGCGCCGCCGAGGACGAGGCCTGGGCGCGGCTCGCCCGGGTCGAGACCTGGGACGGTCTGCTGCCGGAGGCCTACGACGAGCGCGACGGCTCCGTCGCCTCACGCCACTGGTTCGCCTGGCCGGTCGCGCTCCGCGCGTGGCTCCAGGCGGACCCGACCCTCGGCGGCGTCGCG
>DASUCM010000003.1:0-10759 GCA_036276035.1 Candidatus Limnocylindria bacterium | reverse complement strand
GCACCCGCTGTAGCGGTGTGAGAACGCTCAAGCGGAAGAGGTGCCTGCCATGCGGAGGGTCATCGTCCTGGCGACGCTCCTGCTCACGGCCGCGCTCGGCACGACGGCCGAGGCCAAGTGCCGGATGTGCGTGGAGTCGATATCCGCGCAGACGAACGACGGGAATGCCGGCGGGGGCAAGCAGATCACGCTCCGGGTCGCTGCGCGGTCGACCGACGGCGGCGCTCTCCCGGCGACGGCGACCGCGGTCGTCATGCAGGTCGACGGTGACCGCTCGAAGTGCATCACGGTCGCGCTGTACAGGGGCGACACCTCCGGCGGCCTCGTGGCCTACGCGGGCACGTTCACCGCGTACGGGCAGACCGTCCACAGCGGCCGTCTCGACATCGGTGGCGACGTCTTCGACTTCACGGTCCCGCTGAACGGCGCAGCGGGCACGGTGACGCTGGTCGGCGTCGCTCCGCCCGCGACCGCCGCGCCAGTGCCCAGGACCATCGTCGTTCCGGCCACGGCCCCACAGCCGGCCGTACCGGCCGCGACCGCCGTTCCTGCGAGCGCGGCCGCTCCGGTGTTCGACCTGTCGGTGCCAGATCGCCAGGGGATGCTGCTCGCCTTCGCGGTCATCCTGTTCATCGCCGCGAGCGTGTACGTGGAGCGGCGGCAGGCGAAGGCGCGCCGCGAGGGAAGCGCCGCCGACGCGTGACGCGCCGGGCGCGCCTGGGGCTCGCGCGCTTCCTCGCCGCGGGCCTGCTCGCGGCGGCGATCCCTGCGACGACGCCCGACCTCGCGTGGCTGAAGGGGTTCGAGAGCGCGTCCGGCATCGAAGCCCCGGCCGTCCACAGCAATGCCTCCGCCGACGCGGGCCGCGCGCTCTACCAGATCCACTGCGTCGCATGTCACGGCGTGCGCGGTCGCGGGGACGGGCCGGCCGCGGCCGGGCTCCATCCACCGCCGGCCGACCTGCTGCTCCACGCCCCGCAGCACAACGACGGCGAGCTCTACTACTACATCGCGCGGGGCGTGCCGGGCACCGCGATGCCCGCGTGGCGTGGCCTGCTCAGCGAGGGCGAGCGCTGGCAGCTCGTGCACTACGTCCACGAGCTCGGGGCGGGGAGGCCGTGACCGGCGGGCCGAACGTGAAGCGCGTCGCGGTGGTGTTGAAGCTGTCGACCTTCCAGGCGAAGACCTTCGCCGGCCGCACGGCGACGAGCCCGTCGCCCTCCCAGTTCTTGACTTCCGGCACGTAGCCGTAGGGCTTCTCGCGATATGCGCCGATGATCGCGTTCGCGAGCGTCGCGTCGGGCGTGAGCCGGTCGACCCGGCCCTCGACCATGATCGCGAGCCCTTCCGCCTCGGCGCTCGCGGCGACGCGGGGATCGCGCGCGAGGTTGCGCGCCCAGCGCGTGTGCGAGCCGCCCTCGAAGTACAGGCTCCCGTCGATGAAGGCGCCCCATTGCTGGATGACGTGCGGGGCGCCGTCGCTGTCCGTCGTCGCGATCCAGTAGCGCGGCGACCGCGCGAGCGCCGCCGCGACCTGTTCCCACGGCAGCATCCCTCTGCGCGTCTTCGGGATGCCGTAGCCCGGGATGTGCGGTCGCGCCGCGCGCGGATCGCCCGTCGCCACGAATGCAGCCTACGTGACGGTGTCAGCGCCGTGGCGCTGGGCTACGCTCGCCGGCCATGACAGCGCCGGTCGTATCCGTCCGCGACCTGAAGAAGATCTACCGCGTGCACGAGCGCGAGACGGGCCTCGGCGCGACGTTCCGCTCGCTCGTGAAGCGCAGGTACAAGGACGTGCCCGCGGTCGCGGGGATCGACTTCGGCATCGAGCCGGGTGAGGTCGTCGGCTTCCTCGGCCCGAACGGCGCGGGCAAGACGACGACCCTGAAGATGCTCTCTGGCCTGCTCTTCCCGACGGGCGGCGAGGCGCAGGTCCTCGGTCACGTCCCGTGGCGGCGCGAGGACCGCTTCCTCCGCCGCATGACCCTGCTCATGGGGAACCGCACCCAGCTCGTCTGGGACATCCCGGCCGCGGACTCGTTCCTCGTCCTGAAGGAGATCTACGCGATCGGCGACGCGCAGTACAAGGGCACGCTGGACGAGCTCACCGAGCTGCTCGAGCTCGCCCCGCTGCTGCACAAGCCGGTCCGCCAGCTGTCGCTCGGCGAGCGCATGAAGGTCGAGTTCGCCGCCGGGCTGCTGCACCGGCCGGAGGTGGTCTTCCTCGACGAGCCGACCCTCGGGCTCGACGTCTCGATGCAGGCGCGCATCCGCACCTTCATCCGGGAGCTGAACCGCCGCAGCGGCGCGACGATCCTGCTCACGAGCCACTACATGGACGACATCGTCGCGCTCTGCCGGCGCGTCATCGTCATCCACCACGGCCGGATCCTCTACGACGGCGCGCTCGCCGATCTCGCGGAGCGCATGGCGCCGTACAAGCTCGTCGGGGCCACGCTCCGCGGTGGGGCGCGCGACCTGAGCGCCTACGGGCAGGTCGTGTCGGACGTGGGCGGCCAGGTGAAGATACGGGTCCCGCGCGCTCAGGCGGCGGAGACGACCGCGCGCCTCGTGCGCGATCTCGGCGAATCGCTCGCCGACCTTTCGCTCGAGGATCCGCCGATCGAGGAGGTCATTGACCGCGTCTTCTCGGGCGAGCAGCTCGACGGCACGGGCGGCCAGCGCGAGCTCGCGGGGGTCGCTCGGTGAAGCTGCTTGCGACGTACCGCGCGCTGCTCGTCGCCCAGCTGCAGCAGGCCGCTCAGTACCGCATCCAGGCGCTCCTGTGGATGCTCTTCGCGATCATCCGGCCGGTCATCTTCCTCGCCGCCTGGGCGGCGGTCGCGTCGACGCAGGGTGGCAGCGTCGGAGGCTTCAGCGTGGGCGACTTCACGACGTACTTCGTGTGCCTCACCCTCGTCACGCACCTCACGATGGCCTGGAACTCGCACGAGTTCGAGTTCGAGATCCGGCAGGGCAGGCTCTCGCCGAAGCTGCTCAGGCCGCTGCACCCGCTCCACTACAGCATCGTCGACAACGCGGTCTTCAAGCTCACGACGATCCTGCCGCTCTCCGCGGTCCTCGTGGGCGTCGTGCTCACCTTCGGTGCGCGCTTCGACACCCAGCCCTTCCACGTGCTGCTCTTCGTGCCGAGCGTGTTCCTCGCCGCGGAGCTCGCCTTCATGTTCACGTGGCTCATCGCGACCCTCGCGTTCTGGGTGACGCGCATGCGCACCGCGAACACGCTCTTCATGCGCGCGAGCTTCATCTTCGCGGGGCAGATCGCGCCGATCTCGCTCGTGCCGGACTGGCTGCAGGCGATCAGCTACGCGCTGCCGTTCTGGTACATGCTCGGCGCGCCGACCGAGATCCTGCGCGGCTCGACGACCCTCACCTCGTCGCTGCTCATCATCGGCGCGCAGGCGGTCTGGCTCGGCCTGACCTACGTCGCGTTCACCTTCGCATGGCGCTCCGGCCTGCGTCAGTACTCGGCTGTGGGTGCGTAGCGGTGGGCCGCTACCTCCGGATCTTCCGCTCGTTCCTCTCGACGGAGTTCCAGTTCGAGATGGAGTACCGCACGAACTTCTTCATGGGCATCTTCGAGATGCTGCTCGTGGTCGGCACGAGCCTCGCCGCCGTGCTCGTCATCTTCTCGCACACGGGGTCGCTGAACGGCTGGTCCCTGCCGCAGATGGTCGCGCTCACCGGCGTGTACTACCTCGTCCAGGGCGGCGTGAACATCGTGTTCTCGCCGTCCTTCGAGCGGCTCATGGAGCACGTGCGTCAGGGCACGCTCGACTTCACGCTGCTGAAGCCCGCGAGCGCGCAGTTCCTCGTCAGCACCCGCCACCTCAGCCTCGTGCGCGTCGTCGACCTGTTCATGGGCGTCGGCGTGATGAGCGCGGGGCTCGTCATGCTGGGCAACAGCGTCACGCTCGGCTCGGTCCTCGTGTTCCTCGTGACGCTCGTCGCGGGCATCGCGTGCGTGTACGCCCTGCTCCTGACGCTCGTGACGCTCGCCTTCTGGTTCGTGCGCATCGAGAACCTGCTCGCGATCTTCTGGGCCTTCACCGACGCCGGCCGCTTCCCGATCGACGTCTACCCTGGCTGGCTGCGCCTCACGCTCGCGACGGTCGTGCCGATCGGCATCGCGGTGACCGTGCCCGCCGAGGCGATCTCCGGGCGGCTCTCACCCGAGTCGCTCGCCGCGATGCTCGCGGGCACGATCTTCTCGGTCGTCTTCGCGACGTGGTTCTGGCGGCGCGGCCTGAAGAGCTATACGGGGGCGAGCGCCTAGCCCCTAGAGCAGCCCCTTCGCCTTCGCGGCGTCCTGCGTGATGATCACGACCTTCTTCTTCTTGCCGTTCCCGCCGCCCGCGACGTAGGCGGATTCGATGTTCACCTGCGCGTTCGCGAGCTTGCGGGCGACCTTGCCGAGCGAGCCGGCCTGGTCCTCGAGCTCGACGGCGATCGCGTCGCGCTCGGCGGTGACCTTGAAGCCCGCGGCCTCGATCGCCTTGCGCGCGGCAGCGGCGTCCTCGACGAGGATCCGGCAGTTCCCCGAGGGGCCCGGTGCGACGAAGAAGGTCTCGATGTTCACGCCGGCCGCGCCGAGCGCTTCGGTGAGCTTCGCGAGCGTGCCCGGCTTGTCTTCGAGGGTGACCGACAGCTCTTTCGCCATTTCCGTGTCCTCCCCTGATCGCTGGCTTCGCGTCAGGGCGAGGGTACCGCACGCCGGTCGCGCCAGAGCATCACGACGAGGAGGGCGAACACGATCGCAGGCACGACGCCGCTCAGGCTCTCGCGGCCGCGGCTCACTGCGAGCGCGTACAGCAGCGGCGAGACGAACACGAGGAAGGTCGACACCGCGGCGACGAGAGACGCGCCGAGCCGTGCGGGCAGCGAGGCCGCCGCCGCGAGCGCCGGCACGAGGAGGAGCAGCTGGTCGTAGGCCCAGGAGTACGGAGCGAGGACGTGGCCGTACGCGAGCGTCGCGGCGAGCGCCGCCGAGGGTCGCCTCGCGAAGCGCAGGAGGGCGATGGCGCCGGCGACGACCACGAGCGCCGCGAGGAAGAGGCCTGCCTCGCCGAAGAGGTCGACTGCCGCGCCCCACGTCGTCGCGTTGCGCGGCAGCGCCTCGACCCGCCGCCCGGGGACCGCGGCGTACCACGCGCCGAGCCACCCGGGCGCGGCGAGCCAGCCCGCGACGGCGAGCATCCCGGCGACGGAGCCCATCAGCGCCAGCGTCCACAGCCGCCGGCCCCGTAGGACGAGCAGGAGCGCGAAGGGCGCCGTGAGCGCGAGCTGCGGCTTCGCGACGAGCGGCGTGAGCAGAAGGCCCGCGAGCGCGCTGCCGCGCAGCGCGAGCGCCACCGCGAGCGCGACGCAGCCGACCAGGAGGAACGTCCACTGGCCGATCACGAACGACGTGAGCGCGGGCTGCGAGGCGAAGAGCGCGAGGCCGGTGAGCGTGTGCGCCACCGGCGCGTCCGGGAGCGCGGTCCTCAGCAGCGCGCGCACGCCGAGCGCGGCGACGAGCATCGTCGCGATCGCCCAGATGCCCGCGGCGACCTCGACCGGCAGGAGCGCGAACGGCACGAGCGCGAGCGCGACGTGCGGCGGGTACCCGTAGACGGCGGTGTCAGGCCGCTGCGTGCCGAGCTGCTGCGTCGTCGCGAGCCACGTCCGCGCGTCGTACGGGTCGAGCCCGAGGACGAGCGCCCGCGCGCCGGCCCAGAAGCCGGAGAAGTCGGCGATGCGGACGATCTCGGCGCGCCGCTCGGCGAATCCGAAGAGGATGAGGACCCCGAGCCCGAGCGCGATGCCGAGCGCGAACGGGATCTCACGCACGAGACCGGTTCGCACGGATCGGAGCGTACTCTGGTACGTGATGAGCCTCTCGCCGCTGAGCGTCGACCTGAACCTCCCGCAGGACCGCATCGGCCCGCGCCCGCGGCGGCCGAGCAAGCGGGTCTGGGTCGGTGGGACCGCCGTCGGCGACGGCGCGCCGGTCGCCGTCCAGTCCATGTGCACGACCCTCACGCACGACATCGAGGCGACCATCCGCCAGATCGAGCAGCTGCAGGAGGCGGGCTGCGAGATCGCCCGCGTGGCGGTCCCCGACAAGAGAGCGGGAGAGGCGCTGAAGGAGCTCGTGCGGCGCTCGATCCTGCCGATCGTCGCGGACATCCACTTCGACTACCGCCTCGCGCTCATGGCGCTCGACGCCCGCGTCCACAAGCTCCGGCTGAACCCCGGCAACCTCCACAACAAGGACGGGATCCGGGAGGTCGTGAAGCGCGCGAAGGAGCAGAGCACGCCGATCCGCATCGGCGTGAACCACGGCTCCATCGGCGACCGCCAGCCCGGCGAGCTGCGCGACGAGGCGCAGCGCATGGTCGACCTCGCGCTCAGCGAGATCGCGATCCTCGAGTCGCTCGACTTCGACGACATCGTCGTGAGCGTGAAGGCGTTCGACGTCCCGACGATGGTCGCGGCGTACCGCCGGCTTGCGAAGGCGGTCCCGTACCCGCTGCACCTCGGCGTCACCGAGGCCGGCACGCTCCTTTCCGGATCGATCCGCTCGACCGCGGGGATGAGCGTCCTGCTCTACGAGGGGATCGGTGACACCATCCGCGTCTCGCTCTCCGAGGACCCGGTCATGGAGGTGAAGGCGGGGTTCGACATCCTGAAGTCGCTCGGCCTCCGCGATCAGGGGCTCACGCTCATCGCGTGCCCGTCCTGTGGGCGCGCGGACATCGACCTCATCCCGCTCGCGAAAGTGGCCGAGGAACGTCTGCGCGCCCTGCCCGTGCCGATGAAGGTCGCGGTCATGGGCTGCGAGGTGAACGGGCCCGGCGAGGCGAAGGACGCGGACGTCGGGATCGCGGGCGGAGTGGGGAAGGGCGCGATCTTCCGCAAGGGCAAGGTCGTCGGCGTCTACCCGGAGGCCGAGCTCATGGACGCGCTCCTGCGCGAGATCGACCAGATCCTCATCGAGAACGGCAAGGAGCCCTACGCGGACAAGGCGCCGAAGGCCTCGCACGAGGGGCAGCTCACCCCGGGCCGCTCGGTGCCGGCGGGCCAGCGCAGCTAGCGGGAGGGTCAGCCGACCGTACCGCTTGACCTGGGCGCCCGTTGTGGCCAGCGTGACGCTCGTGACCGTCCCCGACGCCACCCAGCCCGGCCTCGTCTCGTGGGAGCGCGCCACGGTCGAGGGCGTCGACTTCCGCAAAGCCGCCTTCGCGGAGCTGCGTACGACCGGTTGTGTGTTCGTGCGCTGCGACTTCAGCGGGCTCACGTTCGATGCGCGTCTCCAACCGCTCTTCACGAACCCGATGCGCTCGCTCTTCCGCGAGTGCCGCTTCGACGGGGCCGATCTGCGCAGGTCGTCACCCGGGCCGAGCCGCTTCGAGGGCTGCACGTTCGATGGCGCGCGGTTCGAGGGCTGGACGTCCGACACCGCCGAATTCGTCGACTGCCACTTCGCCGGCCGGGTGCAGGGCGCGAAGTTCTACGGGAAGCCGCACGGCGTGACCCCGACGGAGCTCGTCCCCCCGCGTTCGGTGAACGAGTTCGTGCGCAACGATCTCCGTGACGCGGTCCTCGTCGACACGTTGTTCGTGCATGGCATCCAGTTCTCGAAGCAGCGCTGGCCCGGGGAGCCGGGCCACGTGCGCTTCGAACGCGTGCACCAGCGCCTGCAGCGCGCGCGCGTCGAGACCATGCAGTGGCCCGACAGCCCGGAGCGCACCGCCGCGCTCGAGATGATCATGCGGCTGTCGACGCAGTACCAGCAGCAGACCGAGCTCGTCCGCGTGCGTCACGACGAGCGGACGGACCCCGAGATCCAAGACCGCGTCTGGGCGCTCGTCGCCCGGCCGCTCGCGTAGCGAGAAGGAGAAGGACGAGATGATGCGAGGCATCGGCAAACGGAGCGAGAGCACGCCGGCAGTGACGCTGCCGCTCACGACCACCGAACGCGAAGGAGAGGACAAGATGGCACTTTCGACGACGCGACCGGACACGACGTCTCAGCGTTACGACACCGCCGCACCGCGCTACGACAGCGCAGCCCAGACGCGGCCCGCCGGGACCGGCGAGCTGAACGCGCTCCTCGGCAAAGGCTCCGAGTTCGACGGCAAGCTCACGTTCGAGGGCACCGTCCGCATCGACGGCACCTTCAGCGGCGAGATCACCACGTCCGACACCCTCATCGTCGGCGAGGGCGCGAAGGTGAGCGCCGAGATCAGCTGCGGCACGCTCATCGTGCACGGGGAGATCACCGGCAACATCAGCGCGAGCGCCGCGGTCGAGCTCCACAAGCCGGCCCGGGTGAAGGGCGACGTCACGACCCCCGCCCTCGTCATCGAGCGCGGTGTCTTCTTCCAGGGCACCTCGAAGATGACCGAGCAGACCTCCTCGAACGTCGTCCGCTTCGCCTCGACCGCGGAGAGCGCCTCCGACTGACCGTTGATCCCCGGTCCCGGCCCGACTTCGTCGGGCCGGCTACCGGGGACCCTGCGGCTCGTCGCGGCAAAGCCGCTCCTCGCCCGGCGGCCCCGCTAGACTCGCTTTCGATGCGCACGCTCCGAGGGTCTCCGCGCCGATCCCCGCGCTAGCCGGCGCCGCTGCGGCGCCGGCCGGATGACGGCGCACGTGAAGAAACACCCTCGGAGTTCATGAGATGAGACAGTCGACGCTCTTCGGCCGCACCTTGCGCGAGGCACCGGCAGACGCGCAGACCCCCGGGCACCAGCTCATGCTGCGCGCCGCGGTCGCGCGCCAGACGGCTGCCGGCCTGTACTCGTGGCTGCCGCTCGGCTTCCGCGTCGCGAAGAAGGTCGAACAGATCATCCGCGAGGAGATGGACCGCATCGGCTGTCAGGAGATGGAGATGCCGGTGATGACGCCGGCGGAGCTCTGGCAGGAGACCGGCCGCTGGGACGGCATGGACGCGATCCTGTTCAAGCTGAAGGACCACGGCGGGCGGTCCTTCCTCGTGTCGTACACGCACGAGGAGGTCGTCACGCACCACGCGCGCAACGAGGTCCTCTCGTACCGCCAGCTGCCGATCATGGTCTATCACTTCCAGTCGAAGGGCCGGGACGAGGCGCGCCCGCGCGCGGGCCTCTTGCGGGTGCGCGAGTTCGTCATGAAGGACGCCTACTCGCTCGATGCCGACACCGACGGGCTCGACCGCGCGTACGGGCTACAGCACCAGGCGTACGTGCGCATCTTCCAGCGCATGGGCCTCGACGCGATCAGCGTCGAGTCCGACACCGGCGCGATGGGCGGCGACGTCGCGCACGAGTTCCAGGTGCTCACCGAGGCCGGGGACGACAAGATCCTCATCTGCTCGTCGTGCGACTACCGCGCGAACAACGAGAAGGCGTCGCGGCGCATCGAGCACGCGCCGGCGGCCGGAGGCGTGCCCGCGCCCACGGAGCTCGCGACCCCGGGCACGGCGACGATCGAGGCGCTCGTCGGGTCCCTGAAGCTGCAGGCGTCCGACTTCCTGAAGACCGTGCTCGTGAAGGGGAAGGGCGGCGAGGTGGTCGCCGTCGTGCTGCCGGGCGATCGCGAGGCGAACGAGGCGAAGCTCCGCAAGCTCCTCGACGTCGGGGAGATCAGGTTCGCCGACGACGCGGACTTCCAGCGCAGCGGCGGCGTTGCGGGCTACGTCGGCCCGGTCGGGCTCAAGGCGCGCATCGTCGTCGACACCTCGGTCGGGGAGCGGGGCTACGTCTCCGGTGCGAACAAGAAGGACGCGCACCTGCGCGACGTCGTGCCGGGCCGCGACTTCCAGGGAGAGCGGGCCGACGTCCACGACGTGCGGGAGGGGGACGCCTGCCCGCGCTGCGGCGGGGCGCTGACGCTCCGGCGCGGCGTCGAGGTCGGCAACATCTTCAAGCTCGGCACGTACTACTCCGAGAAGATGGGCGCGACGTTCCTCGCGCAGGACGGCACGCGCAAGCCGTTCGTCATGGGGTCGTACGGCATCGGCGTCGGCCGCGCGGTGCAGACGATCATCGAGACCTGCCGCGACGAGCGCGGGATCGTCTGGCCGTTCGCCGTCGCGCCCTACGAGGTCCACGTCGTCGCCCTGCCGATGAGCGACGCGACGGTGCGTGAGACCGCGGAGTCGCTCGTCGCGACGCTCGAGCACGAGGGCGTGCAGGTGCTCTTCGACGACCGGGAGGAGTCGGCGGGCGTGAAGTTCGCGGACGCGGACCTCATCGGCATCCCGGTCCGCGTGACCGTGAGCAAGCGCGGCCTCGCGGCGGGCACGATCGAGTGGAAGCTGCGGAGCGAGAGCGAGGCGCGCCACATCCCGCGTGACGGTGCAGCGCGCGAGCTCGGCGACACCGTGCGGCGGATGCGTGAAGCCCGCTAGCGCGCGTCCCGGCGCGACCCAGGCCGCGAGCGCGCGGCCCGGCGCGCCGCAGGCACGGGAGGAGGACCGCCCGCTGGACACCTCGCTCCGCCCGCAGCGGCTCGATGACGACGAGTACATCAATCAGGAGAAGGTGAAGGGGAACCTCCGGATCCTCATCCAGGCGGCGAAAGGCCGCGGTGAGGCGATGGAGCACGTCGCGCTCTACGGCCCGCCGGGCGTGGGGAAGACCTCGCTCGCGCACGTCATCGCGAACGAGCTCGGGGTGCAGATGCGCGTCACGAGCGGCCCGGCGCTCGAGCGCGCGGGCGACCTCGCCGCGATCCTCACCGACCTCGAGCCCGGCAGCGTGCTCTTCGTCGA
>DASUCM010000002.1:0-2672 GCA_036276035.1 Candidatus Limnocylindria bacterium | reverse complement strand
GCGCTGCCTCGCCTGGAACAGGCGCGTGAGCTCCATGGACACCCGCAGCTCGTTCGCGACCGCCTCGAGCAGCCGGCAGTCCTCGGGTGTCCACTCGCGCGTGGCGCCGACCATGTGGACGGCGAGCACGCCGATGATCTGCCCGCGGGCCCCGATGGGCGTTGCCATCGCCGCACGTGTCCCGATCGCGACGAGGTCGGCGAGCTCGTTGCGACCGCTCTGCACGAACCGCTCGTCGGACTGGACGTCCTTCACCGCTACGGTCTCGCCGGTGCGTGCGGCGATGCGCGAGAGCGGCACGCGCTGGGAGCCGGGGCCGAGCGTCGGGATCCCCGGTCGTGTCCACTCGTGCGCGACGCGCAGGTCGTCCGGGCCGGTCCCGAGCACGACGATCGCGCGCGAGACCTCGAGCGCGCCCGCGAGGTCCTCGAGCCCGCGGCGGAGCACCTCGTTCGAGTCGAGGCTGGCGCGCGCGCGCTGGGCGATCCTGTTCACGAGCGCCTCGCGCTCGGCGCGTTGGGTCGCCTCCTCCACGTTCGCCGCGCTTGCGAGCGCGTCGGCGATGGTGTGCCCCAGGAGCGTCACGAGCTCGAAGCGGCTCTGCGGCAGCGCGTTCGGGCTCGGATCGCGCAGCGTGAGCGCGCCGCGGAGGCGGTCACGGGAGACGAGGGGTAGCACGGCGAAGGTGCGCGCTCCCGCGACAGCCGGGAACTTCGCCGCGAGCGCCGCCCAGAACGTCGCCTCGACGGCCGTGTCCGGGATGACGAGCGGCTTTCGCCGCTCGATGGTCTGCGCGCGGACCTCCTCCGGGAGGATGCTCACGGGGTAGATACGCTCGCGTACCGGACCCGCGCCGGGACCCTCCTCCGCGATGATGCGGAACCCTTGTGTGTCGTCGTCGAAGGCCATGAACGCGACGGTCGTCGTCGCCGCGACGGCCTCACGCACGCTCGCCGTCGCGACCGGCCCGATCTCCCGCGGCTCCTGCATTCCCGCGAGGCGGGACGAGAGGCTCGTCACGAGCGCGAGGTCCGCGGCGCGACGCTCCTCCGCCACGAGCGCGGCCGTGACGGTCGAGGCGATGCGGTACGCGGCCTGGGCCGCGATCACAAGGAAGGCGAGGAAGAGCACAAAGCTCACCAGGTGCAGCCGGAACGCGTTCGTGACCAGGTCGAGGAGGTCCCGCTGCGGGGCCAGGCCGGCGGCGATCTCCTCCGCCTGGTAGACGAGCTGGACCACGACGTAGACGACCACGGCGTACGCCGCCGAGGCCAGCAGGTAGAACGCGCGCGAACGCGGGATGCGTCGCATGCGCTCGCATGATGGGCGGCTTGGTAGCTTCCCGCCATAGGTCGCTTCTGGCCGTCCCTGGGTAGGCTGCTCAGAGTGGGTGACGAAGAGGAACTCGACGCCATCTGGGCGGAGCACCGGGTGCAGACGGCGCAGCGCCTGGAGGTGCTCCGGGAGGTCGCCCGGGCCGCCGCGGCCGGCGCGCTCACCGACGACCGCCGCGCGGCCGGGATCGCCGAGGCCCATACCCTCGCCGGCGCAGCCTCGATCTTCGGGTTCCCGGAGGCGACGCGGCTCGCTCGCGAGATCGAGCGGTCCCTGCGCGATCGCGAGGGACCGACGGCGGATCTCGTGGCGCTCGCGGACGAGCTGACGCGCTCGCTCGATCGAGACCGCAGTGCAAGGGGAGCGGGGGGATAGGCTCGGTACACTCAGTTGCGGCCCGATCTGCGGAGCGGAGGAAGTGAAGATGACGCTGGTCCCGATGGTCGTCGAGCAGTCCGGACGCGGGGAGCGCGCCTACGACATCTACTCGCGCCTGCTCAAGGACCGGATCATCTTCGTGACCGACCAGATCGAGGATCACATGGCGAACCTCATCATCGCCCAGCTCCTCTTCCTCGAGTCCGAGGATCCCGAGCGCGACATCTACCTGTACATCAACTCGCCGGGCGGCGTGGTCACGAGCGGGCTCGCGATCTACGACACCATGCAGTACCTGAAGGCCCCCGTGAACACCGTCTGCATCGGCCAGGCCGCCTCGATGGCGGCGGTCCTGCTCGCCGCCGGATCGAAGGGGAAGCGCTACGCGCTCCCGAACGCGCGGATCATGATCCACCAGGGCTCGGGCGGGTTCCGCGGCAACACCCCCGACGTGATCATCCAGGTGAAGGAGCTCGAGACCCTCGTCGGCCGTCTCTCCGACATCCTCGCGCACCACACCGGCCAGGATGTCGAGAAGATCAAGCGCGACTCCGAGCGCGACCGCTTCATGTCGGCGCAGGAGGCGCGCGCGTACGGCCTCATCGACGAGGTCTACGTGGGCAAGGAGTCCCTCATCTCGCTCGCCAAGGCGGACGAGCCGGCCGCCGAGACCTCCAAGGACAAGGACAAGGAGCCCGTGGCCGTCCGATGACCACGACGGCCAAGGGCGGCAAGCCCTACCGCTGCTCGTTCTGCGGCAAGAGCCAGGATCAGGTCCGCAAGCTCATCGCGGGCCAGGGCGTCTACATCTGCGACGAGTGCATCACGCTCTGCCGCGAGATCGTCGACGAGGAGTTCATGGAGGCCCCGAAGGCCCGCACCGCGGGCCAGAAGGTGCCGAGCCCCCGCCGCATCAACGACACGCTCGACCAGTACGTCATCGGCCAGGACCGCGCGAA
>DASUCM010000001.1:0-9330 GCA_036276035.1 Candidatus Limnocylindria bacterium | reverse complement strand
CGAGGGACATGCGCGAGGGGACGCCGCGCGACGTCGCGTACCGCGTCGCGAGCGGGCTGGCGATCGAACCGCGCGAGCGGCAACGCCTGCTCGAGGCTCCGTCGGTCGAGGAGCGTCTGCGCTCGGAGCTGCGGCTCCTCGACCGCGAGAACGCGCTCCTGCGCGAGCTGCTCCTGCGGCTGCGCACGAGCGGCGAGGGGCCTGCCCTGAACTAGCGCGTCCCGGTCGCGGCCGAGCGTGCGGGTCCGGCGAGGACGCGGGCGAGCGCCTCCTGGTCCACCGGCTTCACGAGGTGGGAGTCGAAGCCGGCAGCGAGCGCGCGCTCCCGGTCGGCGGGCTGCCCGTAGCCGGTGAGCGCGACGAGCGTGACGCCCGCCGCGCGCGGGTCCCCACGTACGGCGCCGGCCACGGCGTACCCGTCCATCGCAGGCAGCCCCACGTCCACGAGCGCGACATCCGGCAGCGTACCGAGGATCGTCTCGACGCCCTGCTCACCGTCGATCGCGACCGTGACGGTGTGACCGTCGAGCTCGAGCAGCTGGCGGAGCGCGCTGCGAGCGTCGGCGTTGTCCTCGACCAGCACGACGCTGCGCGGGGCGGGCCTCTCGGCCGGTGGCGCGCCGGCCCCCGGCGGGCGCGGGCGCTCACGCGGGGCGAGCGGGAGCCAGACCGTGAAGGTGCTGCCCCGATCCGGGCCCTCGCTCTCGGCGCGGACCCGTCCTCCGTGGAGGTGCGCAAGCTCCCTCACGACGGCGAGGCCGATGCCCAGGCCGCCGCTGGACCGGTCGAGCGGCCGCGGCGCCTGCGCGAAGAGCTCGAAGACGTGCGGTAGGAACTGCTGCGGGATGCCGACGCCTTCGTCGCGCACGCGGATCTCCGCCGCTTCGCCCCGTCGCTCGACGACGATCTCGATCCGCCCGCCCGCGCGCGTGAACTTCGTCGCGTTGTCGACGAGGTTCGCGATGATCTGCTCGATCCGCGCCTCGTCCGCGTCGATCTCCAGGGGCTCCGCGCAGAGCGTCAGGTCCACGACGTGCCGGTCGAGCCGGCGGCCGACGCGCATGCTCGCGACGGCGCGCTCGACGCTCTCTCTGAGGTCGATGCTGGACCGCTCGATCGTCGCCACGCCTCTGGTGAGACGCGAGACGTCGAGGAGACCGTCGATCATGTGCGAGAGATGCCCGACCTGCCGCGTGACGACGTTCAGCATCTCGGTGCGCTGCGGGTCACGCTCGGCCCGCACGAGGAACTGGGCCGCGTTGCTGATCGCCCCGAGCGGGTTGCGGAGCTCGTGCGCGAGGGTCGCCAGGAACTCGTCCTTGCGCTGGTCGGCATCGCGCAGCCGCTCGTAGAGCGACGCCGACCGCAGCGCGATGGCGGCCTGGTTGGCGGTCGCGTCGATGACGACGCGGTCGGCGCGCGTCGGGAAGGCCGGCCGGCGCGAGCCCAGGGCCAGCGTCCCCGCGGCTCCGGCTGCGCCGAGGGGCGCGAGCACCACGCGCAGCTCGGCCCCGTCGGCGAGGACGGTGTGGACCTCCTCGGCGCCGCCGCGCATGAGCGGCAGGCGGTCCAGCACGGCGGCCGACGCGCGCGCCTCCGGCTCCGCTGCCACCGCTGGGATCACCTGCCTCGTGCGTCCGGACCCGTCGACGTACTGGGCGCACGCGACGTCGAGCGTCCTCATCCGCCGCACCAGCGTGAGAGCGTCCTCGACGATGCGCTCCCCGCTGCGGTCGATCCACAGGGCCGGCAGCGACGTGAGGACGAACAGGTCGCCGAGCAGCGCCTCTGCCGCGTCGTCGGCAGCGGCGGATGGCGGCGCCTCCGCGGGGTCCCGCACGGTCACCCCGCCCGCGCGCGATCCTCGAGCTCTTGGAGGAAGCGGTCCGGCCCGACGTACAGCGGATTCCGCTGCAGCACGCCTCCGAGGATCGTCATCGGATGCGTGCGCAGGATGTCGAGCGCGACGAGGGCGCCAAACTTGGCGCTGTCATAGATTCATATGACGGGGTCGCGGTACCTCGGCAGGATGTAGTTCAACCGGGTCTCGTAGCTCACGAGGTCCGAGACGCCGGGGAAGTCCTCGAGCGCCCACTCCATGTGCGCGACGAGGCGCGTGAGGCCGGTGCCCTTCCGCTTCCCCGCCTCGAGGACCTCCTGGATGAGCGCCAGCATCCGGTCCTGGTCGAAGCGGCCGTCCCTCAGGTAGGCGTCCTGCCATTCCTTGATCTCGAGCTGCCCTCGCTGCTCCGCCTCCGCCACGGCGACCCCCGACTCCGCGAGGCGGCGGCGATGGTCCTCGCGCAGCGAGGGATCGACGATGTGGTACGCGTTGTCGCCGCGCGCGATCCCTTCGCTGATGAAGGGCATCAGGACGCGGTACTCCTCGTCGCGCGTGGCGAAGAACGCGCACACGTGCCGATCGCGGCCCAGGACCCCGCCCGCGAACTCGATCGGATCGTCGGAGGCGGCCACGCGCCAATGCTACGGGCGCGGCCGCGGACGGCGCCGGCCCTTCAGCCGAGCCCCCCAGCATGGCGAACGACGCCGCCCGTCACCGTTCCGCTGACCCCGATCTCCGGCCACTCGCCGACAGGCACGGCCGCGAGGTCCCGCTCGACGATCGTCGCGTCGCAGCGCAGGCCGGGCACGAGCGTTCCGCGTTCGCGCTCGCGGCCGGTCGCGTGGGCTGCTCCGGCGGCATACCCGGCGAGCGCTTCGTCAAGCGTCAGCGCCTGCTCCGGGTGCCAGCGGTCGCTGTCGCCTGGACGCTGCCGCGCGACCGCGGCATGGATCCCGAGCAGCGGGTCGATCGGCTCGACCGGCGCGTCCGATCCGAACGCGAGGACGGCGCCGTGCGACGCGAGGGTGCGCCAGGGATATGCCCTGCGCGCGCGCGCGGTGCCCCAGTAGCGATCGACGAGGTCGCGGTCGCTCGTCGCGTGTATCGGCTGCATCGACGCGATGACCCCGAGCCGGCCGAAGCGGGCGAGGTCGTCCTCGCGGACGAGCTGGACGTGCTCGATGCGCTGGCGGAGCGCGGGGTGGGACCGCCGCGTCGGCTCGATCGCGTCGAGGGCGACGCGGACCGCACGGTCTCCGATCGCGTGGATCGCCACCGCGATGCCGGCCGCCGCCGCGCGCGTCACGTCGGCCGCGAGGTCGTCCGGCTCGATGGTGAGGATCCCGCGCGAGTCGCTGCCCTCGTACGGCTCCTCGAGCGCTGCGGTCTGCGAGCCGAGCGCGCCGTCCGTGAAGATCTTGCAGTGGCCTGTCCGGAGCCACTCCCCTCCGGTACCCGTGCGCAGCCCGGCGGCGGTCGCCTCCGACAGGTCGCCCCGCGGGATCCCCATCTCCACGCGGAGCCCGAGCTCGCCACGCCCGTCGAGCACGGCGAATGCCTCGCGCGCGTTGGCCGGCTCCAGGTCCTCGATGCCGGTGACCCCCCGCCGCCAGGCCTCGACCTGGCCGCGGCGCAGCGCGGCGAGGCGCTCGTCGAGCGACGGCGACGGCACCACCGCGTCGACGAGCCAGTTCGCGTTCTCCTTCAGGATCCCCGTCGGCTCTCCGGCGGCGTCGCGCTCGATCTCGCCGCCGGCCGGCGGGATGGTCGCCGCGCCGATGCCGGCCGCACGCAGTGCCGCGCTGTTCAGCCAGCGCGAGTGCCCGTCGCGGCTGCGCAGCGCGGCCGGGTGGCCGTGCGTGACGCGGTCGAGCTCGGCGGCGGTCGGCCACCGGCCCCAGCGGTTCTTGTCGAACCGGCCACCCACCAGCCACGCGCCCTCGGGCAACGCGCGCGCCCGCTCCGCGACGCGCGCGAGCGCATCGTCCAGCGTGGCGCTGTCGCGCAGGTCCACCTGATCCATCTGGATCGCCCACCACATGAAGTGGACGTGCGCGTCGGTCCAGCCCGGGACCATGAGCCCGCCGCGCAGATCGATGCGCTCCGCCCGACCCGCATCGCGCGCAAGGTCGGCGTGGCGGCCGACGGCGACGATCGTCCCGTCGCGCGAGAGCAGCGCCTCGGCCGAGGCGCCCGTTCCCGTGTGGATGCGTCCGCCCGTGAAAAGCGTCGCGCTCACTCCGTGAAGCCTCCCCTGCCGACGAGCGGAACGAATCCGACCGGCCCGGCCTGCTCGATGCGACCGTCGCCGTGGCGCACGATGAGGACCTGCCCGTCACGCGGGCCGACCGGCGCGACGATACGGCCGTGCGGCGCGCACTGCGCGATGAGATCCGGATGGAGCGCGGGCGCGGCAGCCGCGACGACGATCCTGTCGTATGGCGCGGATCCCGCGTAGCCCGTCGAGGCGTCGCCGTGCACGACCCGCACGTTCGCGTACCCGAGCGCGTCGAGCCGCGCGGCCTCGGCCGCGGCGAGCGCGGGGTGACGCTCGACGCTCACGACGTCGCGCACGAGCTCCGCGAGCACGGCCGCCTGGTAGCCCGAGCCGCCGCCGACGTCCAGCACGTGATCGCCGGGCCGGGGATCCAGCAGCTCCGTCATCTTCGCGACGACGTATGGCTGCGAGATCGTCTGGCCGTCGCCGATCGGCAGGGCGCGGTCCTCGTAGGCCTGATCGGCGAGGTGGTCCGGCACGAAGCGCTCGCGCGGGACACGTCCGATCGCGTCGAGGACCCGGCGGTCGCGGATCCCGTTCAGCTCGAGGTGCCGCACGAGCCGGGCGCGACGGTCCTCCACGCTCACGACACCCAGCCGGCGATCGCGGCCGGCAGCTCGGTGAGCTCGTCGACGGTCGCGTGCGGCGTCACGTCCACCTTCGACTGCGGCACCCCGCTCTTCGGGACACGCCATACCGTCCGCAGCCCCACCTGCTGCGCGCCCCAGATGTCCGCGCGAAGACGGTCGCCGACCATGAACGCCTCGTCCGGGCCGCAGCGCGCGAGCTCGAGCGCCCGGCGGAACATCGCGGGGTGCGGCTTCCGCCAGCCGGTGCTGTGCGAGGTCACGTAGCCGTCGATCGCGTCGGCGAGCCCCATGCAGCGCCAGTCCTCGCGGGCGTCCTCGTCGCCGCGCCACAGCGTGTTGGAGACGAGGACGATCCGGAGACCGCGCGCCCTGCACCAGCGCAGCGCGTCCGCGGCGCCCGGCGTCAACATCGACGGCCCCTCGAACGGGAGCACCATCGCGTCGCGGAGGACGTCGAGATCGATGTCGTCCGCCGGGATACCTTCGTCCCGGAGCCAGCGCCCGACCCAGCGGAGCGTCTCCTGGGCGACCGGCTCCTCCTCGTCGCCGCCGTGCCGCGCCTCGATGAAGCGGTCGTACCAGTCGCGCTCGCCGAACGCGGCCTCGAGCCGCGTGCGCCATCCGGCTGCCAGGACGTCGCGCGTCCGCCGGTCGTCGATGAGGGTGTCGCCGACGTCGAAGAACGCCGCGCGCATCACGCGGCTATCGTGCCACGCGCGTGATGGACTTCGAGCAGCTCGCGTTCATCGAGAAGTGGCGCCGGCAGGCGCTGCGCGGCGTCGTCGTGATGCTGGACGGGACCAGGGGCGATCTCCTCGTCACGATCCGCACCGGGGAGCTCGGCGAGCGCCTCGACCTCCGCGGCCGCGACGCGACGGGCGCGGCGCGCAAGGCGAGGCTCGCGATCGGGGACCGCGTGACGATGGCGATCGAGTACGCCGCGCGCGACGTGAGCGCGGGCTCGACACCCGGCGTCGCCGGCGACCTCGTCTGCCCGGGCGCCACGGTCGAGGGCACCGTGAGCAGCGTCGGTGAGAAGGTGTCGGTGGACTGCGGCGCCGGCGCGATCCTCGTCCGCGGCGACACGCTGCCGGGGGTGCGCGAGGGCGACATCGTGCGCTTCACGGTCGACGGCGAGGGCAAGGCCTACCTCATCCCGACGAGGTAGCGATACCCGCTAGCCGAGCTTGTTGACCTCTTCCTCGATCTCCGTCTCGTCGGGGACCTCGCGCAGCGTGTGCACGTCGATGTAGCGGATCACGCCCTCGCCGTCGATGACGATGATCGCGCGCTCCGGGCGGCCGAGCTCCTCGTTGAGGACTCCGTACGCCGCCGTCACCTTGCCGTGCGGCCACCAGTCGGCGCAGAGCGGGTAGTCGATGCCGCCGAGCGAGTCGGCCCAGGCCTTCAGCGTGCGGGTCGAGTCGCACGAGATGCCCACGACCTGGGCACCGCCGCCCGCGAAACGCCCCTGCAGGGCGTTCAGCGCGGGCGCCTCCGCGCTTCAGGTCGCGGTGAAGGCGAACGAGAAGAACGCAAGGACGACCTTCTTCCCGCGCAGCCCCGCCAGCGAGATGCGCCGGCCATCGTGGGACTCGAGCTCGAAGTCGGGCGCCCGGTCACCGACCTTCAGCGTCGCGGTCTCGGTCGCGACCTTCGTGCGTCCCTTCGGCCGCTGCTCCACGCACCTAGACTACGGGCCGTGAAGGCGGACGTCGCGAAGCGGCGCGTGCGCGCGTCGCGGATCGAGCTCATCGACGGGAAGGTCGCGTGCCCGTTCTGCGGCACGAAGGTCTCCCAGCGGCACGTGACCCGGGAGCACGCGGACGTCCCGCCGAACCCGCCCTACGCCGCGAGCATCGTGTGCCCGAAGGACAGGCAGGGCTTCGAGGTGGTCTTCACCGACTCCTAAGCCCGAGACATCACCGCCGCCGCCGGACAGAGTTCTTTAGCGGACGGTGATGTAGAGGAACACTCCGTAGTCCTCGAGCCAGACGGTGCCGTCGGCGACGGGACGGAGATGGATCGCATACACGCCTGGAGTCGCAGGCGCCTTCACGCGGAAGGTGAACGTGCCGAGCGCTCCCGGCGGGACGGTCGCCTGATCCTGTACGGCGACGCGGTCCGGGGTCGGCCAGCCGACGCCGAGCGACGACCAGGTGCGGTCGTCGCGGTTGATGCCGAGGTTCACTTGCTGCCCGAACACGCCGCGCGTCCACGTCGCGCCGCCGGTGTTCGCGAAGCTGATCGTGAGGGGCTCGCTCACCTGGCCCGGGCTGAGCGTCGGGTAGGGCGATTGCGAGATCCACCTGGCGTGGAAGCCGTTGTCGCTCTTCACCACGAGGAACACGCCCTCGTCGGCCATCCACTGCACGCCGTCGACGACGGGCCGCAGCGGGAGGCGGTACTCGCCGGGCTGCAGCGGCGCGCGCACCGTGAACGTGAAGGTCCCGACCCCGCCGGGCGCGACGGTCGCCTCCTGCGTCGTCGCGACGCGGTCGGCCGACAGCCAGTTCACCGACATCCCGAGCGCCGCGAACGACTTCGAGTCTCCGTTGATGCCGAGGTTCGCCTGCTTCCCGGCGACGCCGCGGGTCCACGTCCCGGTGCCGGTGTTGCGGAAGCGCAGCGTCACCTGCGTCGAGGCGCCGGGCGCGAGCGTCGGCCACGGCGTCTGATCGAGGAAGCCGGAGTTGTACGTCGGCGGCGCGGGCGGCAGGACCGTGCCGCCGCCCGAGGTCGCGCCTGCGGTCGTGAAGTCCCACTCGTTCGTGACGTAGCGGCCGTTCACCGTGATGTCGAAGCGCACGTGGTAGGTCGTGCCGGTCGCGAGCGGGCGCTGCGGGATGATCACCTGGTAGTCGTACTCGTAGAGCTGCGTCACGTAGTAGAAGGGGACACGCGCTCCACCCGGTGCGACGATCTCGGCGGCGCGCATCTGCACGTTCTGCCCGCCGGAGTACACGACCATGATCGGGTAGCCGACCGGACCGCGGACTCCCGCAGGAAGCGGGCTCGGGGACTCGTTGCCGCTCCACGACGCCGGGACGACCTGCCCGTGCGCCGGCGAGCGCACGAAGTCGACGGACCGGATGCCGAAGTCGTAGACGAGGTTGCCGACGGTCGTCGAGCGGCCGTTGAGATCGGAGTGGCCCCAGCCGGTGAGGCTCGCGCTCGGGTGCATCATCCCGAGGCGGTGATACGGCGCGTGCCATAGCTCGGTCATCGCGTACAGGGCGCCGCTGTAGCTCGCCGCCACCTCGCTCACGAACGTCGCGCTCAGCCCGGCGGCGGCGACGCGCTCGCGCGGCCCGTAGCCGGTGTAGCCGGGATTGCCCGCGGTCTCGTAGTGACCGCCGGTGCCGTTCAGCGAGGAGTAGTTCGCGTGGTTCTGCGCCGCGAGCGTCACGCGCGGGTCGCCGACGAGCGTCGGCGCGCCGATCGCGTACCGCATCGCGTTGTGGTGCCCGAGCATCGTGATCGCGCTGACCGTGTCCGCGGCGATCGGACGAGCGAGCCCCCACATGAGCGCGGGGAGAACGAGCGCGACGCAGGTCGCTACCCGGAGAAGCTGCACGTAAGGGGAACGGGGACGTCCGTACCGGTGTTGCGCGATCGTTACGCACAGGACCGGGGATCCCCCGAATGTACTGGTGGAGGCGCCGCCCGCCCGCGGCGCTCCACGAGCAAGAAGACCTACTTCTTCTTCGCCTTCTTCGTGCTCTTCTTCGCCGCCTTCTTCTTCGCTGCCATTTCCATCTACCTCCTTTCCTCAGAGAGTCGTCTGGCGCGCACGTTCAAAAGAGCCGCCGCTGGCGGCCGACGGACGTGCCGGCGGTCGCCGATCGAGCGAGCCACTCCTCGAACTCCCGCTTGGGGATGCGCCAGACGCGGCCGACCCGCACTGCGGGGATCCGCCCGGGGTCGGTGCCCTCCATCGCGCCGAGACGGCGCAAGATGGTCGTGGGGTGAACGCGCAGGCGGCGGGCGACCTCATCGGTGGTGAGGAACTCGTCCTCACCTGCGGTCGCTGCTGAGCCACTGCTTCCGAGCGCCACCTGCGTCACCGCAGTCTGACTGCATAGGCTGCGTTGTCAAGCCCGGAGGCGCGACGCCTCCCGGCGGAGGTGGGCGATCGCCCGCCGGAGCAGCGCCTGGTGCGCCGGGTCGTTCAGCCAGCGGGAGGCGCCGCTCGGGTGCGGGAACGGGATGAGCACGCGCCCGTCGGCCTCGCGGCGCGTCCGGCCGATGACGGTCTCGAGGGGCGCGCGGCCCCAGAAGCGCTCGATGGCGAGCTGCCCGATGAGCATGAGGACGCGCGGTCGCAGCAGCGCGAGCTCCTCCTCGAGCCACGGCGCGCAGAGCGCGATCTCCGCCGGCGAGGGCTTGCGGTCCCCCGCCCCGCTCTTCGCCTTGCCAGGGAAGCACTTCGTCATCGCGGTCCGGTAGGGAAGCTCGTCCTCGCCGATGCCCGCGTCGGCGAGCCAGCGTCGCAGGATCGCCCCCGAACGCCCGGAGAACGGCATGCCCGTGCTCTGCTCGACGATGCCTGGTGCCTGGCCGACGAGCGCGATGCGGTCGCTGAGGCGGCCCGCGACGATCGGGAACGCGGCGGGGAT